>JACRCR010000110.1 GCA_016218925.1 Deltaproteobacteria bacterium | reverse complement strand
TCGTCCACGGCGCCGCCGGCGCTGGTGGCGGGAACCGCGCAGTTCGGTCCGATGAGCCGCGAGATGAAGGACGCCGAGAAGGCGGATTTCAAGAGCGCGTTCGGCTACGAGCCGACCGAGATCGGCACCAGCATCGATCTGCTCGCGGTCTACGTGAACAAGGACAATCCCATCAAGCGGCTTTCGCTCAAAGAAGTCGACGGGATCTTTTCCAAGACGCGCAACTCGGGTGTCGAAAGCATCAATACGTGGGGCGACCTGGGCCTGACCGGCGAATGGGCCGCCAGGCCGATCAGTCTCTACGGTCGCAACTCGGCTTCGGGCACCTACGGCTTCATGAAGGAAAACGCGATGGGCAAGGGAGACTTCCGCGACACCGTCAAGGAGCAGCCCGGCAGCTCGGCGGTGGTGCAGGCGGTAGCCAGCGACGAGTACGGCATCGGTTACAGCGGGATCGGCTACAAAACCGCCGACGTGCGCGCGGTGCCGCTGGCCAAGACCCCGCCGGCCAAGGCCATCGAGGCGACGCCGGAAAACGCCTACACCGGTGAGTACCCGCTGTCGCGCTTCCTGTACATCTACGTGAACGTCAAACCCGGTACTCCTCTCGATCCGCTTCGCCGCGAGTTCCTGCGCTTCGTGCTGAGCAGGCAGGGGCAGGAGGTAGCCGTGCAGGACGGATACTTCCCGCTGACTGCCGCGCTGGTCCAGCAGAACAAGAAGGCGCTGGGGCTCGAGTAGCCCGAGGGCTGCCGGCGAACGCGCGTCCAGGGTGCGTTCGCCGGCGCTGCACGCGATTGTCACGAGTCGTCTCCAGAGCGCGCCGAAGTCGCACCACCCGCCCTTCGGTGAGGTTCTTCGACGCCCTCGCGCGAAACCTGATCCGCATCGGTGGCGTCGGAACCATTGTCGCGGTTTCGACCGTCTTCGTCTTCCTGGTCTGGGTGGTCGCACCGTTGTTCATGCGAGCGGACCTGGCGCGGCCGCGGCCGGTCTTTGGCGCGCTTGCCGGCGCCGGCGCGCAGCAACGAGTCCTCGCCATCGGCGAGGACGACACTTTGTTGACGATCTGGGCCTACACGTCCGCGTCTCGCTTCGTGGTGCTTTCGGCCGGCGCCGGTCGCGGCGCCGAGGCCGGCGGCCGATACAGCGGCGGCCTTCTCGGCGAGGTGAGGCCCTTTGCGATCGCGCCGACTGCGTACGCGTTCCCGGTCCGCTCGACGCAGGCGGTGTTCGGATTCGCCGATGGCACCACGCGGCTGGTGCGCGCCGCGCCGCGCACCGAGTACCGAGACGCCTCGTCGATGTCCGAGCAGGCGCTGCAACGCGGCGTCGGCGAGACCTTCGTCTACGACGGTAGCGTCGCCAGACGGGTCTCTGCCGACCAGTTCGAACTGCACACGGTGGAATTTACCGCCGACGAACCGATTCAGGTCTGCGACGGCGCGGCGATCGTCGCGGTGGATCTCTCCGAAACGCCGACCGGACCGGTCGAGGCTTCGGTCGACGAGCGTGGCGTGCTGCGCGTCACGCGCTTGACCAGGACGCGCAATTTGCTGACCGGCAAAGATCGGATCGATACCGAGACCGGGCAGCTTCGCCTGCGGCCGAGTCACAGCGCGGGGCTCCCTCGGTGGTTGCTGCTGCACGGCGGCGGCAACAGCGCGATCGCGGTGTGGCAGGACGGACGCGCGATGCGCGTCGACGTCAGCAATCTCGAGAAACCGAAGATCGCCGAGGAGGTCGACCTGTCGGCGGGAACCGGGGCGCATCTGACCGAGCTCGCCTGGCTCAATGGCAAGAACACGCTGATCGTCGGTGACTCCAGTGGGAGCGTCAGGGCGTGGTTTCGCGTTCCGGCGCCGTCGATGAGCACCGCCGACGGCATGCGCCTGCTGCCGGCACACGACCTGGGCACCGGCCCGGCCGCGGTGACCGCGCTCGGTTCCTCGGCCCGCACCCGCTCGCTCGCTGTCGGGTACGCCGACGGTACCTTGCGGATCTTCAACGTCACCTCAGGGCGCCTGCTGGCCGAGAGTCGCAGTGGCTCTTCACGCCCGGTCAGCGTCGTTGCGCTCGCGCCCAACGACGACTCGCTCGTGGCCTGGGACGGAGAACTCCTCGCGGCGACCCTCGACGCTCCTCACCCCGAGGCGTCGCTGGGCGCGCTGCTGCGTCCCGTCTGGTACGAAGGCTACGCCGGTCCCGAGCATAGCTGGCAGTCATCGAGCGGCACCGACGAGTTCGAACCGAAGCTCGGCCTGTGGCCGCTGGTGTTCGGCACCCTCAAAGCGACCTTCTATTCGATGCTGTTCGGGGTTCCGATCGCGCTGATGGCGGCGATCTACACCAGCGAGTTCCTGCGACCGGAGGTCAAGTCGATCGTCAAACCCGCCATCGAACTGATGGCGAGTCTGCCGAGCGTGGTGCTCGGCTTCCTTGCGGCGCTGGTGTTCGCGCCGGTGATCGAACGGATAGTCCCCGAATTCCTGGCCGCGCTGGTTACGGTGCCGTTCGTGTTGCTGCTGTGTGCCCATCTGTGGCAGCTGTTTCCGCAGGGCGTACGGGCCGGGATGCAAGGCCGGCGTTTCGTGCTGTCGGGCGTGGCGATCGTGTTCGGGCTGTCGGTAGCGATGGTCGTCGGTCCGCTGGCGGAACGCTGGCTGTTTCTCGGAGACGTCAAGCTGTGGCTCGACGGTCACGGCGGTGACGCTACCGGTGGCTGGCTGATTCTGACTCTGCCGGTCTCGGCGCTGGCCAGCGTGCTGGTAGCCGGACGGGCCGAGCGTATGGAACGGCTTCTGCCCGGCGCAACCGCCGCGCAGTCGCTGCTGCGCTTTCTTCTGCTCTCGCTCCTCAGCGTCGCGGCGGCGCTGGCGGCTGCGGAGGCGCTCTCGTTTGCAGGGCTCGACCTTCGCGGCGGCTTTCTCGGCACCTACATTCAGCGCAACGCACTGATCGTCGGCTTCGTGATGGGCTTCGCCGTGGTTCCGATCATCTACACCATCGCCGAAGACGCGTTGTCGAGCATTCCCGACAACCTGCGTGCGGGCTCGCTGGCGCTCGGCGCCACCCCCTGGCAGACGGCGGTGCGGATCGTGGTTCCGACCGCGATGAGCGGGCTGTTCTCTGCCGTCATGGTCGGTCTGGGCCGTGCGGTGGGCGAGACGATGGTGGTGCTGATGGCGGCCGGCAATACGCCGGTGCTGCAGTGGAACGTGTTCAACGGCTTTCGCACGTTGTCGGCCAACATCGCGGTGGAACTGCCCGAAGCGGTGCGCAACAGCACCCACTACCGGACCCTGTTCCTGGCAGCACTGGCGTTGTTCGTGATGACCTTCGTGCTCAATACCGCGGCCGAGCTGGTCCGGTCGCGTTTTCGCAAACGGGCCTACCAGCTATGAGCCCGGCAACCACCAAAGGCGGCCGTACGCGGCGAGTGCGCGGAGCCGGCCGCTCCATCCGCGCTCACGGCGAGCCGCTGCTGTGGCTCACCGGCGGCGGGCTGGCCACCGCGCTGCTGATGATTCTGGGTCTGGTCGCGCTCGTCGTGTACCAGGGCGTGGGAACCTTCTGGCCATCTGCGGTGGTGCGCTACCAACTGCGCGACGGCGAGACCGTGATGGGTGAAGTCGCGCGACAGGAGTGGTTTCGGCCGGCCGCCTCGGTATTCGACGCTCTGGGTCCCGACCAGCGCGAGCAGGCGCTATCGGCCGTTGCGGCCAACGACGGCTGGTCGCTGCGACGCATGCTGCGCACCGGCAACTTCGAGCTGACCGGTGAGCACTTCAGATGGATCAGCGACTTCGAGATTCAGAGCGAGTCGCTTCCCGAGTGGGCACTGGTCTTCGAACGTCGCAGTTGGGGACGCTTCTACGGCGAGCCGGCGGCGTTTCTGGTCGACGGCTCCGCGGTTGCCGACACTCCCGACCAGGTGTGGAAGAAGATCCTCGAGACCCGGGACGAAGTGCTCGCGCGCTGGAAAGAGCGGCGCTCGCTCGAGACCGACGACACCGGCGCGGTAAACCGCGGGCTCGAAGCGGCACGTCTGCTTCAGCACGGTGCCGAGGTCGCCCACGGACTGCATTCGCCTGAGGCCGCCAGCGCCGGCGCGGCGTTCGCGGCGGTCGAGACCACGGCCACCGCCGAGTTCGATCGCATCCGAGCGCAGATCAAGATCCTCGATGACCGCAACGCCCGCTTTCAGATCCTGGCCCGCACTGCGACGGGGCGGGAGGCCCGGCTGGCGCTGGCCGACATCGTGCGCGTGTACCCGGCCAACCGGCTCGGCCTGGGGCAGAAGATCTCGGTCTACCTGTCGCGCTGGGCGGAGTTCGTCAGGGACGACCCGCGCGAGGCCAATAGCGAGGGCGGCGTCTTTCCGGCGATCTTCGGTACCGTCGTGATGACGCTGCTGATGTCGCTGCTGGTGACGCCTTTCGGCGTGCTGGCGGCGCTGTATCTGCGCGAGTATGCGCGCGGCGGTCTGATCGTCAGCACCGTTCGCATCGCGATCAACAATCTGGCCGGAGTGCCGAGCATCGTCTTCGGCGTTTTCGGGCTGGGCTTCTTCTGCTACATCGTCGGCGCCGGCATCGACCAGCTTTTCTATTCGTCCAAGTTGCCGACTCCGACTTTCGGCACCGGTGGCATCTTGTGGGCGTCGTTGACGCTTGCGCTGCTGACGCTTCCAGTCGTCATCGTCGCAACCGAGGAGGCGCTGGCCGCGGTGCCGAGTTCGATGCGCGAGGGTTCTTATGCGTGCGGGGCCTCGAAGTGGCAGACGATCCGGCGCATCGTGCT
>JACRCR010000111.1 GCA_016218925.1 Deltaproteobacteria bacterium | reverse complement strand
TCGGCGCCTACGGCGGGAACCACGCAAGTCGGACTCTGCGCCGCGCCGGGAGTGGATATCTGCAACTCCGCGACCGCCTCGAGCTACTCGACCGATCCGGTCACAGCGGACAACACCGCCGAGCAGCCAACCAACGTCACCGCAGTCAGCGCGGACCTGTCGATCGCCAAGAGCGACACCGGCGACGACCCGCTGCGCGAAGGCGGAATCCTCACCTACACCGTGACGGTGACCAATGCGGGTCCCGATGCTGCCAACAACGTGCAGGTGGTCGACATTCTCGATTCGAACGAGTTCTATCTGGAAGATACCGCCTCGGGCGGATGTGTCGAAGCCCCTGCGGGGACGCTGACCTGCGCTCTGGGCACGATCGCGAGCGGCGCCTCGGTGCCGTTCCAGATCACGGTCTTCGCGCCGACCGGTACGCCAACCGCCGGAACGCTCCAGGCCAGCCCGTGCAACGGCAGTGAAGACCTTTGCAACAACGCCACCGTGTCGGCATCTACAACCGACCCGAACCCGGCCAACAACGCCGATGACGAACCGACCGACGTCGAGCCGGCCCAGGCCGATGTGCAGATCACCAAGGACGACACCGGATACGATCCGATCGGCCGCGGCTCCAACGTCATCTACACGATCCACGTCAGTAATCCGGGACCCGACGATGCCCAAGATGTCGTCGTCACCGACGTGCTGGACTCGGCCACCACCTATGTCAGCGACGACTTTGGTTGCGTGGAGGCACCGGCCGGAACTCTGACTTGCGACCTCGGCGCAATGCTCGCCGGGCAATCCCAGGACATCCAGGTCACCGCTACGGTAACGGCCGGAGCGCCGACGGCGGGGACCTTGTCCGCCGGCCCCTGCGACGGCAGCGAGGACATCTGCAACAACGTCAGCGTATCGGCATCGACGACCGATACCGATCCGACCAACAACTCCGCTTCCGAGCCTACCGACGTGAGCCCCGATCAGGCCGATCTATCGGTGACCAAGACCGATGCCACCGACCCGGTCGCGCCTGGCGCCACCGAGGTCTACTCGGTGACGGTATCGAACACGGGCCCTCAGAGTGCGACCGACGTCGTGGTAACCGATACCCTCGATCCCGACACGACCTACGTGAGCGATACCGGCGGGTGCACTCTGCTCGCACCGGTAGACGGAGTATTCGCAGACTGCGCAGCCGGCGCGGCCCCCGGATGTCCGGACCCGTATCCGTATCCTCCGAGCAACCTCTTCCCCACGGTGCAGGGGCGCGACAACGCCTTCAACATTTTCGTCGGCGGAAATCTGACGGTGCTGGCCGGTGGTGCCGAGATGGAGGGCGGCATCTTTGTCGGCGGCGATCTGTCGGTAACGAAGAATCCCGGCGACGCTTTCAATATGGGCTTGGTCGGCGCGGGATCGTATGTGGTCCCCGACGACGGTACGGACTTCGTGACGGTGGGAGGCAACCTCAGCGCTTCTGCCGCCGTCAACGTCATCTTCGGCGGCTTCGTCGGTGCGACCGACGTACCGGGGAACCTGCGCTACAAAGGCACGCTGCTGTCAGGCAGCTTCAGCCCCGGCGACATCCCGGGCGGCACGGATGGACAGCTCATCGCCGATCCGGCCATGGACCTGGCGCCGTTCCAGGCGGCGGCAGCAGGGCTCGAATCGCGCAGCGCCTGCCTGGACGCGCAGCCGACCAGCGCCAACGCCGCGTTCACCGACGACGGATTCGGCACCTATACGTTCGCGAGCACCGATGGTGCCAGCGGGCTGTACGTCTTCAATGTCGCGCAGGATCTGGATCCCGGATTCGCGGGCTCGATCGTGTTCGACAACTTCCCGCAGGACGCGACCGTTCTCGTCAACATGAACAAGCCGGGCAGCGGTGAGACCATCACCGTCAATGCGGCAACGCTCACCTTCACCAACATGGTTGGCGGAGGCAGCGAAGACCGTCTCGCCGAACGCATCGCGTGGAATTTCCCCGACGCCGCCGCGGTGAACCTCAGCGGCGCTTCCCAATTGCGCGGCGCCGTCCTGGCCGGATCCGCCACATCGACGCTGTTCGTGGAAACCTCGCTGAACGGGCGCGTCGCTACGGCCGGCAACCTCAGCATGGGTGCGACCGCCATCGGGCTCGAACTCCACAACTATCCATTGCGCGCGAGCCTCCCCGCCTCCTGCGACGTCAGGGACTCTCTCACATGCAACCTCGGCGCGATCGCGAGCGGCGGTTCGACGACTTTCACGATAACCGTGACGGTCAGTGCCACGGCTCCGACCGGCGGCACGCTCTCGGCCGGTCCTTGCGATGGCAGTGAAGACCTCTGCAACGAGATCTCAGTCACCGCAACGCAGGCCGATCCCGACCCGACCGACAATACCGACAGCGAGCCGACCGATGTCAGTTCGCAGGCAGACGTCGCAATCACGAAGACCGGGCCGGCTTCGGCGACACCTGGCGCCAACGTCGTCTACACCATCACCGTCCTCAACAACGGAACCGGCGACGCCGAGGCGGTCAGCGTCGCCGATACGACACCGGCGGGACTCAGCTTCGTTTCCAACGCAGGCGATTGCGTCGTCGCCTACCCGTGTGCGCTCGGCACTGTGGCCGCCGGTGCCACCCGGACCATCACGACCACCTATTCGGTGCCGTCTTCGTACACCACTCCCGACCCGCTGCTGAACACGGCGACGGTTTCGTCAACGACCTCCGACCCGAGCCCAGCCAACAACACGTCCACTTCGTCAACCCCGATCGTGGCCAGCGCGGATCTGTCGATCGCCAAGAGCGACGCGACCGATCCGATCGCTCAGGATGGAACCCAGGTCTACTCGCTTACGGTGTCGAACGCCGGCCCGAGCGACGCCAGCGCCGTCGTCGTCAACGACACGCTCGATGCCGAAACCACCTACGCCAGCGACACCGGCGGATGCGCACATCTGGCCGGAGTGCTGACCTGCAACCTGGGCGCGATTGCAGCCGGGGCTTCGACGACGTTCACGGTCACGGTGCAGGTGAGCGCCACCGCGCCGACTGCCGGGACTCTGTCCGCTGGCCCCTGTGACGGCAGCGAGGACATCTGCAACGACGCCGACGTCGCCGCTGCCGAGCCTGATCCGGATCCCTCCGACAACAGCGATTCCGAGCCCAGCGATGTCACGCCCGCACAGGCCGACGTGTCGGTGACCAAGAGCGACAGCCCCGATCCGGTCTCCCAGGGCGGCACCCTCGTCTACACCGTCACGGTTTCCAACGCCGGGCCCAGCGCCGCGACCGACGTCGTGGTGACCGACGTTCTGGATGCCGAGGAAGTCCTGGTCAGCAACACCGGCGGCTGCGTCGAGGCACCGGCGGGAACGCTGACCTGCGACCTCGGAACTCTCGCCGCCGGTGCCACTACCAACTTCACGATTGTGGCCACCGTGGGCGCCGGCGCGCCGACGGCGGGGACATTGTCGGCTGGGCCCTGCGACGGCAGTGAAGACATTTGCAACAACGTCAGCGTCACGGCGACGCAGGATGACCCTGTTCTCGCCGACAACGACGATTCCGAGCCCACCGACGTCATCCCCGGTGCCACCGGACCGACGATGACCAAGACCGATTCGCCCGATCCGGTCACGGCCGGCGGAGTGCTGACCTACACGATCAACTACTCGAACCCGACCGCAGCCACGCTCGACAACGTGACGATCACCGAGACCTACGATCCGCGCACCACGTTCTCGTCGGCGACGCCCGATCCCGACATCGGCGACAGCATCTGGGTTATCGGCTCTCTGGACCCTGGCCAGGTAGGGACAATCACCATCGTCACCACTGTCGACGGCGGTCTGGCCGATGGAACAACGCTGTCCAACAGCGCAGTGCTCGACGCCGATGGGTTCAGCGCGCTGGTGGTCACCGAGCCAACCACGGTAGCCGCAACCGGAGCGGGTACCGCGCTGCTGCACGTGAGCAAAGGCGTCTCTCCCAGTTCGGTTCCTTCTGGTGGGATCGTCACGTACACGATCACCGTCGGCAACGCCGGACCGGCGACCGCGTACGATGTGGTCGCCAGCGATGTCCTGCCGAGCGGGACGACCTACATGAACGCAATGCCCGCGCCTGCGGTCCAGGCCGGGCAGTACGTCGAATGGTCGGTCGGTGATCTGGCTGCGGGAGCCGCGCAGAGCTTCCAGGTCTTCGCGGAAACGTCGGCGTCGCTTGCCGCCGGGTATCTCCTCGAGAACTGCGCCGATGGCGCCGGCAGCACTGGCCCCGGCACGATCTACAGTTCGGGACTCGCGTCCGAGGGCTGCGCGGCCAGCAGCACCAGCGGCGGCGGTACCGACTGCTCGCTGGTCATGAAGAAGCGGCACATCGGTACACCGATGCCCGGCGCGCAGATCACCTATCGCTGCCTGTGGTGCGATCCGTGCGTGGACGCAAGCGGAGTCAGCATCACCGATTACGTACCTGCTGGAATAGAGATCGTCTCGGTGAGTTCCGAGGAGAGTCACACGATCGATCACGACCTGAACACGGTAACCATCGACATCCCCGTGCTGCCGGCGGGACGCGCGGGAGTCGCCTACATCACGGTGAACATTCCTGCCGGAGTGGAAGCCAACACCGTACTGACGAACCAGATACTGCTGAGGGACGCGGCTCTGCGCGAGAAGATCGGAACCGACATCGCGGTGGTCGCCTCCCCGGGGCAGAACCCGCCGCCCCCGTCCAGTTCCAGTGCCAGGACGACACTGAGCGTCACCGGCAGCAAACGCGCTATCGCGGGCGGAACCGTCAACGCCACCGTCCGCTATCGCAACGTAGGAGCCGGATCGAGCATGACCGCGCTGCTGTCGCCGGACGTCGAACTGGTACGCGTGACGCCACAGCCGACGACGATCGATGGTTCGCTGCTGGCGTGGAGCAGTGTCGGCCCCACTGGAGTCGTCAAGATTCGCGGCAAGGCGCAGCTGCCAAGCCTCGCGGCGCGCGGCGGAATCATCTCGATGGACGTAGCGCTTGCCAACGCGGCGACAGGGCAGATCATGACCAGCGGTCTCGACGCGCCGGTGATCGTGCCTGCCATCGATCCTTTCACCTCCACCAAGGCCCTGAGTGTCGTTCTCGGCGGCGCCCGTTACGTGACACCCGGCGTGGAAACGAGCCTGACGTTGCGCTACCGCAACTTGGCGACCGGCGGTGAGGCGGTCATCAATCTGCCCGTGGGACTGACGTTCGTCTCCGCGCTGCCGACGCCGAGCACGACCGACGGCGCGCAGCTCCGCTGGAACTCGATCCTGCCCGGTAGCGGCACGATCAAGATACGTGCTGCAGTCAGCGCAGGACTCGCCAGCGGGACACCACTGGCGGTCGGAACGACCATCCTGAGCGACGCGGGCGGCAATGTCGGCGACGAGTTCGAGATGAAAGTACGCTGAGCAGCCGGTCACCGGTGACGGCGCCGTAGTCTCCGTCACCGGGACCGCTATGAGCCGAGACGTGTTCGGAGTCGCGAGCGTCGTCCGAACTCGATCTGAGTCTGCAAGTACACATAGTCGACGTCGCGGCCGCTTGCGCCGGCCTGTCGGAAGAAACGGCCCGGATAGAAGCGGTTCAGCCCCACGACAACCGAGAGCCGGTCGCTGATCTGATATGCGGCCACCAGGTTCAACTCCACACCGAGGTCGCTGCTGAATCCGGAAGGGGCATCCATACCTACAAAGCGGTGTAGGTCGACGTTCAGATCGAGAGAGTCGAGCGGGCGCACCGACACGCCCGCAACGCCGACGTGCATGCCGCTCGAATGAACGCCTGCCACCGTCACGCCGCTCAGGTCCGCGACTACGCCGGTATCGCCCACCAGGTAATTGTCGTTGAAGGCGTTCCCATGGAACTCCTCGTAGCGTCCGTCGGAAATATCGTCGTGACCGGAGCCGAGCGCGTACGCAGCGAAGACGCGTGGCTCCCAACTCGCTTCAAACGAATATCCGACGTCGAGGTGTCCGCCGTAGGCGCGCACTTCGTCTCTTCCGCCGCCCGACACGGACTCGACCCGTCCCCATTGGAATTGCGGCTCCAACTCGGCGTCGAATCCCCACTTCGCGACCGCGACGCGGGTCCCTAGTGTGAACCATCTCTGGTCGGGATCGTCCTTCTGGAATTCACGGTGGAAGAATGGGTAGCCACCTCTGCTATGAAAGAAGTAGCCCTCGAGCGAACTCCCCTCGAACGCCGCGTAGGTCGCGTAGATTCCGGTAAGAAAGACTTCGGGGTCGCCAGGGGTGAGTTCGACCATTCGGCTGGCGATCAGGTCGATACCGAGGTCGCTCGACGCGCGGATGCGCGCCTGGAGCCCGTCCCAACTGAGGCCGTTGTAGAAATCATTGGCACCCAGGAAGAACGCAGAGCCGTAGGAAAAATCCTGACGGCCGGCCCTTACGCTGACCGGCAGGCCGAAAGCGTCGCGCCACTCGATGTAGGCTTGATACAAGTCGGGATCCGATCCCTCGTCCGTGCCGCCCCAGCGCCCGTACCACTGGCCCTGGGTAAAGAGCGCAATCCCGAGATCCGCGTTCTCGACCGACGCACGCAGGCGGGTGCGCTGCAGGAGCTGGAACTCCTCATGCCCCGGAGTGAACGTGAAATCCGTGAGGCTCTGGTTTCGCACGAAGTCACCTCGCACGCGCGTCTGGCCACCGAGGTCGATCGTCCACCCGGGCTCGGAGACAGCCGGCGCAACCATCGGCCTGGGGCGAAGCTGGGTGCGTGTCCGGGCCTCCTCCAGCTGTGCCTCGGCGGGAGCGCCGGAATCGCGGCCGGCGTGGTACGGCGTGGCGTCGGAGCCGGCCTGTCCCCAGGCGGGGGCGCCGACGAGCGCAACGGACACCGCCGCGCCGACCAGACGGACCAGAACCGCGGCATTGCCGAAACCGCCCGCGCGAACCGGCACCCCGCGCGTCACGCCGCCGGCGTAAACTCGACAACTTCGGTAGATGATCCGCGTACTTGCTGGCCGCGACGGGGCGACGGATGGATGGATCAGCCGCGGCATTTCTTGCGACCAGCACAGTTTCTTCGAAGCATTCATGAGGTCGGGAATCCGGCATTTTGATAATCATGTTCAATACGGAACGTCAACCCGACTCGCTACGGGCTCGGAACACGATGGGTCTTGATGGAGGCGAGAGGCCCCCCAGCGATGGCTGGGCACGCCGTCGAGAGCCGCGACGAAGAACGCGCCACCAGCCTCTGGTGCGCGTCCGGTCCTGCGATATGCCCAGAGCAAGCAGGCTCGGATCAGCGAAGAGCCTTCGGGTCCTTCACGAACCGCGGCGACGCTTGCGCCGGCAAGCGATCGAGGCGCGAGAGAGCTCTTCTTCGGCGCGTACCAACGCGAGATCGACCAGTCGCAGGTCTTCTCCAAGAGGCTTTGAAATGACGACCCGCAACCCCGGATGACGCGCCGCCGCGCGCGCGGCCAGGGCGGGAATGTCGCGCGTCGAGTGCCTGCCGGGACCGAGGAAGAACAAGACCACCACGACAACCTCGGCGCCCGCTGCCACAGCCGACTCGAAAGCCTCGTCAACCGAAGGCGAAGCCAGTTCCATGTGGGCAGCCTGTACCGCGACGAAACGATCCCCGCCCTGCCGGGCCAGTTCGCGCGCCGCAGAGTCGACGACGGCGTTGGCGTCGGCGTCGCGGCTGCCATGATCCACCAGCACCAGCGCCACCCTGCGAGGGTCGGGTTTCGGCATCGATCCCGAGGCTGCCAGGAATGCGCTTCCGACTCCACGCTTCGCCTGCTCGCGCAGCTTCCCGCGCGCAATGGTTGTCCGAATCGAGCACGCGTCGCTGCCAACCGCGCCGGCGCGTGTTGACCGGTCTCTCCCCCACGCTAGGAAGGCCCCATGCTTTTCAACCTGGAGGGACATGTCGCGCTCATCACGGGCGGAAACGGAGGGATCGGTCTCGGGATGGCGCGGGGGCTGGCCAAGGCCGGCGCAAGCATCGCCGTGTGGGGTCGCAACACCGCCAAGAACGCCGCTGCCGTAGCGGAACTGCGCGAGCTCGGGCGCGACGCGCACGCGTTCGGCTGTGACGTCGCCAGCGAACGGGATGTCGCGCGCACAATGCAGGAAACGCTCGCGCGCTTCGGCCGTGTCGATTCGTGCTTCGCCAACGCCGGCGTGGGACGTCAGGCAGCGTTCGCCGAAATGTCGCTCGAAGATTGGACCGCGGTGGTAGACGTCAATCTGGTCGGCGCTTTCCTGACCTTTCGCGAGGCGGTGCGGCACATGAAGGCGCGCGGCGGCGGCGGCAAGCTGATCGCGGTCGCATCGGTCGGGTCGATGCACGGCATGCCGCGCCAAGCCCAGTATTCGGCGAGCAAAGCCGGAGTCTGCGCGCTGGTGCGTTCGCTCGCGGTGGAATGTGCCCGCGACGGCATCCAGGCCAATACCATCATACCGGGCTGGATCGAGACCGAGATGACCGAGGCCGCAAGAGCGTGGGACAAGCTGCGCGACACCGTCGTGCAGCGCACGCCCGCGCGGCGCTGGGGCCGCCCGCAAGACTTCGAAGGAATCGCAGTCTACCTGGCCTCGAAAGCCTCGGACTTCCACACCGGCGACACGCTGTACGTCGACGGCGGGTACTCGGTTTTCTAGCCGTGCACCGGCGCCGCGCCGCGTGTCGTCAACGCGGCGGCATCCGCAGCGCGCCGTCCAAGCGGATCGTCTCTCCGTTCAGATACGGATTGGTCACGATCTGGCAGGCCAGTTGCGCGAATT
>JACRCR010000114.1 GCA_016218925.1 Deltaproteobacteria bacterium | reverse complement strand
CGTCGCCGCAGGCGAAGGTTGTGGCGTTGCCGCGTGTCGGCGGGCTACATCACCGATACGTTTGGCGAAAGGCTGCTTGAAGCGACGACGAGAATCCGAGTCGGCGCGAGAGACCATCAGCGGCATCGAGCGACCTCGGCGCCACACCTTCTCAACACAGCCGCGGTAACGAGCCATCCCGCAAATCTTTGCGGGACGGATGGTCTGGCTCGCTCTCCGGTCGATGGGATGGTCGGCCGGCTCGCCTCCGTTCCGTTCATCTTTGGCTACGTGGCTGTCGGCCTTATCGCGCAGACGCCTTTGGCGATCCGAGTACGACACCGCGACGGCATTGACTCGGTCGGATGAGGTTTTGACGAGGCACCGGCACCAGGCTGCGAGTCCGTGGGCTCCGCATCCTGAGTCCGAACCGTGGGCGATTTCTTCGGTGTCCTGGCAGGGGATGGCGCGCATCTCCCAGTCCTTGTCCAGAGTGATTGCGTACCGGAAGCGCTGCGCGCTCGCGTAGGTGTTCAGCATCCCGGTGCTCGCGCGCCGCTCACAGGCGAGGCGAAGACCCGTTGCGACAATGGAATCGGGACGGTACAACGCCGAGGCCGCCGTTTGTCGCGACAGGCCGTGCGTCGCGGCGTAGTCGGCGTAAGGGAGACCGTGCGCATGGATCGATCACGACAGGCAATTCTCGACAGGGCGTTCGACGCTGGAAGGCGCAACGAGAGAAGCAACGGCGGCTGCCCCCAGTGCACGCTCGCCGCTGTGTTCGAGGCGCTCGGCATAGAAAACGAGGACGTATTCAGAGCGGCCACCGGCTTCGCCGACGGCGTGGGACTGACCGGAGACGGGCACTGCGGCGCGCTCTCGGGCGGCGTGATGGCGATAAGCTATCTGTTCGGACGGGACAAGAAAGACTTCGGCGACATGATGAAGCTGTTGCCGGCCAGCGTGTTGTCGAAACAACTCCGTGACCGCTTCGTCGCGGAGCACGGCGCGTGCCGCTGCGCCGATCTGCAGAAGTCGTTTTTCGGCCGCTTCTTCGACCTCTACGATCCCGCCGAGATGCAGGCCGCGTTCGCTGCCGGGATGCTCGACAGGTGCTCTACCGTTGTGGCGACAACGGCAAGGATAACGACCGAAATCATTCTCGACGCACGACAGAACGCGGGCAACGACCCCGGCAGCCCGATCTGAAGTCGCGGCCGCTTGGCCGGCGGCACGGGCCGACTGCTCTTCCTCGAGCGCGGCTCCCGCCCGCGCTTCCGGCCTGCGACTAGCTCGTGGCGGCTCGCGAGCAGGCTGGAAGCGACGTGGAAACCGCGCAGGTGCGCTGTGTCGTCCCGGAGTTCACAGGCAGCTCGAATCCGACACCCCGTCGTCGAACAGGTCGCAGTCGATCCCCAGGTCGTTTGTGTCGCGGAACATGCGGCAGACGCCGCAATCCACTTTGCGGCGGAAACACACCGGAGGCGTCGGGCCGTGCGCGCACCCTCCGGGAATAGAGTTCGGCAACGTGAATTCGGGACAGGCCGAATCGAGCGTCGCGACGAGCTTGGCGGAGGCCTTCGCCCATTTTCCATCCGCGTCGATCCCTATCTCGTGCAAGCAGTGACTGAATTCGGTCGCGGAGAAGATGACGGCGGTCTTCTTGCCCTGCAGGCCGATCTTCGCGCACTTGAGGAAGGCCTTGGCTTCGGCGCCGGCGAGCTTCTGCAGCGACTCGAGCAAGGACCCCTGGCACTTGGCGCCGGCCGGATCGCTGGTCGTTGCCAGCACGGCAGTGTTGAGGGCGGCGCCGAACACAACGGCTACCAGATCGAGCGGAGCGAGCTGGGCGGCGTCGTTGACCACGACGGCCGAGGTGAATCCGAACGCCGGCGCTGGCACGCAGGCATTCGCGGCGACCTCGGTGGTCTTTGCGGTGGCGGCTGCGATCTTCTGATTGGCGTCGGCGGTAAGACAGCCCTGCGGATCGGCTTCGGCTCCCTTGGCGGCGGCCTTGATGCAAGCGGATGCCGCTTTGGCTTGCGCCGCCGCCACTTTCGCGCCGGCCCCGTTGATCCCGTTGACGCAGGTCTGTTCCGCCTTGGTCAATCCGCGCGCCACGGTGCTCCAGAGGCTTGCGTGAGAGGTGAGGACGGTGATCTCCGCGTCACCATCGGGCAATACCGAGCGCGCGCTCACGCAGGGATCGGGTGCTGCGGTGCCGCTCGGCCCGCTGCATGCAGCGATGACGACACCATCGCGACTCACATCCAGGTTGGCAGCGCCGATCTCGGCGGGGATCGCCGAGTGGTCCACCCTCAGTGTGATCGCGAGGGGAGCCTGCGCGGTGGCCGGCGGAGCCTCGATCCGCAACGTCGCGCCTACCACAGCCAGACCCGTCGGTGCGGCAGTAGCGGGAGAGGCGGTGATGGTGATCTCTCCCGCGTTTGGCGTCGTGATCGTGGTCTGTACCGGGCGCTCCGGCGTGGCTCCCTCGAAAGAGGCATCGGTGGTGACGGTGGCCCCGGCGGAAGCAGTCTGGACCACGGGAGTGTAGCTGCAGTCGTTCTCGCAGCCATCGCCGCCAACCAGGTTGCCGTCGTCGCAGACCTCGCCCGGAGCTCTCGCACCGTTCCCGCAGCGAGGCAGCGTGCAGTTCGTATCGCAGCCGTCGCCGTTGGTGACATTGGCGTCGTCGCACTCCTCTCCCGCCGTCGCCACCGCATTGCCGCATGCGGTCAGGGTGCAGTTGCTGTCGCAGCCGTCGCCGTCGACGGCGTTTGCGTCGTCGCAAGCCTCGGAGGCGGCGTCGAGCACGGCGTCTCCACAGGATGCGAAGTAACGTGCCACGACATAGTCGATGGAGGTTCCCACTCCGGCGGCGAAGAGCTTTTTGTCGGCCTGTTGCCAGACGACGAAGCTCGCCTGGCTGCCCGGCGCGCTCGGCTGATGGACGGGTCCTCTCTGCACGGCCGGCGCCGCTCAGGCCCCGGCATCCCGCACGCACCTGACGTAGTTGAAGATGCGGATCGCGTCACCCTGCGGGCCGAAGCCGGGGGGATAGTCAGCCGGGTCGCCGTCCTTGAATTCGGCGCGCTGGGCGCCGGCGCCGTGAACATCGATCCACGAGCCGTTCATGTAGCCCAGCGTTCGGCCGAACGAGACATAAACGCCTCTCCTGTACGGGCTCGGGCCGGTGCCCACCAGAGTGGTCCCTGTCCAGTAGGACGGATAGTCGAGCTGGCCGGCTTCGTTGGTGATCGTCGTGACGATGAACATGGGATTGATGGCGGCCGAACCGGTCGTGTCGGGCGAGCGCGTGTAGTCCACGATGCTGTGCAGTTCCTTGGGATTGGGCAGCCGCCAGTCATTGTGGCCGAGGTAGTTTGCGGCGTTTCTGGTTTGCACCCACGCTAGCGCCTCGGACCAGTTCAGTCCCGTTGCGCTGTCCGCTTGCGCCCACATCAGATCGGTAGCCTCGTCGGTGATGGTGCCATCGCCGTTGTCGGCGAAGCTATTGGCGCCGTAGCCGGGATTGCTACGCACGCAGATCACGAAATACTTCTTGCCGACCGCATCCGATGCCGGATACCCCTTGATGCGGCCGTCGGCAAAATTCACTCCGAACATCTGGTCGGGGTTGGCGACATACAGCGTAGTGGTGACCCATTGAGAATCGAGGACCCGTTCGCCGGAACTCGTAAAGCCATAGGCGAATCCGAAGTAATCGGTGTTGATGAACGGGATCGCGCCGACACTGCTGGTTTCCGAGGCCTCGGCGCCGCTGAAAAGGATGAGCGAATAGAGTTCCTCGAGCGTGGGCAGGCGCCAGTCCCCATAGCCGCCGTAGTTGGCGGCGTTCATCGTGGCCGGCCGCGTCAGGGCTTGGGAATACAGCAGTTTGTCGGCGTAAGTGAGAGAACCATTGCCATCGGTATCCGGGCTGCGCTGCCAGGTCAGCCCGCTGACGTTGTCGTGGACGGTCAGTCCGTCCGCACTGAGCGTGTAGCTGGGCTGGTTGCCGGCGTATTGCGCGTCCTGCCCGTAGAACGCCTGCGCGGCCGACGGAGCGGCGATCACGCTGGAGTTGTTGTAGCAGCTCGACTGTTCGGTATCGGCGATCGGATAGGTCAGCGCGCCGGCAAGAGTGGTGGTGGTGGTGGAACCCAGTGTCGTGGTCGTAGTCGTAGGCGCCGGCGGCGTCTGGCAGCTCGCGTTGGCAATCGCGTCGTCGAAGAGGTCGCAGTCCTCGCTCAACGAGTCGACGGAATCGAGAGTGCGGCAGGCCCTGCACTCGATGTGCCGCTCGATGCAGGCCGCGAAATCGCCGCTGCCTGCGCAGTCTCCTGGAAACGCAGCGTCCACGCTGACCGCTTCGCATTTCGACGACAGCGCCGTTTCGAGCGCGGCGACTGCCGGTGATATTTTGCCGGCGCCGTCGCTGGCCACCGCGTTGAAACACGATCGCAGCGTCGTCGTATCGACGATCGTGCCCGCGGCAAGCCCTGCCTTCTTGCAGGTCCTGAACGTGGTGAGCTTGGCAGCCAGTATCTTCTCGGCCGCTCTGACCACCGCCGCCTGGCACCTGGCGCGCTCCGGCTCGATGCCGCCCAGCAACGCGGCGTCGAGATCGTCGCCGAAGACATCGAAAACCACCGCGGCGTCCTCGGTCGCGGCGTTGTCGTTGACCACCGCTGGCGAGCTGTAACCGAAGCTCGGGGCCGGCTCGCACCGTGCGGCTGCAGTGGTCA
The DNA here is from genome assembly GCA_016218925.1 of Deltaproteobacteria bacterium. Taxonomy (GTDB): domain Bacteria; phylum Desulfobacterota; class Binatia; order UBA1149; family CAITLU01; genus CAITLU01. The sequence continues at coordinate 25,227 of JACRCR010000114.1, read as the reverse complement.
CTGTCTTGTCGCGCCTGGCCTGAACGCGTCCGCTGGTATCGGCGCTCAGACAAGCGGCGGGCGCACTCTCGGCACCTTTGGTCGCCGCCCTGACGCAGCGGTAGTTCTCCTTGCCTTGCGCGCGCGCGACCTTCTCTGCGGCCTTGTTCATGGCCACGATGCAGTTCTGCTCATCAGCCTCGGCGGGCCGCGGGCCGACGGCGGTGGCGCCAATCCACATCACGCTGAGCGCTCCCACCAGGATGGTCTTGTGATCCATGGCTTCCTCCCGTTGGTCATGGTCCCGGCCGGGGCCCCCAACGAGTCGGAGTATGCGTGGGAAAAAATCCCACAACAAGGCCCGTCTTGAAATTTTTCCGCCGGGGCGGCTGTCCGGCGAAGAGCGGCAGCCACTCCCGCTGCGACTCGGGACCGGTGTCGCATCCCCCTCGTCCCCTTCTATCGCGGACAGCTACCGGGCCGCCTGCTTCGACCGCCCTCCGGGCTTGGCCGGGAGCTCCGTGGTCGCACTTTCGAAGGGATACTCGGTCAGGAAACCGAGAAGTTCGCACGCCGACTCGAAGCGCAGTCGGCGACTGGTTGCGATGTGTTCGACGCTTCCGCTGCGCCGATCGTCGGCATCGAACTGCACGACGAAAGCCCACCCAGGGTTCGGTATCACGGCCAACCCGATTCTCCCTATTGTCGGCAGACTGCGCGGTCCGGGGCCGAAAGTCTTCTAGGAATCCTGCAACTTGAACGGAATTTCCGGTTCTCCCGGATTGCGACAAAGGGTACGTTTCGGCATAGACACCGGGGCGCTGGCTCACCGCGCTGGTTTTCGACCCGTTTTTCATGATTGCCAGGGACGACCGGCCGGTTCGGATCGGCGACTTTTGCCTCGACCTCTGTCGTCGCCGCCGCACTGCCCGGCGCCGTGAACGTGGTCGACTATCGCCGGCTGCGGGTGGGCCCGAACGTGACGATCAACGTGGATGGGGCGGGGAACCCGGATACGGTGGTGATCCTGCGCGTGCAGCAATCGTTCAGGGCTCGGAAATTCGCGACGATCAACCTGGTCAACGGCCTGCAGCCGAAGAATCTCGTGCTGTACGCGCGCCGTCTACATGGGGGCAAGACCATGATCGGGCAGCACTCCACGATCGCGGCTACCGTTTTCGCCGCCGGTTCTTTGAGCGTGGGGGAGGAGACGGTCATCGACGGGCAACTCTTCGCCGGTCGTAGCCGTCTACAGGCGCGCTCGGCAGTCGTCGGAACGCTCGTGCCCAACGAGATCGTTCCGTAGGGCTGCGAACCGCTGACTCCACGTGTGCAAGACGGCGACGAGGCCGATCCTGGCGCCCAGATGACGAGCGTCGGCGGCAATCTCGATCAACGTCGCGGAGGCGGCGCGAAACAACACGCCGTCCAGGACCCGCTTGTTTGCAGCGCGATCGCACCCAACTGTGCCGGGACGGTGAAGACGACGTGGAAGTAGCTGGCGGCGAGAAGATCGCGACGGCACGCCTCGAACCGCTGGGCACGCTTGGCGGCCTGACACTTCGGGCAATGCCTTCCGGCACGAGTTGTAGGCGATGCGCTCGTGCTCGCAACCGTCGCATCTGCCGATGTGGCCACTAAGACTCGCCGTGCGGCAGGCAGCCAGCCGGTGCAGGACTCGTCTTTGGGCGGCCGATACCGCAAGCCCCGCGATTCCGGTGACGCAGTCCGCCAGGGCTCGGATGATGTCGGCCACCTCCAGTGGTGGCTTGCTCACGATCAGCGCGTCGCCGAATCAGATCGAGCGGATCTTCAAATGACGATCAGGCGAGCGGCGGGATCGAGGCGCCGGAGGTCTTCCGCATCGCTGGTGACGATCGACTGACCACGCTGCCGGGCGCAGATCACGACGTGGGCATCGACGATGTCGTTGGTCTTGCTGGCGGCCAGCAACAAGCCGACTTGGGTCGCGTGTTCGCCGTCGAGCGCGACAAGCGCTGTCGTCGGTTGTCTGACGAGCCGCGCCAACCGCACTTGGCGCGAGGGGCGCCGCATGACCTGAGCCAGCGCGGTGGCGGGTATCGTGACTCGGGCGGCCAGTTCCGCCGCACGAGCGAGCAGGGCGATCACCCGCCGGTCGTTGCGATCCAGCGCGATCAATCCGCCCGCGTCGAATGTGATACCGATCACGCCGCGCTGCGCCTGCGTCGCGATCGCGGTCGCGACACTGAATCGGCCCAGGCACGCTCCTTGGGGCGAAGAGGTCCTCCGGTTTGATCAAGAGCGAGGCCGAGCATCGCTCCCCATCCGGCGATGTCCGCAAGCGACACCGTCACCGCGTGGCGGATGAATCCGGAAACGCTTTCGACGTTTCCGGATTCCACGAGGTCGCGGATCGCGGTCAGTTGTTCGCCGTCGAGCGTGATCGTGACCTTGCTCGTCACCATACCAGGTGCCATACCGCAACGGGTATGGCACGGCAAGGGCACCTGGTACGAATATTCGTCCCCGGTATGGTTGACTGCTAGGGGACTTCCAGGTGGTGCGGCGGGAGCGACGCAAGCCTCACACGTTGGTGAGGCTATCGCTGTTGGCATCAGTTTCCCCTGGATTTCAGCGTAACCTCGATCAGCGATTCCGTACCAAACTGCGGGAGAGATGCCGATGTCGCTCGAGTCTCGGCGAAGATGTGCTCGAGCACGGCATCTCCTATGCGCCCTAGGCCCTGATCGAAGCTGGAAAGATTCTCCACTGAGGCGAGCCAGGAGTCATCGTACCCGAGGACACGTCCTTGACAGTCTCGGCCGCGACCCTCGAGAAGAAGCCTCACTCCAAGAGCGATTTCATCGCTGAGGCAGATGTACCCGCGGGCGGAATCCGCGAACTCGCGAACAATCCAGGCCGCGTGTCGAAAGGCATAGTCGGGCACGACTACATGCTCGAAAGAGTTCTCGCGTTCACTGATTCCGGTCCGAAACTTCAAGATTCGCTCATTGCGGACACTCCGGCGCAATTGGCTTTCAGGTGGCACGAGTTCGACCCGGCAAGGATTCGTGCACGTAGGCTCAGTCGGAGCTGAAGACGAACGCTCATACGGCATTGTTATCAGAACGATCGGACCATCGCTCGGCCAGCCTCTATCCGACACGAGTCTCTTGCGCGACGTGCTAATGCCGCGCACTTGCTGTCCCGTCTCCCTGTCTCGCACGCCGCGGCACCACTGGGCAACGTTACTTGCAGTGTATTTATGATCAGGGATCACGTTGACAACGATCGGATAAGGATAATCGCCGCGATCAGCGTGAATAAGCGCTGTCGGAAGGTCGGCTCGCGCGAGCATTGCAAGTATCCTGTCGGAAGGCGTGAGCCTCAACAACGCAAGAGCGTTCGGTCGCGCGCTTGCGATGACGCCAGCCAGGACATCCTCGAAAGGGCGGCCTGCGAGGTCATGCAGCGAACACCAGACGTTTCGCCGCGCCGCTTCCGCCGCGACACTTCGCGTAACCGCGAAGATGTATGGTGTCGACGGTGCGTGCGTAAACTCCGCAATCAGCGCGAGACGGCGTGGCCCGTGGCCGCTGTAGCGCAGCGGACCAACGGGAAGATCATCCGGCTCCTGGCCGAGTTCGCGTAGGATTTCCGCCAGATGTCGCCGCGTCTTTTCCGAAAGTTTGTGGCGCCGCCCTGGGGCCATGTAGTGGCCGATGGATGAGTCAGCCAGTCCGGACGCAAGACGCAGAATTACTCGGCGCTCGGAGGATTCCCGAGGCTGCGGGTGCTTCGCCAGCCATTCCGAATATTCTGCGAACGCCTTATCGCCGTCCGGAGCGCCCCTGTCTCTGAACCAAGTGGCGGTAACGCGAGAAGCAGATGATTTGGCGCGTTGGAGCGGAGCTTTCTTAGGGCGGACCATGGTATTTAGTAGTATCAAAGGTACGCTCCCGGTACAACTCTTGACCGAGAGACCCCGAAGGTGGCACTCTCCTCAGCGTGTCGATGGCAAATCTTACGGATCTGCGGACCCCGATTACGGCCGATGGCAAGTGGGACTCCCGTTTCGGAGTGTCGCTGGTCGGCTGGATGCAGGCTCCCGCGGTTCGTGAAGTGCTGTCGCAGAGCCGGGCGGTATTTGCCGCCTTCGACGCAGTCTGGAGGAGTCCCGAGACGCTCCACCTGACGGTGTTCGGATTTGCGATCGAAGCCGGGCCGTACGCGCCCAGCAAGCTGGCGACGCTTGCGGAATGGCTCGTGGAAAGTGCGACGGCGTTTCCGAAGGAGCCGATCCTTGCCATGCCACTAGCCGTGGTTCTCCGGGAAGGAAGCATTGGGCTCGAGCTGTCGATTGATCCGCAGGTGTCGACCTGCCTGTGCGATCTGGCGCTGTCAGCGGAGAGGCAAACCGGAGTGAGCGTTCTTTGTTCTTGGGCGACGCGCCGGCCGCATGTGACTCTAGGCTATCTCGCTTCAACTGGTGTCAGCAGGATGTTCCCCGCGCCTCCAAGCGCGGTCGTGCGTCTCGAAGAAGCCGTGCGTTTGGAGGAGTTGGGACTCGTTGCGTTCGAGACGCTAGAACTGCTGGAAATCGTCGAGCTTGCCACGATCCGGCTAGCGGCCGTTCCGGAACGCGGGAACACGACGCTGCGTCTACGCCGTCGTTGTGGCGTGTCGCCGTGCGTGTTCGCGAGAGACCGAGCGGCCACCGGGGATAGTTCTATTCGTAACAAAGGAGAGCGCTATGTCCACGCAATCAGTCAAGTCCGCGAAGAGTGAGGGAGAAAAGGACGGGTGGATCATTGTCATCGTCGCGAGTTACGAGACGAGCGAGTCGGGACCGCTTGAACTTGCGATCAGACTCGCGAGCTCTATCGGCGCGGAGCTCGTGGTACTTTGCGCGGATACCCAGGGAGAGAGCGGCCGGGCGGCGGAAGATGCTCTCAAGATACTGCCCGGCGAAGCGGAATTTCGGTCCGTCAGCGCCAGGGACACGGGGGTGCGCTGGGGGCTGGCGGTCCGCGAGGCGCTCAAACTCGCTTCCGAACGTGGGATCAACGCTCGTCGTTTGCTGTTCATTCCGGGTGACCCGGATCCGGAGTCTCTGCAAGAACCCGGTCGTTTCAATGGTCTCGCTGACGGCCTCGCGAAAATGGTGGCGCGCCTCGGTAGTTTGGCTTTCGTGGTCGGCGACTACGACATCCAGTGCGATCAGATCAAGCAGGAATGGGACAGCTTCGCGACGATACCGTTCTTCAAGGTCCTGTTCCCCGATATAGCAGATCGAGTCCTGGCACTGGGGTTGACGAAATGGAGATCGGAGTTCTGGGCCATGGACCTTACGCAGTGTCGCCCGTGGCTGGATGGATTTGCTTGGTTCAGCGATCCTACCCCGCATCTCATTGCCACGACGTTGCGCAACGGCGGGAGCGTCGGAGCCGTGGAGCTCGGTGAATTCTCTGACGAGGGGCTCGGCCGCGACGATCTGGTCGCCAAACAGTTTCAAGCGATCCGTCTCGCCCTCGAGTCGGCGCTTGTCAGATCAGCGGAGGATCGCGCCGCAGCGCGCAAGCTCGATGGCGACGACCGCTTGAAAGAAGGGGCCAAGGTTTCACGCGCCCTGCGGTCTGCGATGAGAGCGCTATGGGCGGCGCTGGAGGCTTGCCTGGACGAGATCGAGGACCGCGTGAATCGTCTGGCCGAGGAGAGAAGCGCATGACAGAACATCTCGACATAAACCTCAAGCTGTCAGGCGACGGCTGGGCCTCGCTACACGGGTTCAGCTACCTCTGGGAATCCGAGGAGAGCCGCTTCGTTGGGCACTCCCGCGGGTACGGGCGGTTGAGTAGCGCATCGACGGGATTGTTCGCCGCGATGGCACGGCTCGGTGCAAAGTTCGACGCGTTGCTGGGAAACAGAGGGTTCCGAGCTCTGCCCCCGCCGTCCTATCACTCGACGTATCGCGACGGACTTTGTAGCCTCGACCTGCCGTTACTACCGGCGATTTCGAGAGGGAAGATCGCAAGGCTTCTCGATGCCCTTCCCGCGAGTCTAGAACGGGTTCGAACGGTGCTTGCGCCTTTATCGCCCGGGGAGATCATCGAACCAATATGCATGCGGGCGAAGGATCTGAGAATCTTCGGGCGCGACGCTATTGTGGTGACACTCCAAGCCGCCGATCCGGTCTCCGAACAGAACTTGGCTGTGCTGACCACTCGTCGCTCGCAGGAGCACGCCCAATGGTGTGTGAAGTACGGCAAACCTCAAGGTCCGCCGTTCACTCCGCACATTTCGCTCGGCTATGCGTTGGACGGAGGTCTGGCTGCCGCTCTCGAGGGAGAGGAGCGCTCGACGAGCGGCTTGCCTACGTTCGATCAGCTTCGCGAGATCACTCGCGAAACGCTGGCTTACGATACGCTTACCTTCACGGCGTTCGCTTTGTATGCCTTTGTGGACATGGCGACGTTCATGAGACCATTGGCCCCGAATGGATCCAGTTCAGTTGTGGTGTCTACGGCACCTTGACCTCGGTCGGAGCGACGAGGCAGGCCGTCGACGGGCCAGTAGGCAACAATGAGGAGGCGGCCTACGCCGCCGCTGTTTTCTCCTCGGGCGGTGGCAGGTGGCGGAACGCGCGCCACAGAACGAGGTCGCAGGCGATCTTGATCGAGCCGCCCAGCAGCAGCGGAGTCATCAGCGATCCCTCTTGCATGATCATGCCGGCGAAGGCCGGCGCCACGGCCAAGGCAGCGAGCCTCACAAGATTGGTGAAGCCCGAAGCGCGCGTCCGCTCTTCGGGCTCGACGACCGCGAGCACGCATGATTGGCGCGTCGGCACATCCATCTCCATTAGGCCCTCGTGCAGCGGGGACAGCAAGGCGGCGCTCGGAAAGTTCGGCGCGAACGCGACGGTCATCAGCAGCACGCTCGGGGGAATGTGCGTGAACACCGTGGTGTTGACGAGCCCGATGCGGCGCGACAGCCACGCGGCGCCGAAATGCGAGAGCGCATTGAGAACGCGCGCGGCGAAGAATAGCGCCGCGACTTGGCTCTGCGGCGCGTGAAAGCGCTCGAAGAAGAAGTACGACAGCAGCGAGGTCAGCAGCAACCCGCCGGCAAGGCGGTCGGTGGCGAACAGCGCCGACAGGCGCGTCAGCGTGCGGCGAGAGACCGCCGACATCGGACGTTGTTGGTGCACGCCGGTGGACTCGTCGTCGGCCGTTGGTGGCGTGGCCGAGGGCCGGGGGCCCTCGGCGGGCCCGTAGTTGACATAGACCCCAAACTCCGACGCGCACAAGAAGCGTAAGTGGCCGGGGCTGATCCTTCAAATTGACCTCTTCTCTTGCCCCACCGACGTTAGGCTGGAGGCTCTGATCGCGAGGCCGCCGAAGATCCTCGCCGGGGGCCCGAACTGCCGCGCGTATGCCGAGGAATGCGGGATGAAGATTTCCGTCGTACCGATCACCTTCAACAAGCGGTCAACGTCGGCGTCAGCGTGCGCGACTGGCAGCTGCGAACACCGACGATGACGATGGGCAAGTCCTGGGATACGCATTGTCCGTTCGGACCGTGGATCACGACGACGGACGAACTCGCCGCTCCCGGTGCCCTCGACCTCGAGACGTGGGTCAACGGCGAACTGCGCCAGAGCGCCGCCACGTCGGACCTGATCTTCGACTGCGACCAGATCGTCGAACACATCTCCACGGCGTTCACGCTGGAGCCGGGCGAAGTGATCGTGGCCGGCACGCCGAGCGGCGTGGGGCTATGGATGACCTCGCAGAGCTGGCTCAAGGACGCCGACGTCGTGAAGATCGAGATCGCCGGGCTGGGAACGATCGAGAACCGCGTGGTCGACGAGAGGTAGAGCGCGGAGTTTCGAAGCCGGCAGCGGGGCGTAGGCGGCTGTCGTTGCGCGGTCGCCACCGCGTCAGCGTCGCGGCTTGGCGGCGCGCGTCGCCGCGAACGCGACGCTCAGCGCGTCGAGGACGATCGCGACGCGGCGCGGAAGGTGGCGCCGGCTGGGATAGACGGCGTGGACCGGGAGTTCGGCGATCCTCAGGCGGGGAAGCAGTTTCACCAGTGTCCCGGATGCCAGCGCATCGTTGGCGACATAGTCGGGCAGCGCAGCGATTCCAGCTCCCGCTTCGGCCAACTCGCGCACACCGAACAGGTCGTTGACGCGAAAGCGCGACTGCAGCCGCAGGCGTTTGCCCGACGCGGTTCGCAGCTGGGGAAGATCGGCGAGCGTCGCGGCCGCGGGTACCAGCACGAGTTCGTGGCGCTCGAGATCCTCGAGAGCGCGAACGCGCTCGTGACCGGCGACGTAGCCCGGCGACGCGCACAGGAACACGCTGCTGGTGCCGAGACTGCGCGCGACCAGCGACGAGTCGTCGAGAGGCCCCTCGCGCACGGCCAGGTCGAGTTCGTTTTCGAAGAAATCCAGGCGCGCACCGGTCAGCACCACGTCGAAGTCGAGCCCGCGATGCTCGGCGGCAAGCATGGCGAGCACCGGCAACACGCGCGTGCGTCCGAGTGCCGGCGTCGCCGAGATGCGCACACGGCCGCGGAGGTCGTGGCGGCGTTCGCGCACCGCGCTGGTCGCTTCTGCAAAGGCTTCGAACAGCGGGCGCGTGCGCTGGCAAAGGTCGAGACCGGCGTCGGTGGCGCGCACGCTGCGCGTGGTGCGTTCGAGCAGGCGCACGCCGAAGGTCTCCTCCAGCCGCGAGATCTGCTTGCTGACGGCTGACGGGGTCAGGCCGACGCGGCGCCCCGCCTCGCTGAGGCTGCCGGCATCGACGATCTGGATCAGCATGCGGACGGCGGTGAGCGGGTCCATCGGGGTTTGCGGTGCCTGCGGCACTTGTGACTTCATTTCACCAGTCTAGTGAAAAACCTTGACTTGTTGAACCGGGTGCGAGGCCGCAGACTGCGCCCATGAGCACGACCGACACGTTTTCGTCCCCAGCCGTTTCCCACCAGGTCCCGTTCTCGATCCGCGTGCTGCGCGGTATGCGGCCGCTGATCGCGGCGCTGCTGGCCTCGCCCCTTCACGGGCTGCTCAGTCGCGACGTGCTGCTGATGACCTGGATCGGCCGCAAGTCGAGCCGCCGCTACACGCTGCCGCTGTCGTACGTGGAGCAGGGCAGCAAGCTCTACCTTTGCACCCGCCCCGAAGGTTCGCGTTGGTGGCGCAACCTCGAGGGTGGAGCCGAAGTGGAGCTGACTTTGCGCGGCCGCCGCGTCTCGGCTGCCGCGACCATCCTGGACGCGGATTCACCGGAGGCTCTCGAAGGATTGCGCGCCTTCGTGTCGCGCAACCCGCGCACCGGCGAGATGCTCTACCACGTTGCCCGCGAGGGCGGGGCGCCGCGCGAGAGCGACGTGCGGCGCGAAGTGGCCAGCTCGATCGTGGTGCGGCTCGTGCGGACCTGAACGGTTTCGCCCCAGTCGCGGCGAGGCTTCGCGTTCGCGTGCATACCGCCGGGCGTCGCGCGCGGCGCCGCCGCCACGGGATCAGACGGTGGATCAAGCCGTTATCAAAACGTACGATTGGATATGAATGCCTCGACGTCGATCTCACACCTCCTGCGTCTGGCTCGGGGCGCCGAGGGGCTGGAAATGCTGCGCACCAGGCAAGGCGACCCGCAGCGGATCGTGGTCGAGTTCACGGCATCGTGAGCGTCGAGGGAACGCACAGCACCAACTCCTTCCTCGTCGTTACCCGGCCCGGGTTGGGTAGCTGATTGCGCACGAACGGACTTACCGCACGGTGTTGTCCTTGCAGGATGGTACTCCCGGTGACGAGTCCGTACTGCGTGGCCAGCGCGCCGTCCAGGACCTTCCTGGCGGTGACGGTCTGATAGCACATCAACGCTTTGGCCGGATTGCGAACCGTCGCGGGCGTCACCGTACAGTTGGTGCGGCGCGGGTTCCCACGGCCATCGGTCTGTACGCTGGTGTCGATATTGCTCTTGGCAACCGGGTTGCACAGCCACAGGGGCTGCTTGAGCGCGTAGAGTTTTGCCTGACCCAGATCCGGGTGAGGGAGCGCCTGACAATGGCTGGTCACCGCGATTTCCCCGCCGCAGGTCGTCTCCTTCTTGCAGCGCACACCTTCGTTCAACGGTGACCCGACCGCGCAAACCCTCATCAGACCGTTAGCGAACTGGTCTTCGACGACCGCCTGCAGATCGGTACGGAAACTGCCCGCGGGAGCCTGGGTGCTGGTCTGCCCTTTGGTCGCGAGCACGCGGTAGCACTCGTAGTGGTCGAGAGCCTCGGCCGCCGGCACGCTGGCCGGAGGTGCGGCCAGGTCTTTGTGAGTGGGCACCAGCAGCAGTTCTCGTTTCAGCGTGTCGATCGACAGTGTTCCGAATTGATTCGTGACGATGATGCCGGCGCGTCTTCGATGCGCGGCAGCGCGCGGGAACTTCTCGTTGCCTGCGGGGCCAACCGGCGCTCCGATGCCCTGCTTTGCAGCTTTCATCAGGTAGGCGAGCAGGTGAGTGTCGGTGTCGGTGATTCCCTCTGCGTTCTTGTCCGCCGGTACCAGAATCGAACGGGTCTTGGAGAGCGTGTAGTTCTCCTCTTCTGCGAACAGCGGGTCGTTTAGCGACACCGTGCAGTCGCGCGGAAGAGCATCGCCCTTGCGGTCGGATTCCGCCGCCGTGTATCCCATGAAGTGGCCGGGCCCTGTCGCCGCGGTCGCCGTGGTAGCATCGGGTTGGCCCGGCGCATCCTCGAGATTGCCCGTCCAATCGCGCGCACGCGTGTAGAAGCGGTAGGTCTTGCCCGCGCGACCGGTGAACTGGGCGGAAGTATCGGGGGTAAAGCGCTGCCAGTACATGTACGGGCCCGTGTCTTCAGCGACCCACGCCGTGTAGTCCTTGACGCCCGATGAGCCGGGATCTACTCCCGACCACGTAACGGTAAAGGTCGCGGATGTCTGCTCGGCGGCCAGCAGGTCCACCTGGCTGGTGGGAGACACCTTGTCGATCGTGTTCATCCAATCATTGGTGTCGATCGGCGCGTTCTGGTCGAAAACGATGGTTGCCGTGCGCCCGACTCCCACCTGGGTTTCCGAGGCGATCCCCGCCGTGGGCTCTACCGTGTAGATCACGTGCCCCTGGCCGCTACCCATATCGTCATTCGGCGGCAGGAAGCCGTCGAAGAAAGGTAGTTGGAAGGTGCTGGGCTCCATTGACTCGAAGCTCCACCGAACCACGCCCGCGCCCGCGTCCAAGGCCGCGGTAATCCGCACCAACATGTACATGTCGGGCCTGAGGTCGACCAGCTCCGCGAAACTCGAGCGTCCTGCCGGCACGCTCACCGTAGTACTGCCGAACGCTATGCTGCCCAGAGAAAACGTGGACAGATCGAGATTGGATACGTCGAGTCTGTCTTCGATGGTGACGACCTGGGCAGGGGCAGTTCCGATGTTCTCGAAGAACACCGCGTAGCGCAGCGCCTCGGCGCCTGAAACGTAGCGCGGCACACCGGATCCGACACTGCCGGTCTTTTCGTTGGGGTCGGCACTGGAATCGGCTGTGAGATCCGTCTTGCTCTCGGCCTCGGGCTTGCCGGGATCGGGGTTCGTGGCGGGCGGCGCCGGATACTTGGGGCCGTCCTCGGCCCAGTAGGTCTCTCCGAACTCGATGTCCTGATTGAAAAAGAATCGGTTGAGGCCGGGGCTGCCTTTATCATCGATCTCACCTTGCTTGCCCCAAAGTCCCCAATAGCCCGTTTTCCATCGTTCCCACGGGCGAGTGACGAAGCGGCCGGTGTCGTCGGAGATGAAGTTGGTGTACTCGATCACCTGACCTTCCGTGACCGCGTCGGCATAGCTCTGACCTGCTTCTTTCTTGGGATAGAGCACGACGCCGACGTGCGTACCCAGAGTGACGGGTCCGTAGTCGATGTTTTCGAACAGCTCGGGGTTGGTCTCGCGCAGCCGGTCGAGGGTCGCGAGATTCTGGTCGCGCCCATAGTAGCAGATCTGGCCGGGGAAGCAGAGCCCGAGTTTGTTGACGATGACTTGGTAGTTGGGGTCTTGCGTGACGTCGGCTCTTCCCGGCGACGCCGGCGACAACGAGATCGCGGCGGCGGTCAATGCGATGAAGAGTCCGCGTCGTACTGAAGTCTTCATGTCATGCGCCTCCCTTACTCGTACCAGTTGACGCCGAGCGTGAACTGGCGATTGGTAGGGACGATGAAGCTCACCGTGAACTCGACGGGAGCTCCCGGTCTCACCAGAGTCGCGGGCAGATGCAGATACCTCTGGCCGTTGGTTGTGTCCTGGGTGATCGTGTCCGTCGGATCCCAGGCCGGCGGTACCTGATCAGGAAGGTCGACGTCGAGGTCGGTGGCGTCAGCGGGTATTCCGAACACCATCGGGATGCCGATTGCATCGACGTTGCCACGGTTGCCGAGAAGGATGTGGTAGGAAACCAGCCTCCCGGTGCGGAAAAGCGCAGGCCCCACCACGTCGACGTAGACATGCGGGTCACCTCCGGCCTCGATCGTGAAAGCGCCGGGTAGTGTCGCGGGATGCGCCGCATCTTCGGGGTTGGTTACGACAAGATCCCAGGTGCCGTGGGGTTTTCCGCTCAGGTCGAAAGTGGTGACCAGGGTTTCTTCGTTGCGAGCGGCGACCCCGGTGATGTGCAGGCCGGTCTGCACCCCCGCTACTTCGTCGAGTCCACGTACCAGCTTGGCCGAGGCATCGGTGGCGAAGTATCGTCCGTGTATCGAGACGGTCGCCGCTGCGGGCTCGCCGCCGAGGCTGGGCAGGACGTCGAAAAGCTGGAGAGTTGCGTCCTCTACCGTGAAGCCCTCGGTCAGAGTGAGAGGGTTGCCCGGGTCGCCCGGATCAACCAGAACGACGTCCCAGAGTCCGATGGTGGCACCGGTCAGATCAAACGTCGTGGTCAGCAGATTGCGCGCCGGGTCCACAGTCACACCCGAGCCGACGATGTCGGTCTCGCCGATGCGGGTCAGCATAGGGACCATAGCGTCGAGGGTGATGGCGTAGATGGTTACTTGCAGCGGCCTCGCGTTGCCGCCGATGCTGGGGAAGGCGCCGAGGATGCTTGCAGCGCCGGCGGCATGCACAGTGCCGGTGCTCACGAGCGGTCCCAGTAGCGCGATGAAGCAGATCGCAAGCCTGAAGCACATGGTGAGTCCTCCGTGCGCCGGCGGCCGAAGGGCCGGCGCGTAGTTGCGACAAACCCCGTCGTAGGAGCGTGGGCGGTGACGTGTCGATCAGACGCAGGTGGAACGAGCGTCGCGCGCCTCTGAAGAAGCGGGCCTGACTTTACCAGCGCGGTCACGGGTGCGGCAAAAGGACGTAGGCATCCGGGCAATAGAGAAGATAAGCGGCAGGCCGCATTGGTCGGTCGCGGAGGTCCGATCGGCGGCGGCCCATTTCGGGCCCGGTGTTGCCCGGGAAGTTCACCGGTCAGAGAGACGTGCGGGCGGGCGACCGGGATCGGGGAGATCCGCGCCGGCGCTTCGCGCACGGGCCAGAGGAGCGTGGTGGACGCTAACGAACGGCGATCGAGCGGCCGGGGCTGCGAAGCAGCCGCGGCCCCCGATTCCGAGCGGCGGCGAACGCGCCGCGGCTGACCGGCGAGACCGCAAAACTCGCCCTCGATAGCCCGCAAACACTTCCCCAAAGACCCCGCGCTTGTCCCCGTGGTGATTGTCAAGCAGGCGTCTTAACGAACTGATGTTGTATGTCGCAACGTCCGAGAATTGTTGATGCCGGATTGAGTCGCGCGCTCCAGAGTGTGGGCGCTGTGCTGATCGAAGGCCCGAGGGCTTGCGGCAAGACCGAAACCGCCCGACAGGCCAGCCGCAGCGAGGTTCTACTGGACGTGGACCAAGGCGCGCGCCGAGCGGCAGCGGTTGACCCCGGCTTGGTTCTCGCCGGCCAGTCTTCGCGCCTGATCGACGAATGGCAGGTCGTGCCCGCGCTCCGGAACCAGGTTCGTCGAGCGGTAGGCGAGCGCGGCGGCGCAGGACACTTCATTCTCACGGGGTCGTCGGTGCCTTCGGATGACGAAACGCGCCACGTCGGAGCCGGGCGCTTTCTTCGACTCCGCATGCGGCCGACGACGCTGGCGGAGTCGGGGCACTCCCCGGGCGAGGTCTCGCTCGCCGCCTTGCTTCGTGGCGAGAACCTTCGCGCAGTCGACCCCGGCTGCGCGAAGCTTCCGTCCGGCATTTCGTCGACCCGTTGCTGGCCGTCGCTGCGACTGGGGCCGCGCCGTCACGCCTGCTGTCGGATCTCGAGTGGTTTGGGTTGCTCTTCGAGAACCTGGTGATTCGCGACTCGAGGGTTCATGCGCAGGAACTCGAGGCACGGCTTTACGCGTATCGCGATGAATCAGGGCTTGAGTCGGATGCCATCATCGAATTCCCCGATGGCCGTTGGGCTGCGTTCGAAGGGAAGCTTGGTGGCAGGGAGATCGACGCGGCAGCCACGCAGCTCTTGCGCCTGAAAGCCCGCGTCGACACGTCGGCGACGGGTGCCCCCCGCGCGCTGCGGCTCGCCGTTACGATCCGCGACTGTCGTGTACCTTTGCTCTCGGGTCCGGGCGGTCGCGAGCAAGTCGCAAGCCGCGACTTGACCCCCCCAACTGACCCCCCCAAACTCAGCGGCGGTCGGCGCAGCGGGCGGCGGCGGTGCTGACGCGGATGATGCGCAGATCGCCGACCGGGGTGCCTACGCCGCTGTTGAGGGTCAGTGCTACCGACAGATTGCGGTCGAGGTCGGCCCAGGCTCCCGAGCCGCCAAACCCGAAGTGCCCGATCGCGTGGCGCACGCTGGGGCCGAGCAGGAAGGGGCGGTGATAGCCGAGTCGCCAGTGCATCGGGAACGGGATGACACGATCGACGGTGCGGTTCTGGACGGTGGCCGCGCGGAACAGGGTCTTCTCGGAAAGGATGCGTACGCCGTCGAGTTCGCCGCCTGCGGCCAGCGCGGCGTACAGGCGCGCCAGCGAGCGCGCCGTGAAGACGCCGTTGGCCGACGGGATCGACGCCGCGGCGAACTCGGGCGAGTTCCAGTCGAGCTGGTCGATGCCGTGCGGGATCAGCGCCTTCTCGGCTTCGCGCAGGTCGATCGGAACGCCGATCATGCGCAGCCAGCGGTTGAGAGTGCCGAGATAGCTGCGGTAGCGGTCGGCGCGCCCGCCGCCGCCCTGGATCCCGCTCAGGATCAGCATCGCCTTGCGGCGGCTCTGCTCGGCCGGCAATCCGATGAACAGCCCTTCCAGTCCCAGCGGCAGCGCAAGTTTCTCTTCGAGCACCTGCGAGAACGGCTTGCCGGTCACCCGCTGGATCAGCTCGCCGACGAGATAGCCGTAGGTCAGCCCGTGATAGCCATGGGCCTTGCCCGGTTCGTGGACCGGATGGGCCGCCTCCAGCGCTCTGACCATGTAGTTCCAGTCCATCATGCGACTGGCGTGGTCGATCATTGCGCGGATGTCGTAGAGGCCGGCCTCGTGGCACATCACCTGACGGATGGTGATGGCGGCTTTGCCCGAGTGCGCGAACTCGGGCCAGTGCTTGCAGACCGGCTCGTCGTAGTCGATCAGTCCCTCATCGACCAGCGTGTGGAAAAGCGTGGAGGCGACGCCCTTGGTGGTGGAGTACGAGATCGACGCGGTGTCGGTCTTCCAGGGGGTCCCTTTGGTGTCGGAGGTGCCGCCCCACAGGTCGACCACTTTGCGGCCCTGGTGGTAAATGCACAGCGCCGCGCCGCCGGGCTCGTTGTCGGGCACCAGCGACTTGAACAGCCGCGCGACCGACCAGAAGTCGGGGTGGATGAAGCCTTCTGACTGACTCACGGAAGTTCCGGTCTGCTTGAGGGTAAGCACGACCGGCGCACCCGTCAGTCGCTCTTGCAGGGACATCGCTTCGGACATTTCTATCAATGTGCCCGACGCGATGCTCCGAGGATAGCCGTGCCTCTGCGTTTCTTACGAGTGCAGCACCGTGCCGTTGCCGCGCGTGGCTGCACCTGCGGCCTTCTTGGTTCGTCGCGGCGCTGCGGCCGGCTCGGCCTCGACTGGGGCGACAGCGGCTGCGGCGGCCACCGCGCCGGGGCGATCTCCGATCAGCGCGCCGAGGCCGGCGCCTGGTTCGGGCACAGCCCGCGGCTCGGCCAGCGTTTCCGCCGGCGCGTCGGCCGGCGCTTCCGCCGGCAGCGCAGACGCCTGCGCAGCCATCGCAGCTTGGGAGAGCCGGCGCAGTTCCTCGAACGACTCGCGGATCGCACGGACGAACGCCGACAGATCGGGCACCAGATCGTAATCGGCGTTGAAGCCCCAGCACAGCTTGCCGTTGTAGCTCAGCAGCGCGATGCCGAGCCCGAGGTTGTCCATCAGCGGTACGTGCGGGAAGGTATCGATCAGCTTGGCACCGAGCATGTACATCGGGAACTGCGGCCCGGGAACGTTGGTCACCACCATGTTGAACGGCAACAGCCGCGTCATGTTGCGTCCGGCCAGCGACAGCAGCGTCGACGGCGTCCACTCCGCGACCTGGGTGAGCACTTCGGCGCCGACCGCGCGGCGCGAAGCTTTCAGTTCCGCGGTGGTCTTGCTGATCAGTTCGAGCTGGCGGCGCGGATCTTCTTCGCCGACCGGCAGATCCACGACCCAGGCCGAAACGCGGTTGCCGAGCGATCCGCGTTCGTCCTCGTGACGCACGCTCACGGGCGCCAGCACGCGGAAGTCGATGCGGTTGGGATCGACGAAGCGCCGCTGCAGGAAGCGCCGCACCGCGCCGGTAACCACCGTTAGCACGATGTCGTTGAGCGATCCGCCAAGACCCTTGCGGACGAGCTTGACCTCGGCGACGTCCATCACATGCCAGTCGAAGCGCCGGTGCGGGCCGATGTCGGCGTTGATCGGGGTAGCCGACGCGGTGCTGAGCGAGGCGCCGAGCGTTTCGGCGACCGCGCGCGCACGTGTGAAGATTTCGCGCCGGGTGTTCTGAGCCGCGCGCAGGAAGCTGCCGACGTCACGTGCGGTGTCGTAGGGCAGGCGCATCCAGCGGCTGGTCTCGTCCATCAGCAGTTCGACGCCAGAGGGAGCCGGTCGCGGAATGAATTGCGGGATCTCGCCGACTTCGTTCTCGGGGAAAGCGCTGAGCAGGATCTTGAGCAAGTCCATGCCCGAGACGCCGTCGATCATGCAGTGGTGGACCTTCGAGACGATCGCGAAGCGTCCGCCCGACAGTCCTTCGACGATCCACATCTCCCACAGCGGCCGGCCGCGGTCGAGATGCTGCTGCATGATGCGCGCCGACAGGCGCTTTAGCTGATCGTCGGAGCCCGGATGCGGAAGCGCCGAGTGGCGGATGTGGTAGTCGAGGTTGAAGTGATCGTCGTCGACCCACACCGGCTGGCTCGTGAACGGCACGTAAGCGAGCTTCTGGCGGTAGCGAGGGATCAGATGCAGCGCGCTGGCGACGCGATTCTTGATCGCATCGGCGTCGATGCCGCCGTCGGGCTTGGCCAGCGGGCCGGCCTCCAGCACCAGAGTCGAGGCCACGTGCATGTAGGCGCTGGGGCGTTCCAGGATCAGGAAGGAGTTGTCGAGGGCGGTCAGACGATCGTAAGCGTAGCGAGCCATGGGAACCTCCGGTCGAGTGCGGCACCAGCCGCCCGACGCTCTATAGATGGAAGGCCAACTATCGCCCGCCCCGCGGCGGCGCAACCCGCAGGGAACCCGCAGGGGGTCAAGTCGCGGCTTGCGACTTGCTCGCAGGGTAGGGGGGTCAAGTCGCGGCTTGCGACTTGCTCGCGACCGGTCGGCGTCGGGAGGCGGGGTACAGGGGGTGGGCAAGACGCGCCTCGCGCGGGTAGGGAGGACGCAGCGCGAGCATCCTGTCGGCCAGTTCCCGAAGACGCGCCTCGCGCGGGCGGGGCAGATGCGCCGCGCGTGCCCTAGCCCGGCGCCGGTGCTAGGGAGGGCCTTCGTTGCTAGCAGCGCGGCGCTCGGCGATCCGGGGCCACGTGGGAGAAAAAGGGGCGAGTATGGACCTGCCGGTCAGCGTCAACACTTTGGGTGGTCTGATCACGCTGGGGCTCGGCGTGCTGGGGCTGTTCTGGCCGATGAAGGTCGCGGGCATGGTTTCGATCCAGCCCGACGGGCTGCGCGGCCTTTCCGAGATCCGCGCCACTTACGGCGGGGTTTTCTTCGCAATCGGGTTGTTCGCCGTGATGTGGCAGGACCCGAACGTCTTTCGCGCGCTGGGCTTTGGTTGGTTCGGCGCCGCCGCCGGCCGCATGTTCTCGATCGTTCGCGACGAGAGCGGCTCGGGCGCCAACTACGGGGCTGTGGCGATGGAGGCGCTGGTGGGGTTGCTGCTGGTGGTTCCGTGGGAACGCTTCTTCGGCGCCTGACGCCGTCCCGGTCAAGTTGGTGGAGCCTGTTGCCGGAGCAGTCCTGGCCGCTGCCTGTCTGGTGGTCGGGATCGGCAGCGTCTTGCAGGGAGCGGTCGGTTTCGGTTCCGGATTGATCGCGGCTCCGCTGCTGGCTCTGCTCGATCCACGTCTGGTTCGCGGCCCGCTGATCGTTGCCGGCATCGCACTGAGCGCTTTCGTGTTGTGGCGCGATCGCGACGGTCTGGTGGCTGCCGGGATCGGCTGGACCCTTTGCGGGCGCGTGCCGGGCAGCGCTGCCGGCGCCGCAGCGCTCGCGCTGCTTCCCATCCACAACGTCAACGTCTTGCTGGCGTTGCTGGTGCTGGTGGCGGTGATGATGAGCGTATCGGGACTGCACCCGCCGATGAACCGGCGCTCATTGCTCGCATCAGGTTTGCTTTCGGGATTCATGAACACGACGTCTTCGATCGGCGGCCCGCCGCTTGCCCTGGTCTATCAGCGCTTACCAGGCCGGACGCTGAGGGCGGTGCTCTCGGTCAACTTCGTCGTCGGCGGACTGATCTCGCTGGTGGCACTCGCCGTGGCTGGCCGTTTTGCCGCGCCGGAAGCGAGGATTTCCGCAGTGCTCGTCGGCGGAGCGGCGGCAGGCTTCGCGCTCTCGCACACCGCGGCGCGCTATCTCGACACCGGTCGCACGCAATACGCGGTGCTGGTGGTGTCGGCGGTGTCCAGCCTCGCATTGCTGCTGCGAGAGTTTCTCTGACACGCGCCGGCTGAGCGCCTACAAAAAGGGAGGTGTTTCGATCGCTCGCGCTCGGCGCGGCGCTGGTACTGCATTGCTCGTACCTGAGCGCGGGTGATAGGTTCGAAGTCATCCGTTTCAGGAGGAACTCCCGTGATGAAACTTCGTGCCTCGCGCTCCAAGAGTCTCGGCCTCGTTGGCATCGGTGCGCTCACGCTGGCGGCGTGGACGTGCCCTACGACGGTTCCGGCGTCCGACGTGACCGGAACCGTATCTTTCCAGGGACAGGTCTCGTTCGCCGCGCCGATCGCCGGGATCGCGCTGGACGACATGGCGGTGACTCCCGCGCTGACCGCCGAGCCCACCGGTAACGGCGAGCACTGTGACGTGCTCGCCGTTACGAGCGACTTTGCCGACGGCCTTGGCGCGTACCCGGATGGCGGCACGGTTTCCGCGCAGGTGACCATTTCTCGCGGGGGTCCCAATCCGCCCGACGGTACCTGCGTGCTCACGCTGCGCGCTTACGGCAACGATGGTGCTTCGGTCAGTGCCAGAGGGTTCGTGACGGTCGCGGTGTCGGTCACCGATATTCAGACCTCTGCGAGCGTGGCTGCGGGCGAAATCGTCGCGCGCGGATCCAAGACGATCGCCGGTGTCGACAAGCTCTGCATGAAGTGGGTGAAGAAGCAGCTCAAGCTGAGGTCGAAGTGCAACTATCTGTTGCTGCGCCTGGGCCCCGACGCCGTCCTCAAGTGCAAGGATGCCGGCCTCGAGCCGCTCAACTGCGACAACGGCGACTACGTTCCCGGGATTCTCGCTCTGGCCCACGGCGGCACCGATCAGCAGGTTAACCCCGGCGCCGTCACCAATCCGATCGATACCGCGGTGTTGCTCGATCAACTCAAGTGCCAGAAGTTCCTCGGCAAGGCCGCGACGAATTTCACGGCGACGCGCACCAAGCTGGTGCAGACCAAGTGCATCGTGCCCGCCGGCGATACACGGACCTGCCGGGACGCGCGCACCAAGGATGCCGCGCCGAAACTCACGCTGGTCGATAACTGTCTCGGCGATCAGATGACGGACATCATGACGGGCCTGCTGGTTCCCGACATGGGCGATGCCTGCGCTGCGACCTGTGTTGCGGCCGGGGTGATCGACAAGCGATGCGTCAAGTCGTGTTTCGAGATCCAGCTCAGCGAGGCTTCCGACGGGATCATCGGCGACCTTCCCGAATGCGGCAACGGCATCGTCCAGCAGGGCGAAGGTTGCGACGACGGCAACCTGGTCGATGGCGACTGTTGCAGCTCCATCTGTGCGCCGGAGAACCTCGGCAACCAGAGCTGCGGGATAGGCGGCTGCCTGGTGACGATCGGGGTCTGCGAAGCCGGGGAACCGGCTACCTGCGAGCCCGGAACTCCGGAGGTCGAGGGGCCGATGGGCGACGAGACGTGCAGCGACGGCATCGACAACGACTGCGACGCTGCCACCGACACGGCCGACAGCAGTTGTAACTGATCGCTGCGTAGTGACCGCCGCTCGCGGCGATCGCGCGCTTGATCCCCAGGGCGGCTCACGGTAGCGACCTACCGTGAGCCGCCCTTCTTTGTTCCTGGTCGACGTCTTCGCCGAGCGAGCCCACGCCGGCAACCAGCTTGCCGTAGTGGTCGGCGAGACCGGCTGGTCGAGCGCGCAGATGCAAGGCTTCGCGCGCGAGATGAACTTCTCGGAGACCACCTTCGTCGCTTCTCCCGAACCTCGCGACGACGGCGGCTACGATGTGCGCATCTTCACGCCGTCGCAGGAACTGCCCTTCGCCGGTCATCCCACCCTTGGCACCGCGTGGGTGATACGGCGCTTCTTCGCACCGGCAAGCGTGGAGGTCCTGTTGCACCTGGGCATCGGACCGGTGCCGGTCACCTTCGAAGCTCGCGGCCAGGACGAGGTGGTATGGATGAAGCCGCGCGCTCCCGGGTTCGGAGTGCGGCGCGAGGCTGCGGAGCTGGCCGCGCTGCTCGGCATCGACCCTTCGCAGATCGACGACCGCGCGCCGTGCCAGGAAGTCAGCATCGGCATCGACTTCGTACTGCTGCCGCTGCGCTCGCTCGGCGCACTGCGCGCGCTTCGCCCTGCGACGCTGCCGAAGAACGCGACGGGCCAGACTCTGTTCGTCTTCGCGTTCTGCCCGCAGACCTACGAACCGGGCGCGGACCTTGCGGCACGGATGTTCTTCGACGCTTTCGGCGTTCGCGAAGACCCGGCCACGGGCTCGGCCGGCGCCTGCCTTGCCGCCTACCTGAGCGAGCATCGGTACTTCGGTGCCCGCGCGGTGAACGTTCGGGTGCAGCAGGGCTACGAGATGGAACGTCCCTCGTGTCTGTATCTTCGGGCCGAGGCCGGTGGCGCAGCATCGGTGAGCGCCGGCGACGCAGCATCGGTGAGCGCCGCCGACGCAGCATCGGTGAGCGCCGGTGGCGCGACATCGGTGAGCGTCGGCGGAAAGGTCGTGCTGGTGGCGTGCGGAGAGCTTGCTTGAGCACACGGCCGCCGCGGCATTCATTCCTCGGCGGCGGCTTCTTCTACATCGCGGGCAGCGCGTTCGCGTTCAGCATCATGACGTCGCTGGTGAAGGTGGCCGGGCAGCGCCTTCCGAGCCAGGAGGTGGTGCTCGCCCGTGCGCTGATCAGCCTGGCGCTGAGCTGGATGCTGCTGCGTCGCGCCGGCGTATCGCCGTGGGGAACCCATCGCGCGCTGCTGGTGCTGCGAGGTCTGCTCGGCTTTCTCGCGCTCAGTTGCGTGTTCCACGCGGTGACGGCTTTGCCGCTGGCCGACGCCACGGTGATCCAGTACCTGTATCCAACTTTCACCGCGCTGCTCGCGATGGTGTTTCTCGCCGAGCGACCGAGCCGTCGCGTGGTCGGCGCCGGGCTGGCCGGGCTGGCCGGTGTAGCGCTGGTGGCCAAGCCGGCTTTGCTGTTCGGCCTGCTGGCGCACGCTCCTGCCCCGCTCGACGTCGCGATCGCAGTCGGCGGCGCTTTCTTCACCAGCCTCGCCTATATCGTCGTCAAGAAGCTGTCCGTCCTCGAGGATCCTCTCGTCATCGTGTTCTATTTCCCGCTGGTCACGGTGCCCGCCACGCTGCCGACGGTGTGGAGCAACTTCGTGCCGCCGCGCGGTCTGGAGTGGCTGGTGCTGCTAGGGGTGGGGCTGGCGACCCAGTTCGGTCAGGTGTGGCTGACCCGCGGGTTGCAGTCGGAAACCGCCACCCGCGCGACCTCTCTCACCTACATGCAGGTGGTGTTCGCCGCCTGCTGGGGCGCGTTGTTCTTCGGCGAGACGCCCGACACGCTGAGCGCCGCCGGGGCGCTGCTGGTGATGAGCGGAGCGCTGGCGACGGCGTGGCGCGGGGTGGAAGCGGAAAAACTCTGAGGGCGCCGGCAGCGCCCGCCGCTTCGTGTGGCGCTGTCGAGCTTGGAGGCGGCAACTGCTAGGTCTGCGCGGTGGGCAGCGTCGCAATGACGGGCGAGACTGGAACCGATGGGGGGCAGGTGACGATTCTCGGGATCGTCAATCTGACGGAGGACTCGTTCTCGGATGGAGGGCGCTACCTGGATCCCGCCGCAGCGATCGACCACGCGCTCAGACTGGTAGAGGAGGGCGCCGACGTCATCGACCTCGGAGCCGCTTCCAGTCACCCCGAAGCCAGAACGGTTTCGGGTGAAGAAGAAATCCGTCGGCTGGCCCCGGTGCTCGGCGATCTGGTCGAGCGTGGCATTTGCGTCAGCGTCGATTCGTGGCGCACGCCGGTACAGCGCTTCGCGCTGACACAGGGCGCCGCCTACCTGAACGACATCCGCGGCTTCGCCGACCCGTCATTCTACCGCGAACTGGCCGAGTCGGACGCGCGACTCATCGCGATGCACTCGATCGCTCGCAGCGAACGCGCTACGCGTCAGACCACCGACGCGCAGGCGGTGTTCGACGGGATCCTCGCGTTTTTCGACGAGAGGGTCGGCGCGCTCGCCGGCGCCGGCATCGATCGTACCCGCGTGGTTCTGGATCCGGGCATGGGCCTGTTTCTCGGCGCCGATCCTGCGCCGTCGATAATGGTGCTGCGCCGCCTGGGCGAATTGTGCGCGCGCTACGGCTGCGACGTGCTGGTGTCGGTGTCGCGCAAGTCGTTCGTCGGACGACTGGCCGGCGGCCGCGCCGCCGAGTCGGTGGGATGGCGCGACGCAGCTACACTCGGCGCCGAGCTGTTCGCCGTCGAGCGCGGCGCGACCTTCATCCGCACCCACGAGCCGCGCCTGCTGCGCGACGCAGTGGCCGTACACGCGGCATTGCGGGAAACCTGACGATCACCGCAACGTGAGGCTTCAACGAAGCTCCCAGCGAACACCGAAAGGCGCGAGAGCATCGAGAAATTCTACCGCCGGGAGTGCCTTGCCGGTGGTCATCACGCCGGCGTCGCGGGCACGCCCATCGGCGAGCCACACTGCGGTCAGCGCCGCTGTCGCGCCCGAGGTCGCGTAGGTGTCGAGGCCCTGCATGCAGCACAGGTGACTTCCCGATGGGCTCTGGCCGTGTACGAACACCATCCAGCGCGCACCGCGTTGCTGCTCGGGCGCGGGATCGGCGCGCAGGCGACTGACGGCGTCTTCCGCGCGGCGCAGCAATTCGTCGCCGAGCAAGCTTCGCAGATACGGCTGTGCGATGCCGACCAGTGACAGTACGCGCGCCGGCCACTGCGGCAGCAGCACGTGCGAGGTCGCGGCCTGCAGCGTAGGGATGTCCAGCGGCAGCATCACCGCGTCGCCACCGGGAAATGGCACCGCCCAGAACGCTTCGCGCTCGCCGGGGAACAACACCCGGCGCGGCCGCCACGGCGACGGCATCGGTGCCAGGCGTCCTTCGCGAAAGGCGAGGAATTCTTCGCCCATCATGCCGACCGCGCTCTTTGCCGTTCCGACGCTGGGCTGGAAACTGCCGGCCAGATGATACGAGCTGACCGTGAGCAGAGGCCCGCAGCGTTCGTGAAGCAGCGCCGCGCCGAGATAGCTGAAGGTGTATTCGAAGGCCGCGCCGGTGATCACCGTGCAACTCGTCGCGATCGCGCGCCGGTGCAGCTCGTCGTAAACCTGCATCTGAAACGTCTGTTCGCCGGTGGTGTCGACGTAGTGCACGCCAAGATCAACCGCGGCGCGCACGACCGGCAGGCCCAGGCGCCGGAACGGACCGACGGTATTGACGACGGCCTTGATGCCGCCAAGCGCGTGCGACAACGAAGAAGAGTCGCCGACGTCGGCGATCCGTACCTCGGGACGCGAGCGCAGGCTCGCGCTCAATTCGTCAAGGGCGTGCTGGTTGCGACCGGCGATGAGGTAGGGACGGCCGAGCGTTTCCAGCGCCTGAGCAACCAGGCGACCGGTGTATCCGGTCGCTCCAAGAACCAGGATGCGATCCATGTCGGTTCAGCGACTCTCGTCAGCGGGCTGTGCGATGTTCGTGGCGGCGCGGCTCAGTGGATGCCCGGCGCGGCTGCCAGCGTTGCCGGCGAAACGCCGATACGCGCCAGCGCTGCCTCCCACATCTCTTCGGGCGGCGTGTCGAACAGAAAGTCGGGGCTCAGATCGCTGTTGACCCACGCGGTCTCGGTCAGCTCGCGCTCGAGCTGCGAGGGACCCCAGCCGGAATATCCCAATACGAAACGCACGCGCTTGGGAGGTCCGGCAGCCAGCACGCGCAGCGCCTCGGGAGCCGACGACATGAACAGCCCCGGCATGATCTCGTGAGTGCCGTTGCCGCTCAGTCCTTCGACGGGTTCGTGCAGGATCCAGCCGGTCTCGGGCTGCACTGGCCCGCCGGCCCACGCCACCTCGGCTGAGGGGCCGTGCCAGTCCACGTCGATCGCGCTCAGCAGTTCGGCGACCGGCACGCGCGTGGGTTTGTTGATCACCAGACCGAACGCTCCCTGTTCCTGGTGCTCGATCATCAGCACCACGGAGTGGTGAAAATTCGGATCGCGAAGCTGTGGCATCGCAATCAAGAGACCTGGCGCGACACGGATCTCACCGACCATGCGCGTTCTGTACTCCCGGGAGCGCAGAGGGGCAAGAGG
>JACRCR010000112.1 GCA_016218925.1 Deltaproteobacteria bacterium | reverse complement strand
TAGACACCGTTGCCGTCGCCGGTCTCGCGGTCGGTGGCTTCCCAGTAGATGTCGACGCCGCCAAAGCCGGCTTCGACCAGCAACTCGCGAAGCTCCGGCAGGGTCCACAGCCTCCATTCGTAGCGGAAGGCGTTCTTCAGCTCCGAGCCGTCCTTGAAGCGGAAGTGAATGGCGTACTTGCAATGGTGACTGACGGGATCGAAATCGACCTGGTGCCACACGTACTTGAAGCCGCGAAACGAGGTCACTTCTTCGCGGTCGTCCTCCAGCACCTCGGAGCCGCCCAGTGCGTCGAGCACCAGCAGGCCTTCGTCGCCGAGATGGCGCCGGGCATGGGCGAAGTAGTCTCTGAGCTCGGAGCGGGTTTCGAAGCAGAAGTACGAGAAATTCTGCGCGGAGATGATGTCGGCCTTCGCCCGCGTGGTGCGTACGTCGCCTTCGATCAAACGCAGCCGGCGGGCGGCGTCGCCGCGCAGCTCCGGCATCAGCTTGCGACGGCCCCACTCCAGCGGTTCAGGGTCGAGGTCGACGCCTATCGCAGTGCGGTTTGAGCGGCTCTTCACCCATTCGTAGCAGACCAGTGCGGTGCCGCAGAAGTCTTCTCTCAGCACCAGCGGGGGATGCCCGTAGTGGTTGCGGAAGACCCGGTCGAAGAACGCCACTTCGACGTCGGGTGACTGAACGGACCGGATGTAGAGATCGTATTTGTCGGCGCGGCTGGCCAACGTGCCCGAGGCCGACTTCGATGCTGATATGTTGCGAGGCATCGGCCTCCTTAGCGACAGCGGCCTCGCAAGGACAGCCGACGTGTGCAGTGCGCCGGGCACCGAGCTTCGGGGTTGCCAGTCCGACCGCTAGCGGCAGATCAGTGACGAGCCTTGCGCGGTACAGGCCAGTTGCAGAACCTGGCCGCAGTCTCCGGCCAGCGCGTCGCCGATCTGTACGCGCACGTTGAGCGCGCCCTGCCCCTGGAGCAGCGACAGGTCGGTTGCTGCCACCTTGGCCTTGATCTTGGTCCACCCCGTGGAGGGGCGATACTTGACCGACATCGAAACGAGGCCGTTGGTCTGGGCTGCCAGCGGGTCCTCGGCTCGGAACATGAAACTGGTGCCGTGTGCCTTGACGTCGATCCACGCGGCCGCCGGCACAGTGGCGTCGTACAGCACCGCGTCGGTCGCGTCGCCGATCCGGATCGAGGCCCCGCCTGCGGTCGGCGGACTGGCGAGCCTGGAGATCCACAGCTTGGCAGCCAGCACCAACCCGTCATCGTCGACGTCGGGTCGCACGGTTGCCTTCAGCTTGAAGTTGTCGAGGGAGCGGTAGTTGAAGCGGGGCAGGCAGGTCCCCGACGAACACAGGCCGTCAAAGGTGCAGATGTCGCCATCGTCGCACGGAGCGTCATTGAACGGATGCCCGCAGACTCCGGCGCCGTCACACACGTCGTCGGTACACTGGTCGGCGTCGTCCGCGCACGCGGCGCCGGCAGTGTCGAGCAGGCAGTTTACCCG
Organism: Deltaproteobacteria bacterium; assembly: GCA_016218925.1. Taxonomy (GTDB): domain Bacteria; phylum Desulfobacterota; class Binatia; order UBA1149; family CAITLU01; genus CAITLU01. The sequence continues at coordinate 13,339 of JACRCR010000112.1, read as the reverse complement.
GCAGCAGTCGCCGGCCGCGGTGTTGCCGTCGTCGCACTGCTCGTCCGGATCCAGAACCCCGTCGCCGCAGTTCGGGGGCGTGGCAGCGGTTATGCACTGCGCGGCATCGACCACCGGAGCGATCGAGGCCTGACTGCATGTGGAGAACTCCTCCGCAAGATCCGCCGCCAGGCCCGGCCACATCACCCAGCCATAGCCGGTAGTCGCGCATGGCGAGCCGGCCACGCCGTCGTGAAACGCCCCGAGGTTGTGTCCGATCTCGTGTCCGACCAGCAATGACATCATGTGGTCGTTCTGCACGAAGTTCTGCGACAGGCCGGCGCCGAACGCGGGGTCGCAGACGGCGTCGATGTAGGCGATGCCGATCACCGAGCCCGTGAGGTCGCGGCCGGTGAACAGGTGAGTCGCGCCACCGCCGGACAACGGGCCGCCCGCGCCCCTCGCGTCCATCAGCTCCTGCAACAGCCCCGAGGCGTCGGTGGTCGTCGAGAACGGCTCGATACCGGGGCTCGCGTACACCACGGTGGCGACCACGCTCAGCGTCACACCGAGCTGCGCCATGTAGTAACCGTCGACCTGATTGACGATACCCAGTATGTAGTCGGCGGTGGCGGTGCCGTGCAGATTGTACATCGCGAAGTCGGCCACCAGCGTCAGTTCGAGCAGCCCGAGGCCGGGCCCGCTTCTTCCAGTGGAACGGTGGGATGGGTCGGACGCGATCGGGCCGCCGAGGCTCGGGGCAAGTTCTTCGGCGCCACACTCAGAGGGCGCCAACGCCGAGGCGTCTACGTCGCTGCGGCGGTAGACCAGGGTGCGGCCGGTAGCTCCGGGCTGGTAACGCGCAAGCGGTTCGAAGAGGTAGGTCTCGTTGCCGCGCCGCACATAGCCATCGAGTGCGCCGGCCTCGATCGAAACGCGAACGTCAGCCTCAGCATCGTCAGCCAAGTGCCCGCGGTATAGATGGTTTGGCGCGACGACACTGTGGCTCCCCGAGCCGTCCACCAGGATCGTGCGGGCGCCTTCGGCAAGCACGGCCGCGGGCTCGAGGACGAGCTCGAAACGCTGTCCGAGCGCGGTCAGCCAAGCCGAATCGACCTTGCTGCTGCGCGGGAAGTCGACCTGGACGGTGTCGTAGGTGCGGATGTACGAGGGCACGGCGCCGGCCCGAGCAACGGGACACGACGCGAGCACCGCGCCGACGGCCAGCGCCGCGCCTGCCACAGATCTGACACGCATGTTGTTGCTCCCCGCCGAGGGCCGATCCGAACGGGCGCACCGTATACGAGCGCTGCCGGCATGGAAAGCGCTTTCGTGTTGGCGCAGCGGTGGGCGGTTGTCTACAACGGCACTGCCGGCTGCGAGGCGCGGACGAAGAGGTCGAGATGAACGGGCGAGGACTTTCGGATTTGTGGTTTCTGCCTGCGGTCGTCACCCGTGCGCCGGTGCCGCACGATGTCGAGTCGGTCCAGACCATCGATCACGACGCCGAGATCGACCCGCGTGCGGTCGGTCTCGACCCCGACTCCGTCGAGGACATCTGGGCGGCGACCATCCGCTGGTACCAGACGGGTATCCACCCTGCGATCTCGCTCTGCATGCGCGTGCGAGGGCAGATCGTGCTCAAGCGCGCGATCGGTTACTCCCACGGAGGGGGACCCGAGGACTCGCCCGCCGCGCCCAAGGTCCTGGCCACGCCCGATACGCCCTTCAACGCCTACTCGGCTTCCAAGCCGATGGTCGCGATGGTCATCCACCTGCTCGACCAGCGTCACCAATTGCACCTGGACGATCCGGTTTGCGAGTACATTCCCGATTTCGCCCGCCACGGAAAGGAATCGGTGACGATCCGTCACGTGCTCACGCACCGAGCCGGCATCCCGACGCTTCCCGAAGAAGCCATGGATCTGTCGCTGCTCGAGGACGTGACCAATCGCAACGCGGTGGCGCTGCTGTGCGACGCCAGGCCGACCTCCAGGGCCGGCGGCCGGCTGGCCTACCATGCCATCACCGGCGGGTTTCTGCTCGGCGAGATAGTCCGCCGCGTCACCGGCAAGAACATCCGCACCGTGATCGACGACGAGTTCCGCAAGCCGCTCGGGTGGCGTTGGATGAACTACGGCGTGAAGCGCCGCGACATCGACAAGGTTGCGCGCAACTACTTCACCGGGTTCCCGCTGGTGCCACCGCTGCGTAGCATCTTGCACGGCGTACTGGGCGTCGACTTCGAACACGCGATCGAGGCGTCGAACGACCCGCGCTTCCTGATGGGTGTGCTGCCCGCCGCCAATCTCTTCGGCACTGCCGACGAGATCTCGCAGTTCTACCAGTTGCTGCTCAACGGCGGCGAGCTGCGCGGAGTGCGGGTCTTCGAGCCGCGCACGGTGTGGCGCGCCACCGCCGAGCAGTCCTACGGAGAACTGGACTTCACCCTCGGTGTGCCGTTGCGCTACGGCATGGGTTTCATGCTCGGCGGAGATTGGCTGAGCCTGTACGGGCTCGACACGCGCCACGCCTTCGGTCACCTCGGGTTCACCAACGTGGTTACCTGGGCCGACCCTCAGCGCCACCTCGCCGCCGCGGTGATGACGAGCGGGAAACCCGCGCTGTACCCGGAGCTGTATCAGGCCTTCACGCTCACCCACGCGATAACGCAGGCTTGCCCCAAGGACGAAGCCGTGGCGCCCGCGCGTAGCGAGCGCGAGACCGGGCGGCCCCGCGCAGGCACGCCAGCCAAGAAGGCTGCGCGTCCCAGACCGGGAGCGGCCAAGGCCGCGACTGCCAAAGTTGCACGCGCGAAGGCCGGCGCAGCGAAGCCGGCCGCCGCGCGCAAGCCGCGCGCCAAGGCCGTCCGTGTGCGCGCCGGCAAGCCCAAGAAACGTGGGTCCAAGGCCTAGCGCCGCCGCCGAGTCATGGAGAGGGAACGAGAAGCGACGTTGTCGCAGCGCCGAGTATGACTAGCGGTTCCACTGATCTGTCACAGGCGGGGTTCCTCGTCGCGGCGACGGCCGTTCAACTCGCGATCGCGGTAGCGGCCTACCTGCTCGGCCGAGCCCAAAGTCGCGCGGCGCGACCGGTGCGGTTGCGGCCCCGCCAGTCCGGCGCGCCGGTGCCGGCGCCGGCGGATCCGCTGGCCGCGCGCATCAAGGCCGCGTTCCGTCTCGCCCCCGATGCGCTGCTGTTGTGCGATCCGAGCGCAAGCATCATCGACGTCAACGACTACGCCGTCGATCTGATCGGTTACCCTCGCGATGAACTCGTGGGGCGGTCGTTGATCGACCTTGCGGTCCTCTCGCCGGAGGATCAGACGAAGGCGGCGACCGAGTTTGCGCGCCTGGCCGGCGGTCAGGTGAGCAAGATGCATCCGGTCGAGTTCGCGATCCGGCGTGGGGACGCGAAGTCCATCCCGGTCGAGATCCGCGGCGATCTGATCCCATGGCGGGGGGAGGGCAACTCGGTCCTGCTCAGCGCGCGCGACATCTCCGAACACAAGAAGGCCCAGGCGCGCATTCGCGAGCAGCAGGCGCGGCTCACGTTGATCTTCGAGCAGCTTCCAGCCCACGTATGGACCACCGACACGGACCTGCGCATCCTCTCGGCTGCCGGCAGGGGCCTGCACGCACTCGGCGTTACCGAGGCCGAACTGGTCGGACGACCATTGCTGGAGGTGATGGCCGACTCACCGATCCTGGAACAAACGCGGATCGTGTACGGCAGGGCCTTGACCGGCGTGACCAGTCCGTTCGCCACCACGCTTGCGGGTAACGAAATCGAAGGCGTCATCGGCCCGCTGCGTGATGCGGCGGGCAAAGTCGAAGGCGTGATCGGCATCGGACTCAATGTCACCGAGGAATCCAAGGCGAGGCGAAGGCTCCTTCAGAGTGAAGCGCTTCTAGAGCAGGCGCAGAGAATGGCGCACATGGGAAGCTGGGAGTGGGAGATCGCGAGCGGATGCGTGCGCTGGTCCGCAGACCTGCTCCATCTGCTCGGGATCGAGGCTGACGAAGGAGGGTATTGCGATGGCCCGAGCGACAAAATGCTGGAGGCCTACCTGTCGCTGGTGGTAGAGGAGGATCGCGAAGCGATCCGTCGCGGAGTAGACGCGACGATGGAAGAAGGGGTTCCCTATCTGATCGAGCACCGGTTGCGTTGTCCCGACGGAACGCTGCGCTGGCTGCTCACGTCCGGACAGGTCGAACGCGACCGCAGCGGCAAGCCGCTGCGCTTTTTCGGGTTCATCCAGGACATCACCACGCTCAAGACCGCGGCGGAGGAGGTGCGCCACCTCAACGCCGAGCTCGAGCAGCGAGTGCACGATCGTACCCGCCAGCTCGAGGACGCCGTCGAGGATCTTCGCAGCTTCAGCTACGCCGTGTCGCATGACCTGCGCCAGCCACTGCGGACCATTTCCGGCTTTCTGACGCTACTCGAAGAGGAAGCGGGGGGCGCGTTGGGCGAGGGCGCTCACGTCCATCTGGATCGCGTCAGAGCCGCTGCCCATCGAATGGACGCGCTGATCGGCGATCTGCTGGCGCTCTCTCGGGTCAACGACGCACCACTGGTATGCACGCGGCTCGACCTCAGCGCGATGGCGGCCGAGATGGTGTGCGAGGTGGAGGCCACCGATCCCGCGCGCCGTGCGCATTGGGTAATCCAAAGCGGCCTGGTCGTCGATGCCGATCGTGGCCTGATGCGTCTGGTGCTCGAGAATCTGTTCGGAAATGCGTGGAAGTTCACGCGTGGTCGCGACGGCGCGCGCATCGAGTTCGGCGCCGAACACGCTGGGGCATCGGGCGGGCCGGGCGGCCTCGGCGATGCCAGACACGGTGAGCCGGTGTTCTTCGTGCGCGACAATGGCGCGGGTTTCGATTCTTCGCAGGCTTCGCGCCTGTTCCAGCCCTTTCAGCGGTTGCACGATGCCAGGGAGTTCGAGGGGACCGGCGTCGGCTTGGCCACGGTAGGCCGGATCATTCGCCGTCACGGCGGCCAGATTCGCGCCGAGGGGCGGCGCGGCGCGGGAGCGACCTTTCGCTTTTCGCTTCCCGCCGCCGACCCACCGGCGCCGGCGTGAGAGTGCTTTCGTCACGGGTTGCGGCGCCGACTCTACGGCGCAGTGCGGCCTACGCCATCGCGGACTCGAGCACGCGGATCGGCAGCACGATGGTCTGAAGCCCACGGAACTGCAGGCGGCGCTGGATCGAGTAGGCGCTCTCGTTGTGCAGGAAGGGGTGGTGCCACTTTTCGCGCTCGAAGATCAGTTTGCCGGTAAAGAAGATCGCTCCGGGAAACTCGGTCGCGAGCCGGCTGCACAGGTGCTCGGTGGTCTGCACCGCTTCGGTACCGAGTGCCATGCGTGCCTCGGCGTGCCAGCCGTGGTTGTGCGCCCAGTCGACGTAACGGCGGAGCATCTCCTCGGTGTCGCGCCGCAGGCAGCCGATCTCCTGGGTACCTTTGAAGCTTCCCGAATCGACAACCGCAGCCGAGACGAAGATGAGATTACGGAAGTGATGCGGGAACAGTTTCTCGATCGACAGGATCTGGTGCAGACCGAAGCCCGAGAACGACGCGACGCAGATCACCGCAGTCGGAGCGTTCTTGTCGATCGGGGTCTCGGGGGCGTGGCCCTTGGGATCGGGCGGAAGCGAGAGCAGCAGTTCATCGAGGCGCCGCAGCTGCCGCTCTACGGTTCGGTAGTTGCGACGGATCGCGAATGCGACCGCGATCGCGGCGCCGGTCAGGACGGTGGTGACCCAGCCCCCCTCGGCGAATTTCTCATAAACGGTGATTGTCAGGATTCCCGCGCACATCATGAAACCGACTGCGTGGATCGCCAGTTGGCTTTTCCAATGCGGTTCGGCGTGACGCTCGGCGATCCAGTGTCTGGCCATGCCGAGTTGCGTGAGCGAGAACGTGACGAAGACGTTGATCGAATACATAACGACGAGAATGGCGATGCTTCCTCGCGTGTAGAGCAGTGCCGCCAGCGCGGCCACACCCATCATGAAGACGCCGTTCTTGGTGACCAGGCGATCGGATAGCTGGGCCAGACGGTGGGGCATCCACGAGTCGACGGCCATGTTGGCCAGGACGCGAGGGCCGTCGAGGAAGCCGGCCTGCGCGGCCACTACCAGCAGCGCTGCTTCGGCGAACAGGCTGACCGCGACGAACCAGGACCCCGCCGGCAGGCCGAGCAGCGACCACGATCCGAACAGGTTGGTGAACAGTGCCGCGTTCATCGTCTGACCTTCCACCGGTCGGGTGTCGGTCAGCAGGTAACCGAGCAGGATGCCGCCGGCAGTGAACGCAAGCGACAGCGCCATCAGCACCATCGTGCGCCGCCCGGTCCGTATTTTGGGTTCGCGAAGCGTCGCCACGCCGTTGGATACCGCCTCGATGCCGGTGTAGGTGCCGCCGCCGAGCGAATACGCACGTAGCAGCATCATGGTAACGGGTATCCAGCCGAGCTTGTCGACCGAAGAGTTCAGCTCGCTGGTGGTGTGTACCGCAACCGCGGGCAGTGCCGTGAGATGAGACATCACGACGTACATGATCATGAACGCGTGCGTGACCAGGAACAGGATGAAGACCGGCGCCAGAAAGTTGACCGACTCGCGCACGCCCCGCAGGTTCAGGACGATCAGGCCGCAGATGATCACTGCGGCCGCGGCCAGCTTGTAGCTTTGCCACTCCAGCGGGAGCAGCGACCAGAGTTGGTCGCAGGCGCTTGCGATCGAGACGGTGATGGTAAGCACGTAGTCGACCAGCAGCGCGCAGCCCGACAGCACGCCGGCGCGTTTGCCGAGCAGCTTGGTCGCCACCAGGTAGCCGCCGCCGCCGCCGGGAAAGTGGCGAATGAGGTTCGAGTAGGTGAACGCGATGACCGCGATCGTGAGGGTCGTCATCACGATCAGCAGCGGGGCCATGTGTGCATGGTGCCCGAGCGCTTTGTACGCCTCCTCGGGACCGTAGGCCGACGACGACAGTCCATCGGCCCCCAGGCCCACCCAGGCCAGGAAGGCTACCAGCGAGACGTGCTGGAAAATCTCGGGGTCGTTGATTTCGCGCGGCGCTCCGATGACGAGGCGGCGCAGCCTGCGGCCGAGCGACCGAGCGGGTGCGCCGGCGCCGGGGCGCTGCAATTGGGTTGTGTCGGTCATGAGGGCCTTGGTCGCGGCGGCGACGGCAAAGAGATTCTGGCGCGCGGCGGTCGAAGAAGTCCGTAGGGTTTCGTAAAGAAAGCCTAAGGACGGTGGAAAGCGTTGCCCGTTTCGATAGCTTCGCGGTCGTGGATGTGATGCTGAGGCGTTTGCTCGGCGCCGCCGGCGGTGTGCTGGCCGTGCTGGTTGCCACCGCGGTGGCGAGCATCGCGGGCGCCAATCCGTCCACGGCCGGCTTCCTCTTTCTGATTGTCGTTCTGTTCACTGCCACCGAGGGCGGGTTCACGGCCGGCGCCTGCGCTTCGATCGCTGCCACCGCGACGTTCAACTTCTACTTCCTGCCTCCGGTCGGCACGTTCCACGTTGCCGCGACCGAGAACTGGGCCGCCCTGGCGGCTTTCCTGACGGTTGCAGGCCTGACCAGCCGCCTGGTGGCGCAGGCAAAGGAAGAGGCGCGCCGCGCTCAGGCTCAGGCCCGCGAAGTCGAAGCGGTGAGCGCACTGAGCGTTGGCTTGCTCGCCGCCGCTCACGATCAACACTCTCTGGCCGCGGCGGCAGCGTCCGCGCTGCTCGCGACCGGCGCACGCTCGGCCGGAATGGTCGTTTATGAGAACGAGGGTGGGCGAGTGCTCGCATGGAAGGGCGAGATGGCGCCGCCGAGTCTGATCGAGAGAGCTGTTGCCGCGCGCGCCTGCGTCCAGGCGGTCTCGCTTTCGGAAGATTCGGACCGTGACTTGCTCGTGCCGCTGCTGGTCGGCGGCGAATCGATGGGCGTGCTCGTCAGTCTCGGCAGCGCTGCCACGCGCAGCGCCGTCGAGTCGGTCGCCAAGGTACTGACGCTGGCGCTCGAGCGCGAGCGACTGCTGCGCGAGCAGGCCCACATGGAAGCGCTGCGAGAGAGCGAAGCTCTGAAGAGCGCGCTGCTCGGCGCGGTCTCTCACGACTTGTCGACGCCGCTGACGGCGATCGGTTTCCAGGTTGACGCGCTCAAACGCAAGCTGGCGGGCGCCGAAGCGTACGACGGCGTCGTCGAACTCGAGGCCGAGGTGTTGCGCCTGCGCCGCAGGATCGAAGGGCTGCTGGCGATCGGTCGGCTGGAAGCCGGCAACATAGCGCCGCGACCCGAGCCGGTACCCGCGGCCGATCTGTTTCGCTGGGCCACCGAGAGTCTGCCGCTGCTGCGCAGACCGCTGGATGTGAAGATCGGCGCGGACTGCGCCGACGTCTACGCCGATCCGTCGCTGGTCCTGGAGATAATCGTGAATCTTCTCGAGAACGCCGATCGCGCCAGCGGCGAAGGAGCGGCGATCGAACTGGTGGCGACCTCGGACGCGGGGACCGTCAGGCTCGGTGTGCTCGACCGTGGTCGCGGCATGGCCGGCGTCGCCGCAGGCGCCGAGATCGTTCTGGACGACGTTCTGCCGCGCGGACTCGGCCTCGAGATCGCCCGGCGTCTTGCTGCGGCCGGTGGCGGGAGCGTCTCCTTGCAGTCGCGACGCGGCGGCGGCGTGGCGGCCTGGGTCTGCCTTCCTGCCGCGCGTGTGGAGGCGGTGTCGTGATCCGTCCTCGTTCGGTGCTGGTGGTCGACGACGATCCCGCCATCCGTCGCGTGCTCGGCGCCGAGCTGGTAGCGGCCGGCTATGACACCCGCACTGCCAGGGACGGGATCGAGGCGATCGAGAGCGTCGAGGTGTTTTCTCCCGACGTCATCGTGACGGATCTGGCAATGCCGGAGATGGACGGTTTCGCGTTGATCGCCGCGCTGCGCCGGCGTCTGCGAACTCCGATCATCGTGCTGTCGGTGCGCGGCGGCGAATCGGACAAGGTCCGCGCCCTCGATCTCGGAGCCGACGACTACGTCACCAAGCCGGTCTCGCTTCCCGAACTTCTCGCGCGCGTGCGTACCCAGCTACGCCGCGCGGCGCCGGAGCATCCGGTGCTCGCGTTTCCCGACCTGCTGATCGACGCCGGCAGGCGAGTGGTGGTGCAGGGCGAACGCGAGGTGCATCTGACGCCACGTGAGTTCGCGATCCTCGAACTGCTGGCCACCAGCGCCGGACGCCCGGTCTCGGTACGCAAGATCCTGGCCAGAGTCTGGGAGCCGGACCAGGCGGTCACGCCAGATGCAGTGCGGGTCCACGTCAGCGCGCTGCGCAAGAAGCTCGAACCCGAGCCGGCAAGGCCGCGCTACATCGTCACCGAGCCGTGGGTGGGCTATCGCTTCATCGCCGAGCCGATCGAGCCGGAGACCGACTGAGCGGCGCGCGCGGCTGGCTGAAGGTCGATTTCGCGGTCAGCGTCCGGGTCCGTTGACAATTGCATGAATGCGCATATATACACGCCGCGACGGAGAACAGCGTGGGTATCGCGAGCCACACCTCACCGGCCCAGCCCGCCCGCAGGACCGCCCGTGGGCTGACGTCAGCCTTCGGCCCGAAAGGGAAGGGGAGGCGATGAGGCGCGGCCGTCTCTGCGCTGCGGCGTTTCCGGGCGGCGCCGCGGCGGCGGCGGACGGCTATCCGTGACGCTCTGGGGCTTCGCGGTCCAGCGCTGGCAGTTCACGCTGGTGCTGTTCGGTCTGCTGATCGCGCTCGGGATCGCGTCGTTCAGGGCGATCCCGCGCTCGGAAGACCCCGCGATCGACATCCCGATCTCGTCGGTCCTGGTGTTCTATCCGGGAGCCGACGCGCTCGAAGTCGAGCGCGTTCTGGTCGATCCGATCGAGGACGCGCTGGCCGAACTCGAGAACATGAAGAAGATCCAGAGCGTCGCCGGTGACGGGGTGGCGTACGTGATCTTCGAGTTCGAGTACGGCTACGATGTCGACCGCGAGTACGACCAGGTCGTGCGCGAGATGAACGCGCTCGCGTCTCGCTTGCCAGCCGGCGTGGGAGGCTGGAAGTTCAGTCCCGCCAACCCGGGCCTGGTCAATCTCGTGCAAATGGCGATCGTCAGCGAGACCGCCGATTGGCGCGAGATGGAGCTGCGTGCCCGCCAGCTCGAAGACCTGATCGAGACGGTGCCGCAAGTGCGCAACGCCGAGACTTGGGCGTATCCGAAATCCGAGGTCCGCGTCGCCGTCGATATCCAGCGCCTTGCGCGCGCGGGAATCACGCACGCCCAGCTCTCGCAGGCGATCGCGGCCGAGAACACCAGTGTCCCCGGCGGATCGGTCGACGTCGGTCCGCGCCGTTTCAACCTGCGTACCTCGGGCAGCTACCGCTCGCTCGCCGAAATCGAAGATACCGTCGTCAGTGCAGCGGGCGGGCGCCCGGTGCAGGTGCGCGACGTCGCGCAGGTCTCGTGGGCAAGCGAAGAAGAACGCTACCTCGGGCGCTTCAGCGGAGAACGTGCGGTGTTCGTGACCGCCAACCTGCAAGACAACCAGAACGTCTTCGCTGCCCGCGACGCGATGTATGCGAAGGCCGCGGCGTGGGAGAAGTCGCTGCCGCCCGGTATCCGGCTCGAGCGCGGATTCGACCAGTCGAGCAACGTCGCCAGCCGTCTGGGACGCCTCGGCAAGGATTTCGTCATCGCGGTTGCGATCGTGGCTCTTACGCTGCTGCCGCTCGGGCTTCGGGCCGGAGCGGTGGTGATGATCTCGATTCCGCTGTCGCTGGCACTGGGCGTGGCGGCGCTCCATTTCACCGGGTTCTCGCTCAACCAGCTCTCGATTTCCGGACTGGTGCTGGCGCTGGGCCTGCTGGTGGACGATTCGGTCGTGGTCATCGAGAACATCGCGCGCTGGAGTCGCCTCGGCTACTCGCGGGTCGAAGCCGTCATCGGCGCGACCGGTCAGATCTATCGTGCAGTGCTCGGGTGCACTGCCACGTTGCTGCTGGCCTTTCTGCCGCTGCTGTTCATGCCCGAGGCCGCCGGGGCGTTCATGCGATCGTTGCCGGCGGCGGTGCTCTTTACCGTCCTCGGTTCGCTGTTCATCGCGCTGACCATCATTCCGTTCCTGGCCAGGTACATGCTGCGCGGGCCGGCAACTCCTGCGTCGAGCCCGCGCGGGATGCGGCTGCTGCGCGCGCTGGTGGACCGCAGCGACGCGATGTCCGAGCGCTTGCTCGAAAGACTGATGGGGACGATCCACGCGATCTACGGTCCTGCGCTGCGTCGCGCGCTGATCTGGCCCCGCTCCACGCTGCTGGCAGCGCTGGCGGTGTTCGCGCTCTCGCTGATGTCGATCCCGGTGATCGGCTTCAGTCTGTTCCCGACCGCCGACATTCCGCAGTTCCTGATCCGCGTCGAAGCGCCCGACGGCGCCAGCCTGGCGGAAACCGACAAGGCGCTGCGCTTTGCCGAGGCCGAGCTGACCCGGCATCCCGAGGTCAAGCATTGGTTCACCAACATCGGGCACGGCAACCCGCGCATCTACTACAACACCGTCACCACCAAGACGCAGAGCAATTTCGGCGAAATGTTTGTCGAGCTGAAGGCTTTCGATCCGAGACGCACCCCGGCGCTGCTCGACGAAATGCGCGATCGCTTCGCACAGTACCCGGCCGCGCACATCCGCGTGAAGCAGTTCGACACCGGACCGATGCTCAACGCACCGGTCGAAGTGCGCATCACCGGACCGTCGCTGACCACGCTGCGCGAGCTGGCGGCTCGGGTCGAGGCGCTCATAGAGACGACCGAGGGGACCCGCGACGTCAGCAATCCGATGCGCTTGCAGCGCATCGATGTGGATCTCGGCATCGACACCGCCAAAGCCGCGCTGCTGGGAGTTCCCACCGCCGAAGCCGACCGCACCGTCCGTCTGGCGATCGCCGGGGTGCCGGCCGGCAAGTATCGCGGCAGCGAGGGCGACGAGTACGACATCACGCTGCGCCTGCCGATGCAGGGACGCCAGCGCATCGAGGCGCTCGACGAGATCGAAGTCCCTACGCTCAATGGCGGCACCGTGCCGCTGGCACAGATCGCCGCGCCGCACTTCACGACCATGCCCAACCTGATCCGGCGCCATAATCGCCAGCGCGAAGTCACGCTCGCTGCGCAAACCCGCAGCGGCTTCAACACCGATCGCGTCGCGCACGAAGTATTCGAGCGGCTCGCGGCGATTCAGCTGCCGCCCGGTTACGCGCTGGCGATGGCCGGCGAGGCCGAGGCCGCCGAGGAGAGCTACTCGGGGATCGGCACGGCGGTTCTGGTCGGCGCGTTCGGAATCCTGGCGGTGCTGGTGCTGGAATTCGGGAGCTTTCGCTCGACGCTGATCGTTGCCGGCGTGGTGCCGCTCGGCATTACCGGCGCGCTCATCGCGCTGGCGCTGACCGGCTACTCGCTTTCGTTCAACGCGATGGTGGGGATGGTCGCCCTGGTGGGAATCGAGATAAAGAACTCCATCCTGCTGGTCGACTTCACCAACCAGTTACGCAGGCAGGGGGTGCCGGTAGACGAGGCCATCGAGAGGGCTGGAGAGACGCGCTTTCTTCCGATCCTGCTGACCTCGGCCACCGCGATCGGTGGCATGATGCCGCTGGCCTGGCAGGGCTCGGGGCTGTACTCGCCGCTGGCCATCGTCATCATCGGCGGGCTGGTTTCCTCCACCCTGCTCGCGCGCCTGGTCACGCCGGTCATGTACAAGGTGTTGCCGCCGGCGATCGAGGTAGCAGGATGATTCGCCGCTACCGGTTCGATGGGACGCGCCGCTGCCAGTCGCGGCTCACGCACGTTCTTGGCATTGCGCCCTTGACGAATGCATGAATCTGCATATATAGGGGACATGGCAAGAGGCCATGTCGTGAGTACCCTGAGTCGCACCGCCCGTACCAAGGCCGCCCGTGAGCTCACGTCGATCTTCGACTCGAAGCTGTTCAAGGCCCTGTGCGAACCGGCGCGCGTGGAGATCATGCGTTTCCTGACGGTGGAGGGGCGCTCGGACGTGCGCACCATCGCCGAGCATTTGCCTCAAGACGCTTCGGTCGTGTCGCGCCATCTGGCGGTCTTGCACGGCGCGGGGATCCTGAGGCGGTGCAAGGAAGGCCGCCACGTGTTCTTTGAGGTCGACGGTCCCAAAGTCGTCGGTCGCCTGGAAGACATCGTCGCCCGGTTCCGCAAGATCGTGCCGCTGTGCTGTCCCGGCAACGAAGGTTGATTTTTTTTCGGCTCAAGGATGCACGTATGCGCATGAATACACTCACCAAGGGGTACGCCGATGAATAGCCGCCCATACGTGGGCC
>JACRCR010000005.1 GCA_016218925.1 Deltaproteobacteria bacterium | reverse complement strand
CGCGCACCCGGCTGCGCCACCGCCTCGGGCACCAGGCAATGACGGTGCTCGAGTTCGCCCGCGCCAGCGCCGCAGTCACGGGCTACGATCTCTTCGGCAATCCCACGATGGCGCCGACCGCGTCGCTGATCGAAGTGAGCGTGCAACGCGGCGATCAACTCGCGCTCGATTCCGCCGGCGACAACGAGGTGTTGCGGCTCTTGTTCGCGGTTCCCGAAGCCGTGCGCCGATGACATGCACCAAACACATGCACCATCCACGCGCGCCAACCGCCTACGCCGAACACGTGAGCCGAACACGTGCGCCACGTACGTGCGCCAAGTAGATGCGCTAGGTGGAGAAGGTCCAATGGTCACCGCCACCAGCCCCCCGCGAGACGAGCGCAACCGAGCTGCGCCGCGGAGCCAGCGCGGCGCGGCGTTGCTGCTGGTGGTTCTTCTCGCCGCGGCCGCAGCGGCGCTGTCGGCCTCGCTGCTCGACCGTGCCGGCGCGGCGGCCCGCGAGGTGCGAGCCAGACAGGACGCGCTGTGCGCCCGCTACGGCGCGCTCTCGGGCCTCGCGCTCGACGCCGCTACGACCGATTCATCGGCGGCCGCCGCACTGGTCGCCGGCGAGGTCGACAGTTTGACCACCGCGCTGGTACGCCGCGGCCCTTCGTGGTGCGTGCTGCGCGCCACCGCCTGCTGCGGCCAGGCCACGCGCACCCTCGAGCGCACCCTCGAAGACCCGGCGCGCTGCAATTGAACCGCCCCGGGTTGCCTAAAGGGGCTGCGGCAGCAACACTCCGCGCGCCGTGCCGCTGTTCATCACGTTCGAAGGCATCGAAGGATGTGGCAAGTCCACGCAGGCCGCTCGCGTCGCCGCGCATCTGCGCGCGCGCGGCATCGAAGTGGTCGCCACGCGCGAACCCGGCGGCACCGAAGTCACGGCCCAGATCCGCAGCCTGCTGGCCGATCCGCGCAGCAACCTCGACCCGAGCGCCGAGTTGCTGCTGTTCATGGCCGATCGCGCCCAACACGTCGCAAGCGTGATCGCGCCGGCGCTGGCCGCCGGCAAGACCGTGATCTGCGATCGCTACGCCGACTCGACGATGGCCTACCAGGGCTACGGACGCGGCCACGACCTGGCCTGGCTCGACCAGCTCAACGCCTTCGCTTCGCGCGGCGTAGTCCCCGCTCTGACCTTGTGGATCGACTGCGACGTGCGCACCGGGCTGGGCCGCGCCAAGACCCGCAGCGGCGGCCCCGGCGACCGCTTCGAAGCCGAACCGCTGCGCTTCCACGAACGTGTCCGCAGCGGCTTCGTCGCTCTGCACGCGGCGCACCCGCAGCGCATCGCGCGCATCGACGGCAATGTCGCCGAAGACGACGTCACGACTGCGTGCATCGCCGCGGTCGAAGCGCAGCTCGAGGCGGCCGGTGCCACGGGAGCCGCGCGAACCTCTTCACCCGACGATGCAGCGCAGGCATCCGAGTCCGCACCGGGCTCGAGCACGCCGCGCGGCGCCGCGACGGACTCGACCGGATCGAACCGATGAGCCGCATCGCGCAGCCTCTCGGCCATGGCGACGTCCTCGCCTCGCTGCGTGCGCTGGCGGTCGCGCTTGCCGGCGGCAGCGACCGCGGCCTGCACCACGCTTGGCTGTTCTCGGGACAGCGCGGGGTCGGCAAGTTCCTGACCGCGCGCTGGTGGGCCACGCTGCTCAAGTGCCCGCAGGTGGGAGAGTGCGAGCCGGCCTGCGATGGCTGCAGACTCATCGCCGCCGGTGTGCATCCCGACGTCGTCGAGATCGCGATCCCCGAAGACAAGCGCTCGATCGGCATCGCCGAGAGTCGCGCGTTGCTGCAACGTCTGTCGCTGCGCCCCACTCGCAGCGGGCCGCGCATCGGCATCGTCCGCGACGCCGGCGCGATGACCATCGATGCCCAGAACGCAGTGCTCAAGCTGCTCGAAGAACCGCCAGGGTTCGCGGTCATCGTGCTGGTGGCCGACAACGCCGGAGCGATGCTGCCCACCGTGCGCTCGCGCTGCCGTCACCTCGCGTTCGGCGATCTGGCCGAAAGCGAGGTCGCGGCGATCCTGGTTTCGCTCGGACGCAGCGCCGAAGAAGCCGCCGCCGCCGCCGCGTGTGCTCGCGGCAGCGTGGCCCGCGCGCAGACTTACGACGCCGAGGGTCTGGCCGAGCGCGAGGCGCTGCTGCTGGCGTACGAGCAGGCCAGGAACGGCCAGGCCGATATCGACGCGGTGTTGCAGGCGCTGGTCGCGCGCAAGGAATCGGGCTACGCCCTTGGCGAACTGCTCGAGTGGCAGCTCACCAAAGTGAAGAGCAGCCTCGGCAACCGAGTGCACGAACCATCGGAGCCACTCGCCCGCGTTCTGGAGGCAGCCGCCGGCGCCGACACCGCGGCCCTGCTCGAAGAGGCAGGCCGCATCCACTGGACGATGACCGCGCTGGAACGCAACGCCAACGCGCGTCTGGCAATTCGCGACCTGCTGCTGAATGTGAGAATCTGACGAACTCGTCATGGCAGAAAAGATCCATCTGACCACTCCGCTCTACTACGTGAACGCCGAGCCCCACCTCGGCCACACCTACACCACCGTCGTCGTCGACACGCTGGCGCGCGTCCATCGCTCGATGGGCCGCGACGTGTTCTTCCTGACCGGCACCGACGAGCACGGCGACAAGATCGCCCAGGCCTCCCAGGCGCGCGGCTCCGACCCGCGCAGCTACGCCGACCGCGTTTCGGCGGTGTTCCGCTCCACCTGGGACACCTGCGGGATCTCCTACGATCACTTCGTGCGCACCACCGACGACTACCACGTCGCCTTCGTGCGCGAGGTCATGCAGAAGGTCTACGACGCCGGCGACATCTACTTCGGCGAGTACGGCGGGCGTTATTGCTTCGGCTGCGAACGTTTCTACGCCGACCGCGAACTGGTGGACGGCAAGTGTCCCGACCACAAGACCGAGCCCGAGTGGATCGCCGAAGAGAACTACTTCTTCCGGATGAGCCGCTATCAGCAGGCGCTGCTCGCCCACCTCGAAGCCAACCCCGACCTGATCGCTCCGGCCGGTTATCGAAACGAAGTGCTGGGGCTGCTGCGCGAACCGATCGGCGATCTTTGCATCTCGCGCCCCAAGTCGCGGCTCACCTGGGGCATCGAGCTTCCGTTCGACGACCGCTACGTGTGTTACGTGTGGTTCGATGCGCTGATCAACTACGTCAGCGCGCTGCGCCACGCACGCCCCGACGATTGGCAGGAGTACTGGGCCGGTGCCCATCACTTCATCGCCAAGGACATCTTGAAGCCCCACTCGGTGTTCTGGCCCACCATCTTGATGGCCGCGGGGCTTCCGGTGTACCGCGGCCTGCACGTGCACGGCTACTGGAACATGGGCGAGTCCAAGATGTCCAAGTCGCTCGGCAACGTGATCCGGCCTCTCGAGATGCGCGAGCGTTTCGGGATGGACGGCTTCCGCTACTTCCTGCTGCGCGAGATGGCGTTCGGCTCCGACTCCAGTTTCACCGAGGACGCGTTCAACACCCGCTTCAACGCCGACCTTTCCAACGGCGTAGGCAATCTGGTCAGCCGCGTTCTGGCGATGCAGCACAAGTACTTCGGTGGCGCCGTGCAGCCGGTCACCGAGGACACCAGGCGCGTTGCGGACGACACGCTCGAAGCGGCCTTCGTCGAAGCCGAGACCCGCGCGGTGGCGGCGCTGGAGAAGGCGGCCTTCCACGTCGCGCTCGAAGAAATCTGGAAGGCGGTGGCGGCCTGCGACAAGTACATCGTCGAGATGGCGCCGTTCAAGATATGGAAGGATGAGGCCGAGCGGCCACGCGTCGGCGCCATATTGCACGTGCTGTGCGACGCGCTTCGCCATCTGGCCCGGCTGCTCGCGCCGTTCATGCCCGAGACTTCGGCGAAGATCGCGGCGCTCCTGCGCGCCGAGCCGGGGCGCCTGGCCGATCCGGCGCTGCCCTGGGGAGCCAGCTTCGCGCCCGGCCACCTGGTCGAACCGCCCGAGCCGCTGTTTCCGCGCATCGAAGTGCCGAGGTAGATCCGCGTTCATGAGCGTCGGCCTCGTCGATACCCACTGCCATCTGTCCGACCGCCGCTACGATGCCGATCGTGATGCAGTGATCGAGCGTGCGCGCCAGGCCGGCCTCACCCACATGGTGGCGGTTGGCGGTGGCGGCCCGATCGCCGACAGCGAGGCGTCATACGAGTTGGCCCGGCGTTTTCCCTTCTTGCGCTCGACGGCGGGGATCCATCCCCACGACGCCAAGAGCTACGACGACCAGATCGAGGCGCGCATCGCCGCGCTGCTGCAAAGGCCCGAGGTCGTCGCTGTCGGCGAGACCGGCCTCGACTACTACTACGGCCACAGCCCGCACCAGGCGCAGCGCGAAGCACTGGCCCGCCACATCGCGCTGGCGCTGCGCGCGGCCAAGCCGATCGTGCTGCACTGCCGCGACGCCGAAGCTGACCTGCGCGAAGTGCTCAGTGCCGAAGCCCCCGGCGGACTGCGCGGCGTCGTCCACTGCTTCACCGGCGGCTACGAAGACGCGCGTTGGTATCTCGACTACGGGCTGGTCATCTCGTTTACCGGGATTTTGTGCTTCCCGAAGTCGGACGCTCTGCGCGACACGGCCGCGCGCCTGCCGCTGGACCGGCTGATGGTCGAGACCGACTCTCCCTACCTCGCGCCGCCTCCCCATCGCGGTAAGCGCAACGAACCAGCGTTCGTTACCCAGGTGGCTGCGACTCTCGCAGTCGTGCACGGTGTTTCAACCGAGGCGGTGGTCGAGGCTACCGCGCGCAACGCCGGCGAGCTGTTCTCGCTGGTCTGACAGAGCGCCAGCGAGATACTGCGCAGAGCCCCCCGCAGGCGAGGCCCGCGGCGCGCTGTCGTGAAGATAGCGAGGTGCAAAGCGGCAATGGTTGGGGCAGACTGCAACGTGTTCGGGCTGCGCCGCCAGGGCCGAGCCCACCGATCCAACTACCGTGAGGTCCAGATCCCTGATGCGACAAACGTTTTCCAGTGTCATCGGCGGGGTCGTCGCCGTGGCGTTGCTGTCCCTGCCCGCCTCGGCTGACCCGCGAACGTGCAGCTTCGTGGTGCGTCTCGACAACGCGGTGGAGCTGGGTTCGCTGCAACTGACCGCCAACTACGCCGCGGCCTCGGGCTCCTTCGCCCTCAACCAGCAAGGCAGCGTGGACTGCACCAACGACGTGCTGACGGCTTCGGGCCTCTTCAACGACGACGTCGACGCCAGAGTGCTCGGCGCGACCTTCATCAGCATCGAGGGCTTTTCCGGGCCCGCCACCATCGCCCACTGCGCGTTCACCAACGACAGCGGCGTACTCGCACCGGAGGATTTCACGGTGCATGTAGTCGATGCCGCGGCGCCGGACGGGAGCCCGCCGGCGACCCCGCCGGTAGTGGTAGTGCGACTTCCCGATTGTTCGCCGCCGGATACCTCCACGACGACGACCACACCGGTCACGACCACCGAGCCGCCGCAGATGTTCTGCGACGTGACGCTGCGCATGACCACGACCGCCGAGATCACATCGCTCGATTGGCAACTCGGCTACCAGAGCGCCCCCGGTGAGTTCGCCGGCTCGGGCGGCAAGGTTGCCTGCACGAACCTTCGGCCGGGATCGCTGGCTTCGTTCAACGACATCGAGTCGGAACGAAACATCCGCGGCGGCGTCATCAACGTCGCGGGCTTTCAGGCGCCCACCGACATCGCACGCTGCCAGTTTCTTCCGGTATCGATTGACGAGCCGATCACTTCCGACTTCGTGATGACAGTCATCCAGGCCACCGACGCCGACGGTGTCACCATCGACCCGACGCCCAAGATGAAGATCAGTCAGATCCAGTGCCGCACACCCGGAACCAGCACGACGACCACTCTTCCCGACTGCGGAGATGGTTTCCAGCAGAACGGCGAAGCGTGCGACGACGGCAACGCCGACAACACAGACGCGTGCCTGAACGACTGCAGCGCCGCCGCTTGCGGTGACGGGTTCGTGCACAGCGGCGTCGAAGTCTGCGACGACGGCAACACCGCGAGCCGTGACGGCTGCTCTTCCACGTGCAGCATCGACACGATCTGCGGCGACGCCAATCTGAGCGGCGCACTGACCGCTTCGGATGCGCTGCAGATCCTGAAGAAGGCGGTCGGGGTCGAGGTGAGTTGTCCGCTCTACGTGTGCGACACCAATTCGAGCGGAGAGATCCTGGCCAGCGATGCGCTGTCGGCTCTCAAACGCGCGGTCGGCACCGCCATCGTGCTTGACTGCCCGCCGCCGGACTAGCGAAGCTTCGAGGCGGGAAGCCCGCGCCCGATGCGCCGTCCGCGATTCGCGACCCGAAGCGGAACGCCGCGCGTGATCCGCACGTGCAATCCGCCTGCTCAGAAACTCGCCCCAAACAGGCGGAATCGTTTCATCCCCCGGGGTCGACCCAGGTCGATGGAAGACTACTGAGCCGCTTTGGGCCGGCACGCCGAGCACAGCCCGTACAGTTCCATCCGGTGGCTCTGGAGCAGGAAGCCGAAACGTTCGGCGACCGAGTCCTGGAGTTGCTCGATCTGCTGGTTCTCGAACTCGATGATCTTGCCGCACCCGGTGCAGATGCAGTGGTCGTGATGGGCTGAAAGGTTCTCGTAGAGTGCTTCGGCATCGCCGAAGTGGCGCTCTGCCACCAGGCCGGCTTCGACCAGCAGCTTCATGGTGCGGTAGACGGTCGAGAAGCCGATCCCGGGCATCGCCTCCTTCACTTCGCGGTAGATCTGCTCGGCGTTGACGTGGCCGCGATGCCGGAAGAACCAACTGGCGATCTCGTCGCGCTGGCGCGTGGACTTGAGTCCGCGATCACGGATGAACTCGCGAAACTTTTCCAGCTTCTCCATGTTCGGGCACCAGCCAGCAACAGACCTCGACGCGGCGGCCCATGACCGGGCGATCGCCCGGCACGCCCTCTCAGGCGCTCTCGCCGACGGTTTCGGTGTCGTCGGCCGCCATCGCGCTTCCGCCGATCTTGCGCCTCAATTCGGGTTCGATGAAGACGGAATCCAGGTTGCGCTCCGACAGGATCGAGCACAGGGCGTCGATCCGCTCGGCGGTGGCGCTGTTCTTGTCGAGCAGCAGGACTTCCTGGTCGCCGACGCGGCACACGCCGCTGCGAACCGAGTAGCCGACTTCACGGTAGAGCCGCTCCTCGCGAACCTCCAGGCCGCTCGCGGCGGCGATCTCCTTGAGGCGCTCCAGAAGCGGATTTGATTCGTCGACCTGCGGCTTGGCAGAGCGGCGCGAGCGCGAAGACTTGGCCATGGGCCACTTGGTTCTACCGACGCTCGAAGCGGTTGTAAAGATTGGCGGCGGCGATCCCGTCCGGCGCCGCTCAGTGGCGCTGACGACCTTCGGTATCCGAAGGTTCATCAGTCTCGCCGGTGGGCTCGACTTCGATGTCGAGGGCCGGGTCTTCTTCGTAGGGAGAGGCACCGCCGGCTTCCTCGGAGTCTTCGTCTGCGGCCGTCTCGCCTTCGCGAAGACGCGTCAGCATGTCCTCGATGCCGCGGATGCTCTTCTCCAGGCGCTCTATTTCCCGCTGCAGAGGCTGGGACTGGCGGATTTTGTCGACTTGCTTGCGGGCGACGTCGCGAAGGCTCTCGAGGCGGCGCTGGGGAAGGCCCAGCAGGTCGTCGATGAAGCCGCGACCCTCGTCGATCACGTCGTCGATGGCGCGGCCGCTTTCCTCGACCACTTCGCGAACCTTCTCGCCGGCCCTGCCGGTGATGTCGCCGATCTGGTCAATGGCGCGGGTGGCGCGGTCGGTGAAGTCCTGCACCGCAACCTCACCCGAACGGATGAGCTTGCGCAGGAACGGAACCGACATGAGATTGGTCTTGCGCTTCTCTTCTTCCAGGATGATCTGCGCGAACGTGACGGCCGTCAGGTCGTCGCCGGTCTCGTTGTCGATCACCCGAACCTCTTCGTTCTCCCGTACCAGGCGCGCGATATCCTCTAAGGTGACGTATCGCGACTGGTCGGTGTCGTAGAGTTTTCGGTTGGTGTAACGCTTGATGACCCTTTCGGTCCCCATGCCAGCCCCTCAAATAACTCGGCGCGTTAAATCAAAGGCAGTCCCCCACCGCAACTTGCCGCACCGTGCCATCAAGGGGTCAAGTCGCGGCATTCGATTTGGCTGCGCCAAAT
>JACRCR010000106.1 GCA_016218925.1 Deltaproteobacteria bacterium | reverse complement strand
TGGCGGCGGGGCTTCCTTCCTCGATGCTGCGCACGATCACGCCGGTGCCGGGCTTCACGCCGAAGTGCGCGGCGAGTTCGGCGGTCAGATCCTGGACCTGCACTCCCACCCAGGTCGGAAGTACCGAGCCGTGCGCGAGGATCTGGTCGACGACGTTGCGCACGCGCCAGATCGGGATCGCAAAGCCGATGCCCTGGGCTTCGCGGTGGATCGCGGTGTTGATGCCGAGCAGGCGGCCGTTGATGTCGAGCAGCGGGCCGCCGGAGTTGCCGGGATTGATCGACGCGTCGGTCTGGATGAAGTCCTGGTACACCACCTCGCCGGTCTGCAGCGAGCGGCCCAGCGCGCTGACCACACCGGTGGTCACGGTGTGATCGAGGCCGTAGGGGTTGCCGATAGCGATTACCGTCTCGCCGATCAGGATCGAATCGTCGCTGCCGATCGAAACGTAGGGGAATGCGGCCTTGTCGTCGATCTTCAGTACCGCAAGGTCGAAGTCGGAGTCGCCGCCGACCAGGCGCGCCTCGAACTCGCGGTTGTCGGCGAGCTGGACGCGGATGCTGTCGCCGCCGACGATGACGTGCTCGTTGGTCAGCACGATGCCCGAGCTTTCGACGATCACGCCCGAGCCGAGCGAAGTGCGTTTGCGCTGCGGGGCCGAGGGCGAGTCGCGGAAAAACTGCCCGAAAAACTGATCGAAGAACGGGTCCACGCCCGATGGCGCGCGAAACGGCGACGGGGATTCGACGGTCTTCTCGGTGTAGACGCCGACGACCGCGGGCGCGACGCGCTCGATCGTGCGAACCACCGCCGAGCGTCGCAGATCGTCGGTTACCGGCGCGGCGGCTCGCGCCGGCACTACGCCGGCCAGCGTGGCGAGCAGGGCAAGAGCAAGACCGAAATGCCGCGCGGCCACTGTCGACATGCGGGCACGGCGCTCGAGAAGCGGCGACTGGGGAGGGCGTTTCATCGCAGACACCTCATGCAGGCTCCAGATCGATGCGACGCGAGGCCAGGTCGAGTGCCGCCACGCGCACCTTGATGCGGTCGCCGATGCGGATACAAGCGCTGGAGACGCGGCTCTGCAACTCCATGCGTTCGGCGACGTAATCGAAATACTCGCGCAGGCGCCCCACGTGCACGAAGCCCTCGACGAAGGCGACGTCGAGTTCGACGTTGAAGCCGTAGCGGTCGACCGCGCTGACGGTGCCCTCGAGCCTCTTGCCGAGCCAGCGCTGCATGTAGAGCACCGCGGCGCCCTTGGCGACATCGCGCTCGGCCTCCATCGCGCGGCGTTCGCGCTTGGAGGTGTGCTCGGCCACCGGTCTGAGTGCTTCGCGCGAAGGCAGCACGGCCGCTCGCGCGGGACGCGCCTCGCCCGCCGCCAGCGCGACCGCGGCGGCGCCGTCGCTCGCGTCGCAGCCTCCCGCGTTCCCGCCTCCCGCACTGTCGCGGCCCTCCACCGCCAGCAACGCGCGGTGCGCGACGATGTCGGGGTAGCGCCGGATCGGCGAGGTGAAGTGGGTGTAGCAGCGGCTGGCGAGCCCGAAGTGGATTCCCTTCTCGGCCGAGTAGCGCGCCTGCGTCATCGTGCGCAGTACCATCACGTTGACCTGACGGGCGAACGGGGAATCGGCGGCGGCGGCCAGCAGGTGCTGGAACATCGCCGGTTCGACCAGCGCGCCTTCGCGCTCCAGACGCAGGCCGAGTGCCTTGACGCGCACCGCCAGCTCGGAGATCGCGTCGTCGTCGGGCCGCTCGTGGATGCGATAGAGAAAAGCCTGGTCGGCGCGATCGATGCGCGTGGCCACCGCTTCGTTGGCGGCGAGCATGAACTCTTCGATCAGACGGTGAGCGAACAGACGCGGGCGCTTGCGGATCGTTCCTACTTCGCCGCGCTCGTCGAGTTCGATCACCGATTCGGGCAGGTCCATGTCGATCGCGCCGCGCTGCATGCGACGCTGGCACAGCAGCGCGGCCAGGTGGCCCATCTCGCCGAGCGCGTCGCGCACCTCGGCGCTGACGCCGGCCTGCTCGCCGCCATCGAGCACGCTTTGCACCTGCTCGTAGGTCAGCGAGGCGACGCTGTGAATCACGCTGCGCGCGAAACTGCTCGAACGCACGCGTCCGCGTTCGTCGATGTCGAGGAAGGCCGAGACCGCCAGCCGATCCACTCCCGGATGCAAGCTGGCCAGATCGCCCGACAGCCGCTCGGGAAGCATCGGCACCGAAGTGCCGGGAAAGTACACGCTGGTGGAGCGCTCGAACGCTTCGTCGTCCAGGCGCGAGCCGGGCCGTACGTAGTGCGAAACGTCGGCGATCGAGACGATCAGGCGATAGCCACCGCCGGGGCCGTCCAGCTTCTGGACCGACACCGCGTCGTCGTGGTCCTTGGCATCGGCGGGATCGACGGTGATGGTAAGGGTCTGGCGCAGGTCGACGCGTCCTGCCAGGTCGGCCGCCGACGGCTCACCGAAGGCCGCGGCCTCGGCCAGCACCTCGTCGTCGAATTCCTCCTCGATGCCGAGCGACGCGCACACGGTGCGGATCTCGGTGCCGAGCAGGCCGAGCTCTCCGAGCACTTCCTCGACTCGCACCAGGATGTCGCGGTGGCCGCTCGGATACTCGACGATGCGCGTCGCCACCGCCTGGCCGAGCGGCGCGGGCTCGCTGTCGGGAGCCAGCAGTACCAGATAGGGACCGACGCGTTCGTCGAGCGGGAGGATGCGGCGCGGCGCTTTGGGAGCCGCTACCCCGATCAGGCGTTCGCGCCCGCGCTCGAGTACGCGGTGGATTTTGGCGTGGTGGAGCCCGCCGCGTGAGTAAGGGGTTTCTTCGACCAGAACGCGGTCGCGGTCCATCGCCGGGCGCAGCGCGCTGCGCTCCAGCACCAGCGGCGCTGCCGGCACGTCCAGGATCACCAGTGCGCGGCCTGAGCGCTCGATCCTTACGGTGCCGGTGCGCAGGCCCGAGCGCTCGGCCAGCGCCAGGCGCTTGCGCGGCATCCGCACCACCTCGCCGCTTTCTTCGAGCGCCGACACCGCGCTCTCGAGGTCGCGACCCGAAGCGCCGGTGGCGCGGCGCAGTTGTTCGAGAGTGGCGTTGCCGCGCCGGCCGGCGCGCAGAACCTGCAGGATGCGCGAAGAAAGGGCGCCGTCACGCTCGTCAGCCAAGGCGCTCCTGTTTGCTCACCGGCAGGTTCACGCGTCGACGAGCACGCAAGCGGCTACCACCGAGATCCAGTAGCCGTTCTTGGGACCTTCGGCGGCCTGCGAAATGTTGCGCGTCTTGACGATCTCTTCGCTGAGCTTCCAGACGTCGCGGCGTTTGTCGTAGCTCTGATCGGCGTCGAACGGCACCCCGAGAATGGTGGCGAGCATCTGCGCGGCGAGGTCCTCGGCGTAGTCGCCCGCGACTTCGTCGGTCTCGCCGTAGCTGTGGTGCTCGCTCAGGTAGCCGTACATGTCGCGGTCCTTGGGGATCGCCACGCCCACCGATGCCGCGATGTGGCGGTAGGGCTCGTTGGTCTCGGAGCGACTCATCACTACGTGCAGCACCTGCCCCGGGGTCAGGTGTTTGAGGCCTTCGGTCTTGGAAACGATCTTGCAGCGCGGCGGCAGGATGCTGGAGACGGTGACCAGGTTGAACTGAGCGATGCCCGCGTCGCGCAACGCCAGTTCGAACGAAGCGAGCTTTTCGCGATGGCGACCGACACCACGGGTGAGGAAGACCATCGATGCTACTTTTGCCATATCCCGACTCCCTGAATCCGTAGTCTGTCCGAAAAGTCCCATTTGCACCGCTGGCCGTGCACTCTTGTCGCTACGACGTGCCATTGACCGAGCCCCCTCACCAGGCCGGGGTTCGCGTCTGCGCGCCCTCGGGCCGCGTCGGCTTTGCACCTGGATCTTCTGTGGCAGACTGCATGACTGAATTTACTGACCGATCCTTCAGATGAACACCGGCGCGTCGAACTCGCCGAACGCGACGCGCATCGCGTCGGAAATCTCGCCGAGCGTGGCGTAGGCACGCACGGCATCGATGATCGCGGGCATCAGGTTCTCGGTTCCGTGCGCGCGGCGGGTGATCTCGTCGAGCGCCGCGCGCACCGCCGCAGCGTCGCGATCGGCGCGCACCTTGGCGAGCCGCTCGCGCTGGCGTTTCTCGATCATCGGGTCGATGCGCAGCAGGTCGATCGACATGTCTCCCTTGCCGGCGAAGCGGTTGACACCCACCAGCACCTGGTCGCCCGACTCGATGGCCTGCTGGTAGGTGTAGGCGGCCTGCTGGATCTCGCGCTGCTGGAAGCCGTGCTCGATCGCCTTCACTGCGCCGCCGAGCTTGTCGATCGCGTCCAGATATTCGCCCGCGCGCCGTTCGATCTCGTCGGTGAGATTCTCGACGAACCACGAGCCACCGAGCGGATCGACGGTGTCGGCCGCGCCCGACTCGTAGGCGATCACCTGCTGGGTGCGCAGCGCGGTGGTGGCGGCAACCTCGGTGGGCAAGGTGAGCGCCTCGTCGTAGCCGTTGGTGTGCAGCGACTGGGTGCCGCCGAGGACGGCGGCCAGCCCCTGCAGCGTCGTGCGTACGATGTTGTTGAGCGGCTGCTGCGCGGTCAGCGAGGATCCCGCCGTCTGGGTGTGGAAGCGCAGCATCATGCTGCGCTCGCGCCTGGCGCCGAAGCGTTCCTTCATGATGCGCGCCCACAGGCGGCGGGCGGCGCGGAACTTGGCCACTTCTTCGAAGAAATTGTTGTGGCAGTTGAAGAAGAACGACAGGCGTCCGGCGAACGCGTCGATGTCCAGGCCGGCCTTCCTGGCCGCGTCGACGTACGCGATGCCGTCGGCGAGCGTGAACGCCACTTCCTGCACCGCCGTCGAGCCGGCTTCGCGGATGTGGTAGCCGCTGATCGAGATGGTGTTCCACTTCGGCACCGTCTCGGTGCAGAACGCAAAGATGTCGGTGATCACGCGCATCGAGGCCGACGGCGGGAAGATGTAGGTGCCGCGCGCGATGTATTCCTTGAGCACGTCGTTCTGGATGGTGCCGCCCACCGTGCTCCACGAAACGCCCTGCTTCTCGGCCACCACCAGGTAGAGCGCGAGCAGGATCGCCGCGGTCGAATTGATCGTCATCGAGGTGGTGACTTTGTCGAGCGGAATGCCGTCGAACAGCACTTCCATGTCGGCCAGCGAGTCGATCGCCACACCGACCTTGCCGACTTCGCCGCAGGCGAGTTCATGGTCGCTGTCGCGGCCCATCTGCGTGGGAAGGTCGAACGCGACCGACAAGCCGGTGGTTCCTTGCCCGAGCAGGAAGCGATAGCGCTGGTTGGATTCTTCGGCGCTGCCAAAACCCGCGTACTGGCGCATCGTCCAGAAACGCCCGCGGTACATGTTGGGCTGAACGCCGCGCGTGAACGGATACTCGCCGGGCATCCCCAGATCGGCAGGGTTCTCGGCCGCGCCGGGTCCGTAGATCGGCTCGACCGCAATGCCCGATAGCGTCGCGAACTGCGCGCGACGCTCGCCCGCGCCGTCCTTGGACGACGGGGTCGCAGTGGCCTTGCGCCAGCGCTCGAGTTCTTGATCGAAACTTGCCACCGTTCTCCCCGGCTACTCGACCAGCACCAGAAGCTGCCCGTCGCAGACTTCGGTGCCTTCGCCCACCGCCAGTTCCTTGACGATACCGTCAATGAGCGAGGTGATGTCGTTCTCCATCTTCATGGCTTCGAGTTTGACCACCGTCTGTCCGGCCTTTACCTCTTCACCGAGCGCGACGCACACCTTGGTGATGACGCCCGGGATCGGCGCCAGCACTGCGCCGTGGGCGACCACGGCCGTGGCGTGCTTGGCAGAGCCGGCGGCTGCGGGCTTGGCCGAGGCGGCGCCGCGGCGCCGCGCGGGCGGGGTAGTAGGCGCGGCGGCAGGCCGCGCGGTCACGACGGGGACCGGCGCGGCCGTCGCACGCTGGGCAGCAGCCGCGCCGGCGTGAAGCTGCGTGGGAACCGAACCCGCAGCCGCGGGTTCTACCTCGAAGCTGTAGCCTTCGACGATCACGCGCGCGCCCGAGGCCTGCTCGATCACCTCGACGACGTACTCTTTCCCGTAGGCTTTGACCTTGTAGGTGGCCATACTTCTCGATGCTTGCCTCGACCTTATCGCCCTGACGTCCGCGTTCTGCCGAGCGGGGACTCAGCGGCCCTGCGGCCAGCGTTGCACTTGCGCGATGCGAGCGGCCAGACCCCACGGCGTAGGGCCGCGCGCGGTTCGCCCGCGAGCGCGCTGGCTCAGGTGCGCAACATACGCGACCAGTGCGACGCGCAACAAATCGGGGCGGCCCTGAGTCCCATCGAGGGTCCCGCCAAGACCCCCTGCATGGATTCCACCGGTCACCGCGGTCGGTCGCCCAATTCCTCGTACCACCGGCCGTGCCTTCTCATAGCGGAATGTTGCCGTGCTTCTTCGGCGGGTTGGTGTCCTTCTTGTTCGCGAGCATGGCCAGCGCCTGGCTGATGCGGATGCGCGTCTGCGAAGGCGCGATCACTTCGTCGATGTAGCCGAGTTCGGCCGCCTTGAAGGGCGTCGCAAAGCGCGAGCGATAGTCGTCGACGAGTTCCTGGCGCCGGGCCTCGGGGTCGTCGGCTTTCTTCAAATCGCCGCGGAATATGATGTTCACCGCGCCGTCTGCGCCCATCACCGCGACCTCGGCGCTGGGATAGGCCAGGTTGACGTCGGCGCGCACGTGCTTGGAGCCCATCACGCAGTACGCGCCGCCGTACGACTTGCGCGTGATTATGGTGATCTTCGGCACGGTGGCCTCTGCGTATGCGTAAACGATCTTGGCGCCGTGGCGAATGATGCCGCCCCACTCCTGCTGGGTGCCCGGCAGGTAGCCCGGCACGTCCTCGAAGGTGACCACCGGCAGGTTGAAGCAGTCGCAGAAGCGGATGAAGCGCGCGATCTTGTTGGAGGCGTTGATGTCGAGGCAACCGGCAAGATACAGCGGCTGATTGGCGACCACGCCGATCGCGCGTCCACCGATGCGCGCGAAGCCGACGATGGCGTTGCGCGCGAAGTGGGCGTGCACCTCGAGGAAACTGCCGGCGTCCACGGTGGCCCCGACGATGCGGTGCATGTCGTAGGGCTGGTTGGAGTTCTCCGGCACCACGCTGTCGAGTTCGGGAATCACGCGATCGACCGGGTCGTCGCAGGCCAGCACCGGGGCCGAGTCCATGTTGTTGGAGGGCAGGTACGACAGCAGACGGCGGATCTGCACGATGCAGTCCTGATCGCTGGCGGCCAGGAAGTGGGCCACGCCGCTGCGCGAGTTGTGGCTCATCGCGCCACCGAGGTCTTCCTGGGTCACCGTCTCGCGGGTGACCGACTTGATGACCTCCGGGCCGGTGATGAACATGTAACTGGTCTGATCGACCATGAAGACGAAGTCGGTCAGCGCGGGCGAGTACGAGGCGCCGCCGGCGCAGGGACCCATCACGGCCGAGATCTGCGGCACCACCCCGGAGGCCAGCGTATTGCGGCAGAAGATCTCTGCGTAGCCGCCGAGGCTCTCCACACCCTCCTGGATGCGCGCCCCGCCCGAGTCGTTGAGGCCCACCACCGGCGCCCCGGCTTTCATCGCCAGTTCCAGGATCTTGCAGATCTTGTCGGCCACCGTGTGGGAGAGGCTGCCGCCCAGCACGGTGAAATCCTGTGCGAAGGCGAAGACCGTGCGTCCGTCCACGGTGCCGTAGCCGGTGACCACGCCGTCGCCGGGGATGCGCTGCTCGTCCATCCCGAAGTCGTTGCAGCGGTGGACCCTCAGCTTGTCGACCTCTACGAAGCTGCCGCTGTCGAAGAGCAGTTCGATGCGCTCGTGGGCGCTGAGCACGCCCTTCTCGTGGCGTGCGGCAATCCGTTCCTTGCCGCCGCCGCCCTCCGCCTGAGCGTTGCGAGCCGCGAGTTCCTGTAGAACGTCCTTGAGCGCCATTCTTGCTATCGGGTGTCCGGCCGTGGCCGACAACGGCCTTTTCGAGTTCGGCCCGGAGCCTGGCAGGCAGGCGCGGACCGAAGGGTTTTCTCAATGCCTGCGCAGCCTTCGACGAAGGCCGCGAGGCGCCAAACGAAAGGCGTCCCCTATACAGTGTCCGCCAAAATTACAACACCGGCCCTGCGGCGGGCGAGCTTGCGCGGTCAGCCCGGGATGATCACGACCAGGACGTCGCCCTCGCGCACCTCCTGCAGCGGCTTGACGCCGAGCGACTGGACGATGCCGTCTTCGGCCGCGAAGATCTCGTTCTCCATCTTCATGGCTTCCAGGATCAGCAGTACGGTACCGCGAACCACCTTCTGGCCGGGCTCGACCTCGATGCGAAGTACCACCCCGGAGATCGGCGCGCGCACCTGACCGCCGCCAGGCACGCCGGAGCGGGCGGCCGCGGCCGCGGCGGCCCGGGCGAGTTCGGAGCGCTCGGCGGTGGATTCCTCGCCCACGATGTCGACGTCGTACGCCTTGCCGTTGACGCTGACTCGCACCCTGTCGCCGGTGCGATGCCCGACGTGAACTTCGTACTCCATTCCTTCGATTGAAAATCGGTGGGTACCCACTTTGCGCTCCGTGCTGCCGGCTGGTGCTGCTTCGAGTTGTCAGCGCAGACCGCGCATGCGGCCCGCCAACGCCCACGCGGACGGTCCGTGCGCCGTCGCCTCGGCGCCGGCGATTCGACTCGAAGCGACTTGCTGTTGCGCTTCCAGCGTCAGCGCCAAACCTATCGCCGCCATTGCAGAACCATCCAGTTCCGCCTCATGTTCGGCCATTGCCGAAAGGTCCAGCGACACCAACGCGTGGGCGGGGGCCGTCGCCGGCGCTGCCCCCCGCGACTCGAGTCGAATGATGACTGCCGAGGCTATCTGCAACGCGGCCTGCACGACCGCCATCACGACGAACACGCCGATGAAACGCACGATGAGCGTGACGGTCGCATAGCTCCAGTCGATCGAGGGGTCGGTGTAGCGAAGCAGCCAATCCATTTCACAGACCTCACTTGAACATCGCGATGAACATGCCCGCGGCGGCTGCCGTGCCGATGACGCCGGCCAGGTTGGGACCCATCGCGTGCATCAGCAGGAAGTTGGCCGGGTCCTCTCGCTGCCCGACCACCTGCGAAACGCGCGCGGCCATCGGCACCGCAGAGACGCCGGCCGACCCGATCAAAGGGTTCATCTTGTTCTTGCTGAAGTAGTTCAGCACTTGCACCGTCCAGATCCCGCCTGCGGTGCAGAACGCGAAGTCGATGATTCCGAATCCCAGGATTAGAAGGGGCTTGGGTCCGAGAAACTTGTCGGCCTGCATGGTCGCCCCCACCGCCAGGCCGAGGAAAATCGTCACCATGTTCATCAGCGCGCCGCCGCCGGTGTCGACCAGCCGCTTCACCACGCCGCACTCACGCATGAAGTTGCCGAGCATGAACATGCCCATCAGCGGCGTGACCGCCGGGATCAACAGCGCGATCACCCCGGCCGCGATCAGCGGGAAGATCAGCTTCTCCATCCGCGAGACCGGGCGCAGTTGCTCCATGACGATGAGGCGCTCCGACCTGGTGGTGAGGAGCTTCATGATCGGCGGCTGAATCAGCGGTACCAGGGCCATGTACGAGTAAGCCGCCACCGCGTTGGCGCCGAGCAGGTGCGGGGCCAGAGCCGTGGTCAGATAGATGGTGGTAGGCCCATCGGCTCCGCCGATGATTCCGACCGAGGCGGCTTCCTTGAGCGTAAAGCCACACAGCAGCGTGCCGAGGAAGGTGACGAAGACCCCTAGCTGTGCTCCGGCGCCGACCACCAGCACTTTGGGATTGGCAATCAGCGGGCCGAAGTCCGTCAGCGTCCCCAGACCCAGGAAGATGACCGATGGCAGGATCTCCCACTCCAGGCCGTAGTGGTAGAAGACGCTGAGAAACTCTGGATACCCGGCCTCGGTCACGCCCATCAGCGGGGCGAGCGGGAAGTTGACGATGAAGATGCCGAATCCGATCGGAACCAGCAGCAGGGGCTCGAAGTTCTTGGCCACGGCCAGATAGAGAAAGAACAGGCCGATGGCCCACATCAGGACGTTGCCCGGCGAAACGTGGACGATCCCGGTCTGCGTCACGAGAATCTTCCACAACGTGTCGATCACCTGGTCCCACGACATCGAACGTTTCCTCCGGAGCTCCGCGCAGAAAGGGTTGACCGCTTCTATCCCGGAGGGGGAGTCAGTTTCAACATCGCGCCGCTTCGCGCCGGCTACGACGCTTCCGTCGGCTTGGCGACATCGGGCAGCGTGAGCTTGTCGCCGGCGCGCACGCCGTGGCGCCGCGCCCACCCGCCGGGAACTTCCAGCACGTAGCGGCACGGACCGCGCGAAGGGATCGTCTGCTCGGAGTAGGGGCGCGTCTCGGCCGCGATCGAGCGGATCGTCTCGTCTGCGGCGATGTAAATGATGTCGAGCGGTATCGCCGTGTTGCGCATCCAGAACGCGCGCTCTTGTTCGCCGTCAAAAACGAACAGCATGCCGGCGCCGTCGGCCAGCTCGCTGCGCCACATCAGCCCGCGAGCCTGGTCTTCCTCTGTCAGGGCCAGCTCGACCGTGACCACGACGTCGCCTCCGCCGGTGTGAACGGTTACCCGGGGACCCGCAGGCGCGCCGGCGCACGCGGGGAGGACGCTCAGCGCAGCGGCCAGGGCCAGTGCAGCGAGCCTGGTGGCGGAGCGGCGACGCCGTGCGTAGCCGCTCAGGCTCGATTGCAAGGCGGAAATGTCCTCGGTTAAATCCCCGGGCCGCGGCGGGTTCGGGCGGATTCCCAATCGGAAGGCCAGGTGGCGGCTCCGGGGGGATTTCGCCACTGGGCGGCCCGATTGTTCAGCGTGGGGCGCCGGGTCGAGAGGGACGGCACGGGCCGCATCATCACTCGGGGCGCGTTCGACAACTTGGGCAGGTTGGAGGGGTTTCATGCTTAGCACCGTCGCTTGGACGATCGCTTTTGTGGGTTTGGCCGGTTTCTTCGCCTACCAGGTCTACGAGCGCTTCCGTGTCCTCACCTTCGCGCGGCCCACAGACCGCTTCGACAACATCCCGGAGCGGGTCAGCCGCACCCTGAAGTACGCGATCGGTCAGTTCAAGTTCTTCAAGAGCCCGGCCCACGACCGGCGCGCCGGCCTGCTGCACGCGCTGGTGTTCTGGGGCTTCCTGGTGCTCGGCTACCAGGCTTTGCACATGTTCGCGCGCGGCTGGTTCGAAGGCTTTTACCTGCCGCTGCTCAACGGCGAGAGCCTGGGCGGCCCGATCCTGCTGCTAAAGGACATCATGGAGGTGGTGGTGGCGATCAGCGCGATGGTGCTGCTCAGCCGCTGGCTGATCACCCATCCGCAGCGCCTGATGGGCTTCAAGCCGGCTGAGGAACGCGTGGCCTCGCATCCGCACTGGGAAGCCAAGCTGATCCTGTGCTTCATCGCTGCCATCACGCTGAGCGGTCTGACCTACGATGCCGGCCGCATGGTGTTCATGGCCGGCGATGCCGAGATCGAAGCCGAGAAAATGTGGTCGCCGTTCGCGCGGATGTTGTCGGTGGTGCTGGCCGGCTTGCCCGCCGGCGGCGCCGAGAGCGCATCCGACGCCGCGTGGTGGATCCACAACCTGGTGATCCTGACCTTCCTCAATCTGCTGCCGACCTCGAAGCACTTCCACGTCATCACCTCGATCCCCAACGTGTTCTTCTCGAAGCTCGAGCCGCTGGGGCGTCTGTCCAAACAGGACCTGGAGAGCGAGAACGCCATCTATGGCACTTCGCAGATGCGTCACTTCGACTGGAAGCAGGTGCTCGACATGTACTCGTGCACCGAGTGCGGTCGCTGCTCTTCGCACTGCCCGGCCACCGCGACCAACAAGCCGCTGGCGCCGCGGCAGTTCCTGCTCAACCTGCGCAACTTCCTGTACGCGCATCCCGAGTCGCTGACCGATCCCGAGTTTGCGCAGAAGGTGGCCACCGGCGAAGTGGAAGGCGCCGAGGAAATCATTTCCGACGAAGTGTTGTGGTCGTGCAACACCTGCCGCGCTTGCGAAGAGGCGTGCCCGGTCAACATCGAGTACGTCGACAAGATCGTCGACATGCGCCGCTACCTGGTGCAGGAAGAAGCGCGCTTCCCGGCTGAGCTGACGCGCGTGTTCCAGGGCATGGAGAGGCAGAGCAATCCGTGGGGACTTGGCGCCGACAAGCGAGCCGAGTGGGCCGAAGGAATGGACATTCCCACGCTGGCCGACAAGCCCGACGCCGAGTATCTGTTCTTCGTCGGCTGCGCGGGTTCCTACGACGACCGCGCCAAGAAGATCACGCAGGCGGTGGCCAAGCTGCTGAAGGCCGCCAACGTGTCGTTCGCGATCCTTGGTCGCGACGAGCCGTGCAACGGCGACACCGCGCGTCGTCTCGGCAACGAGTACCTGTACCAGTCGATGGCGGCCGCGGCGGTGGAGACCTTCAACGGCTTTGGCGTCAAGAAGGTCATCACCAACTGCCCGCACTGCTACAACAGCATCAAGAACGAGCTGCCGCAGTTCGGCGGCGAATACCACGTGCAGCACGCCACCGAGCTGGTGGCCGACCTGATGGCAGCGGGAAAACTGCGGCTGGCCGGCGAGAAGGTCGGGTCGGTGGTCTATCACGACTCGTGCTACCTCGGCCGCTACAACGACGTGTACGATGCGCCGCGCCGCATCCTGCAAGCGCTGTCCGGCATCGACCTGCGCGAGGCCGAGCGGACCCAGCAGTTCGGCATGTGCTGCGGCGCCGGCGGCGGTCGCATGTGGGTGGAGGAAGCCCCCGAGCAGCGCGTGAACGTGCTGCGTGTTGAGCAACTACTCGACACCAAGGCCGACACCATCGCGTCGGCCTGCCCATACTGCATGACGATGCTGACCGACGGGGTGAAGAGCAAAGAGCTCGAAGAGAAGGTCCGCAATCGCGACGTGCTCGAGCTGGCCGCCGACGCACTGCCGGGCTGATCGCGCGGCTTGCGCCAGGCCGCGCCGGCGACCTATGGTAGGGCGTCTGCGCGGCGGTCCGTCGTATGGGCGGAGGCGAGGGGGGCCAAACCACCGCGGGACGCAGAAGCCAGGTGCCGTCTGGGGCGGGCGCCCTGGCAGAGGGAGGTTCCGATGCAGCGTAAAGCGTTCCTGTGCCTGTTGCGGGTGTGCGTCGAGCGTGAGTCGGTAGTGCCCGGCAGGCGGTTCCTGTGCACATGCGGGCTGATGTTGGCGCTTGCGGCGCTGGTCTCGACCTCCGTACCTGTGGCGGCGCAGCAGGAGGCCGCCCCTGCGGCGGCGCAGGCGAAGTCTGCGAGTGAGGCGGCGGAAGAGAGGGCTGCGGCGGCGGCGCAGGAACTGAAGAAGGCGCGTGCGGAGCGCAAGGCCGCGCGTGCGGCTGCGGAGGCTGCGCGCGCTGCGGAGGCGAAGAAGGCTGCTGCGCCCAAGGCCGCACCTGCCAAGGCTGCACCTGCGA
>JACRCR010000004.1 GCA_016218925.1 Deltaproteobacteria bacterium | reverse complement strand
TCGAGCACCAGCCAGTCGACGCGCTCGGGATCGTGGGTGTTCTCGCCGCGCACGCCCCAGTCGGAGATCCACCACGGATTCGGAAACCTGTAGATGCGCTGCCGGTGCGTCAGGTGGGGCACCAGATTGTAGGTGGCCGCGACTGCATCGTCAGGCCCGGGCAACGCCACGGCCCGGGCCAACGTAGCGTAGCGAAGATTGTCGACCAGCGGCCAGTAACCGCTGCGGAACTCGGCGCTGCCTGGGCCGATCCCGCGGGTCAGAGTCGTAGTCGCGGCGCACGCCGCGACGAGCATCGCCAGCAGCCAACGGTTGCGAGCGCGACGCCGGCGGCAAACCCCCTCGACCATCGCCAGGGTCGCCGCCGCCAGCACCAGCGCCGCGTAGTGAAGGTGGGTGTTCCAGGTGAACGAGTGCTGCGAGAGCAGGTTCGCCGCGAACTGCGGAAGCCCGACCAGCAGCGGCACCGGCGAAAGCAGCGGTGAAAATCCGTACCCGACCGTCATGTCGCGCGCGTAAGCCCAAGCGCCTGACTTTCCCAATTGGTACAGGATTCGTTGCGGCGCGGTCAGAGCGGTCTCCACTACCGCACCGGGAGTGCTGCCGAGGTGGCTGTAGAATTGCTGGAAGAACGCGCCTTCGGGAGCGTAGTGCGGGATCAGCACCTCGACGACGAGAACGAAATAGACCAGTGACGCCGCGGCGGTGGCGAGCCCAGCTCTCCGGTGCCCGCGCACCGCTGCGACGGCGCCGAGCATCGCCGCCGCGAGCGCGACGTCCTCCTTGAAGGAAACGGCCAGCACCAGCCACAGACCGTAGGCGCGCCAGCGGCGCTGCTGACCAGCATCGAACGCGGCAAACAGTGCGGGAATCGCCATCACCTCGGGATGGTAGCTCTCCTGCAGCAGCCAGGTTGTCGTGGGCTGCCACGCGAACGCCATCGCGAGCACCAGCGCGATCCACTCACTGCCCGAAAGACGCGCCGCGATCCG
This sequence comes from Deltaproteobacteria bacterium, assembly GCA_016218925.1. Classification (GTDB taxonomy): domain Bacteria; phylum Desulfobacterota; class Binatia; order UBA1149; family CAITLU01; genus CAITLU01. The sequence goes on along the minus strand of JACRCR010000004.1, from coordinate 41,652 downwards.
GAACACGACCACCGCCGCGGCGGCGACCGCGGCCACCATCGCGTTGTCGAGAAACTCCGGACCCGCGCCCATCCAATAGAACGGAACCAGCAGCAAGTGCCCAAAGCTGGCGTGATGGCCGAAGACCTCCAGGCCGCGCGTGGTCAGGAAGCTGCGGCCGTGTGCAAGCAGCCAGAGGTTCTGGTCGAAGATCCCGAGATCGAAGTCGGTGGTGCAGAAGCGCGTGTGACGAAGGTGAAGCAGCCAGCCGAAGCAGAGCGAGTACGCACCAAGACCGATCAGCAGCAGCACCCGGGGCAGCAAGCGCAGCTCGCGGCTCGGCTGGCTCACGGCGTCGCGGTCCCTCGCCCGGACTTGCGGCGCGCGCGGTTCACGCTGGCGCAGGATCGTGCCGCACCGGTGGCGGCACGTCGCCCCCAGCCGATGGGTTGCCGTCGCCGACCAGGTGACAGGCCGTGCGATGCCCACCGTCGCTGACGAGTTGCGGTGCTTCGACGCGGCAACGCGCGACCGCGATCGGGCAGCGCGGATGGAACGCGCAGCCACTGGGCGGGTCGAGCGGACTCGGCACGTCGCCGCCCAGTACGACACGCTGCCTGCGATCCTTGCCGTCTACCGTGGGCACCGCCGACAGCAGGGCCTGCGTATAGGGATGACGCGCACCGGTGTAGATCTCGCGGGCGGGTGCGAGTTCGACGATGCGACCGAGGTACATCACGGCGACTTGGTGGCTGACGTGCTCGACCACGCGCAGGTCGTGCGAGATGAACGCATAGGCCAGGCCGCGCTCGTCTTGCAGCTCCAGCAGCAGGTTGAGGATCTGGGCTCCGATCGAAACGTCCAGCGCCGATACCGGCTCGTCGGCCACGATGAAGCGCGGGGAGAGCGCCAGGGCCCGGGCGATGCCAACGCGCTGGCGCTGGCCGCCGCTGAACTCGTGCGGATAGCGGTCGTAGGCGTCGGCGGTCAGACCGACGCGCGCCATCAGCTCGAGCACCTGTTCGCGGGCCGCCTTGCCGCTGGCCACGCCGTGCACTTCGAGTCCCTCGCCGACGATGCGGCCGATCTTCATCCGCGGATTCAGCGAAGCATAGGGATCCTGGAAGACGATCTGCATGTGACGGCGTGCGGCGCGCAGGTCGCGCGGGGAGAGCGTGGCCAGGTCGGTGCCGTCGAACTCGACGCGTCCCGCGGTCGGCAGGAGAAGACGCAGCAGCAGGCGGCCGAGGGTGGACTTGCCGCAGCCCGACTCGCCGACGATGCCGATGGTGCGGCCGGCGCCGAATTCCAGATTGACGTCGGTAACCGCGTGAACGCTGCGATCGCCGCCGAACAGGCGGCCTGCGACGCGAAACGTCTTGGTGAGGCCAACGGCGCGCAGCAGCGGGCTGGCGGCAGCACTCGCCATCGGCGCGTTCGTGCCTCCCGCGCTCGCCATCGGAGCGTTCGTGCTTCCAGCACTTGCCATCGGAGCGTTCGTGCTTCCAGCACTCACGATTCCAGTCCTCCGCGTCGCGTGGCCACGATGCAGGCCACGCGGCGCCCCTCGCCGAGCGGCTCCAGCGCCGGGTCCACACTGGCGCACTCGGCGACCGCCGCGTCGCAGCGGTCGCGGAAGCGGCAGCCGGCCGGCAATGCGTTGAGTTTTGGAACCACGCCAGGGATGGTTGCCAGCGGCGCGCGCTCACGACCCAGGCGCGGCACCGAACGCAGCAGCCCCCGTGTATATGGATGGTGGGGCTCGGCGAACACCCGATCCACCGGTCCCTCTTCGATCACGCGCCCCGCGTACATCACCAGCACGCGCTCGGCGCGCTCGGCCACCACGCCGAGGTCGTGGGTGATCAGCAACAGCGCCATGCCGAGTCTGGCGCGCAGCGAATCGAGCAGCTCCAGGATCTGCGCCTGGATGGTTACGTCAAGCGCCGTGGTCGGCTCGTCGGCGATCAGCAGGCGCGGATCGCATGAGAGCGCCATCGCGATCATCACGCGCTGGCGCATGCCGCCGCTCAGTTGGTGCGGATAGCCGGCCGCGCGCTCGGCCGCGTCGGGGATCTCGACCAGGTCGAGCACCCGCACTGCCTCCTTCCACGCTTCGCGCTTGGAAAGGCCTCGGTGCAACCGCACCGCTTCGGCAATCTGGTAGCCCACCGTCAGCACCGGATTGAGCGAGGTCATCGGCTCCTGGAAGATCATAGCGATCTTCGCGCCGCGCACCTTGCGCATCTCGGCCTCGGGAAGCTCCAGCAGGTTGACGCCGGCCAATTCGATGCGACCGGCGACGATGCGACCGGCGGGCGCCTGCACCAGCCGCAGGATAGACAGTGCCGTGACGCTCTTGCCGCAGCCGGACTCGCCGACCAGCGCCACCGTCTCGCCTTCGCCGACATGGAAGTCGACGCCATCCACGGCGCGCACGATGCCCTCGCTGGTGTCGAACGCGGTCGCGAGTCCGCGAACGTCGAGCAGGCGCTTGCCGTTGGTGCCGCGCACATCGCTCACATCGCTCACCGTGCTCACCTTGCTCACCTTGCCCTCAGTCGCGGGTCGAGCACGTCGCGCAGGCCCTCGCCGAGCAGATTGTAGCCGAGCACGGTGATCAATATCGCCAGGCCAGGACACACCGACAGCCACCAGGCCACGCCGAGCGTGCTCTTGCCCTCGGTCAGGATGTTGCCCCAGCTCGGCTGCGGCGGCTGCACGCCGATGCCGAGGAACGACAGCGCACTTTCGACCAGGATCGCGCCGGCCACGCCGAGGATGCCGGCGACGAACACCGGCGCCATCGCGTTGGGCAGCGCGTGGCGCAGGATCACCCGCGACGGCTTCATGCCCAGTGCCTCCGCCGCGACCAGGAAGTCGCGCTCGCGAAGGCTCAGCACTTCGGCGCGCACCAGCCGGCACACGCCCATCCACGAGGTCAGACCGATCACCAGCATGATGTTCCAGATGCTGGCGTCCAGGTAGGCGATCACCGCCAGGATCAGGAAGAAGGTCGGGAAGGTCAGCATCACGTCGACGAAGCGCATCAGCACGGTGTCGACCACGCCGCGGAAGTAGCCGGCCACGGCGCCGAGCGTCACTCCCACCAGGCTGGCGATTCCGACCGAGACGAAACCGACCATCAGCGAGACCCGCGCGCCGAACAGCATGCGGCTCAGCACGTCGCGGCCCAGACCGTCGGTCCCCAGCAGGTGCCGGACGCTAGGGCCGTCGAGCACGTAGGCCGCATCGAAATCGCTCGGATCGTACGGTGCCAGCCACGGCGCCCCCGCGGCCGCCGCGAACAGCGCCAGCACGATCAGGCCTCCGGCCGCCGCGAGCGGATTGCGCAGCAGACGCCGCAGCATCAGCGTTTCCTCAGGCGCGGGTCGACCGCCACGTACATCAGATCGGCCAGCAGGTTGCCCAGCAGCGTCAGCACCGCGCCGATCAGCGTAATGCCCATCACCACCGGATAGTCGCGCATCAACACGCTGGTGTAGAACAGGCGGCCCATGCCGGGGATCGCGAAGATGGTCTCGGCGATCACCGATCCGCCGATCAGACCCGGGATCGACAGTCCCAGGATCGTGACCACCGGAAGCAGCGCGTTGCGTAGCGCGTGACGGTACACCACCACGGTTTCGGACAGGCCCTTGGCCCGCGCCGTCTGGATATAATCCTGGCGCAGCACTTCGAGCATGCTCGAGCGCATATAGCGCGACAGGCCGGCCAGCCCGGTCAGTGCTGCTATCCCCACCGGCAGGATCAGGTGGCGAACGCGGTCGCCGATCTGGCCGAGCGCGCTCATCGAATCGTAGTCGAGAGAGCGAAGCCCCGAGATCGGCAGCCACCCGAGCTGCTCGCCGAACAGCATCATCGCCAGCAGCGCCACCCAGAAGCTCGGCATCGCAAACCCGATGAAGACGAAGACCGTCGTGGCACGATCCACCAGCGAGTACTGGCGCGCCGCCGAATAGATGCCGATCGGGATGGCCAGGCCGAGGATCAGCGCAAGGTCGAGTACGTTCAGGAACAGCGTGATCGGCAGCGCTTCGGCGATCTTGTCGAGCACCGGACGGCGATCTCGCGAGAACGAGGTGCCGAGATCGCCCTGCACGATGCGTCCCAGCCACAACCCGTACTGCACGTAGAGCGGCTGATCCAGACCGTAGAACTTTTCGAGTCTCTCCCTGGCTTCCGGGCTCGCCTTCGGGTTGAGGTCGGTCATCAGATCGACCGGCGTTCCCGGTGCCATCGCCATCACCAGGAACGACACGAAGCTGATCCCGAGCAGCAGCGGCACGAAACCGGCCAGGCGTTTGGCGAGGTAGGACAGCATCGTCGGCGCTTGCTCAGGGCGCGATCGTATACTTCTGCAACGCGGTCGGCACGTACCACTGCGGGAAGTTCCACGAAATACCCGCCGGGGCCTCTTCGATCCCGTGGAAGCGCGAAGCCACGATCGGCAGCGAGTCGGGCACGTACAGGAAGGTGTAGGGCTGCTGCTCGACCAGGATCTCCTGCACGCGGTCGTAGATGCGGCGGCGCTCGTCCTCGTCGAAGGTGCGGCGGCCCTTCTCCAGCAGTTCGTCGACTTCGGCGTTCTTGAACCCGACGAAGTTGAACTGTTTGTAGCCGGTCTTGGACGAGTGCCAGATGTCGTACTGATCGGGGTCCAGCGACAGGCTCCAGCCCAGCACGATGACGTCGAAGCGGCGCTTGTCGATGAAGTCGTTGATGAAGGCGGACCACTCGACCACACGCACCGCGACGTCGACCCCGATGTCGCGCAGCCGCTTCTGGATCACGGTGGCGGTCTTCAGGCGCTGGTCGTTGCCCTGGTTGGTCAGGATCTTGAACGAGAAAGGCTGGCCGTCCTTGTCGAGGATTCCGTCGCCGTCGCTGTCGCGCCAGCCGGCCTCGGCCAGCAGGGCCTTGGCCTTGGCGGGATCGAATCCGTAGGGCCTGAGGTTCTTGTTGAGCCACGTGGTTCCCGGTCGATAGGGTCCTTCGGCGGCCCGGCCGAGCCCGAACAGCACCACGTCGACGATCTCCTGCTTGTTGATCGCGTGGGTGAAGGCCCGCCTCACGCGCACGTCCTGGAACAACGGGTTGTCCAGGTTGTAGCCCATGTACGTGTAGCTGTTGGAAACGTAGCGGTACTTGCGAAAACCGCGGTCGAAAGTCTGCGAAGAGGTCTGGCGGCGGAACTGCAGCGGGGTGAGCCCCATCATGTCGAGGCCGCCGGACTTCAGTTCGAGAAACTGGGTCGATTCGTCCGGGATCACTCGATAGACGACCTGCTCGATGTGAGGCCGGCCACGATAGTACTCGGGGTTGGCCCGCAGCGTGAAGCGGGTGTTGCGCTCCCAGGACTCGAAGACGTGGGAGCCCAGACCGACCGGGTGCTGCGAGAAATCGGTCTCGTTGATGTCCTTGCCCTCGAGCAGATGGCGCGGCAGCACCATCATCGAGTTCCACGAGGCCAGCGCCGGCGCGAACGGTTTCTCGTAGGTGACGCGGAAGTCGTAGTCGCCGAGCAGCTCGAAGCGCTGCACCTGCTTGTAGTCCTCGGCGTAGGCGGTCATCGTTTTCGGGTCGCGAATCGTGTCGAACGCGAACTGGACGTCGCGCGCGGTGAACGCCACGCCGTCGGTCCAGTGGACGTCGCGACGCAGATGGAAGGTGATCTGGAGGCCGTCGGGCGAGACCTCCCAGCTCCGGGCCAGCCGCGGCTCGAGGTGGCTGAGGGTCTTGTCGTACTCGAGCAGGCCGTCGAACAGGTGGCTCGCGTATTCGTGCGAGGAACTGTCGGAGGCCAGCATCGGGATCAGCGTGGAGCCGTCACCGATGGTGCCGAAGACGATCGCGTCGCCGTAGGCCGGTGCCGGGTCCGCGCCGGCAGCGCTGGCAGCCGGCGACTGTGGATCGTCGCGCTGCGCATTGTCGCCGTCGGATCCGTCGCCGCAGCCGTGCAGCAGCAGCGACGCTGCCGCGACCAGAGCGGCGAGCGCCGGTGTGATCGCCGCGAGCCTCGACACCGCCGTCGCGCGCTCAGCCACCGGCGCCTTCCTTGTCCATGTCGACGACCGTGGCCTGCTCGGGCCGCTGGATGCGAAACGCATCCGGCGCGAGGTCCGCCTTGCGCGACACGTTCTTGTACGACAACTCGAGCTTGCCTCCGTCACCGAACGATACCGCCATGCCGTGTGCGACCCTTACTCCGTCGAGATCCCGGTAGTCGTCGAAAGTCGCTTCGACGTCGTGGCCGCTGCCGGCGTCGACCACACGCATCCGCAGCGGCTCCCAGTTCTCGAAGTCGAGCCACAGTTCGACGCTGCCGCCGCGCGGAAGGCTGCGGCGCCACAGCCATGCGCCCTCGACCCGCTCGACTGTGCCGGCCCTGTCGGTGCCGAGTAGCGGCGGAAGTCCGCGAACGAGGCCCGCCAACTCGGTGGGCGACAGCGGCACGCCGGTGTAGTGGCGAACGTTCTCCGGGGTGGCCGTGCCTTCGTAGTAGACCTTCTTGCGGCGATCGAAGGCGGCGAGTCGCTGGCCATCGGTGGCCACCGTGTAGCTGACGCCGAACGGATTCATGACGTCGATGCGAATGCTGTCGGGCGCACGCACCGCGATCACCTGTGAGGAACGGAAATGCTGGGTGGGACTGCTGTAGTCGAGCTTGGCCTCGGCGCGGAAGGAAGCGAGTCTGCGGTCGCGCCGCGCAAGCATTTCGACGATCTGGGCCGAGGTCGGAACCGCCCGAGCCCCGAGCGAGGGCCGCGCCGGCGCCGAGGCCATCGGCGTACACGCGGTCAGGCCCGAGCAGGCCAGCGGCCAAGCCAACAACGCGACGGCAACGCAACCCGGACGCGGTCTGCTAGAGAGACCCACCGGCGGTCTCGTCGGGCGTCGCGGCCCACTTGCGGCGGATGCCGTCGATCTTTTCTTGCAACCGGCGGCGTTGCTCTTCGTCTTCGGTGCGCGCCTCGGCGTCGCGGTAGGAGCGCAACGCATCTATGTCACGGCCCATGCGAAGGTGGGCGTCGGCAAGATGCTCGACGATGACCGGCTCGTGGCCGCCCAGTTCCGCCGCACGTTCGAGCTCTCGCACCGCGCTCTTGTAGTCGCCGCGCTGGTAGTAGACCCAGCCGAGGCTGTCGATCACGGCGCCGTTGTTGGGATGCAGCGCCAGCGCGCGGCGGATCAGGCTCTCGGCCTCGTCCAGATTCTCGCCGCGCTCGGCGTAAGTGAACCCGAGGTGGTTGAGCGCGTCGCCGTTCTGGGGGTTGAGTGCGATCACGCGCCGCAGCAGATCGATCGCCTTCCGCTTGTCTCCGGCCTCGTCGTAGAGCCACGCCAGCGCATACAGGTAGCCGTCGTTGTTCGGTTCGCTGTCGGACAGCGTGCGAGCCATCGCGATCGCTTTGTCATAGTGCTTGCCGTCGCGGTAGAGCCCGATCAGCCTGCGCATCCCGTCGGCGTTGCCGGGCGCATTCTCCAGCATCTGCCGGACTGCGTCGACGGCCGCGTTCGGATGCCCCTGCTCCTCCAGCACGCTGCTCAGGAACAGGCGGGCGTCGACGTATCGCGGCGCGCGCGGGGAGATCGCGGCGAGTTCGGTCGCGGCTCCGTCCAGATCGCCCACCTTGTCGTAGGCGAGTGCGAGCCAGTAGCGGATCTCATCGTCGCCGGGCCTCGCCGCCAGCACCACGTTGAGATCCAGGATGGTCCGCAGATAGTCGCCGCGCTGGAAGTGGACCAGACCGATCTTCGCGCAGGTCGCCAGCGGATCCTCGTCGAAATCGACCAGGCTCTCGTAGCGTCTGAGCTTGGCTTCGATCTGCGGATCGCCTTCGGTCAGAGGACCTATCTGCGAGCGCGCGGCTTCCAGGCCGGGGTTGAAATCGACGGCCTTGTTGAACGCTTCCACGGCCTTCTTGCGCAGACCCAGCCGCTCGTAGACGAAGCCCATCTGCAGGTGGAGTTCGGCGATCGACGGGTTGAGTCGCGCCGCGTGACGGAAGGCCCTCAGTGCCTCGTCGTACTTCGCCGAGGCCGCCAACGCCTTGCCCAGACCGAAGTTCGCCATGAACGAGTCCGGGTTGAGCGCGGTGGCACGTTGGAGCACGTCTACCGCTTCGCCGTGACGCGCAAGACGGCTGTAGACGGCTCCGAGCAGCACCAGCGCTTCCTCGTTCTCGCGGTCGAACTCGAGGGCTCTCTGGTATTCGGTGGCCGCCTCTTCGTACTGCTGCAGAGCGAGCCGCAGCTTGGCGACCAGCAAACGCGATTCGACGCTGGTGGGCTCGAGCGTGGTCAGCGCGGCCGCGTGCTCGAGCGCCCGGCGCAGACTACCGCTGCGGATATAAAGCGTGGCCAGATCCTCGCGCAGCTTGGGCTGGCGCGGATCGAGACTGACGGCGCGCATCGTCTCGCGCGTGGCAGTGTCGTAATCCCCGTCGAAGCGCGCGACCAGAGCCGCAAGGAAATGGCCCGCCGCACGGTCGTTGTCGTCGAGACCGGGAGCCTTGGCGAACTGCTGGCCGAGTTCCCAAGACGCGGTAGCCCGGCGCCCGGGCCCGTGCATCACCGAGACACGACGTCCGGTGGCGCTGCAACCCGAGACCAGGATCACCGCCGCGATGCCAAGCCAGACTACGGGACAGCGCAGGGGACGCGGCGCCTTCGGCAGGAATTCGTGCATGAGGAAGAGGCCGACCCTACCATGCGGGGAGTTGCAGGAACAATTCGACGCAGCGACGCCGGGGCAGCGACACGCTTGCGCGCGGGAGCCGTCGAAATGCAAGGGGAGTTGGACGCTGCGATGGGGGCGACAAGCTTGCGCGCGGGAGCCACGCCGGTTAAGGCCTCACGCAATGTTCCTGCAGATGATTCTGCGCTGGCTCACGTCGACCTTTCCGGCGGAGATGATGCAGGGCTGGCGTCTGGTCAGACCCGATCTGGTGCTGTGGGTCGCGCTCTCGGCCCTGCTGGCGGTCGCAACGCTCGCCGTTCCGCCGGGCACCGAGGACCCGGCCCCGGTGCTGCCTGCCCTCGTCGGCCTCACCACCGCACTGCTGACTGCAACCCTGCCTCCGGTGTTGTTCACCGCAGCCGCGACCGCCCGCGAAGTGACCTGGGGACGAGTGTGGCGCTACCTGCTGCTCAAAGCGCCGGTCCTGCTCGCCTACTGGATCCTGGCACTGCTCGTTGCGCTGCTCCCCGCCGTAGCCGTGGGTAAAGCCGTGAGCTTGGCGCTTGGCGGCACCGTAGCGGAGATTCCGTTGAGCGCGCTGGGTGCGATCCTGATCTTCCTGGTTTTCGCGGTGCGCTTCAGCTTCCTTCCGTTCCTGGCCATCCTCTACGAACGCGGACAGATCGCCGAGGCTCTGTGGAGTGTCCCGCAGGCGCCATGGCTCGGGAGCCTGGCGTGGCCGCTGCTCGCGAGCACGAGACTCACGCAGACCGTGCGCTGGCGGCTGACGCCTTACGTCCTGCTGGTCGGAGTCGTCCCGAACCTGCCGCGGATGGCCGGACCCGCGGTGTTGTTGCCCGCCGAAGTGGTGTGTCAGGTGCTGGCCCTGACGGTTCAGGCGGTTCTGTACTGCTATTTCCGCGCCCAGGTCGAGGCGCGCGGCCTTCCGGCCCCGGCGTTGATCGAACGCGAGGCCTGACAGCGATCCTACACGCGGTCAGTGACCGTGGCCGTCGCCGTGGCTGTGACCGTCGCCGTGGTCATGGTCGTCTTCGTCATGATCTTCGTCGCCGTGATCGCAATCGGCCAGCGATCCGATCCAGACTTCGCCGCCTTCGAAGTACTCCTTCTTCCAGATCGGCGCGACCAGCTTGAGGCGGTCGATGCAGAAGTGGCAAGCCTCGATGGCCTCGCGGCGATGCGGCGCCGACACTGCGATGACCACGCTGGCCTCACCGAGCGGCACCACTCCGACGCGGTGTACGATCGCTACCCGCGTCAGCGCCCAGCGCGCGCAAGCCTGTGTACCGATCGTTTCGAACTCCGACACCGCCATCTCGGCGTAGGCCTCGTATTCGAGCTTCAGGACTCGGCGGCCGCGGTTGGTGGCACGCGTAGTGCCGACGAACGTGACGATCGCGCCCGCGTCGGGATCGCCGACGGTACTCGCCAGACTCTCGATCGAGATCGGTTCTTCAACGATACGAAACACGGCTCTCTCCCGTTCCGCCCGCTACCGGCGGGATGATGGCAACTTCGTCGCGCGCCTGCAGGCGGTGCTCGTTGCCGACGTACTCTCGATTGACCGCTACCCGCAGCGAGCCGGCGCCGAGCGCCAGCAGGCTGTGACGCTCGGCGAGCAGCGCGATCAGATCACCGACCGTGGCGCCGTCGTCGCACTCGACGTCCTCTTGCTTGCGCGCGAGCCGCTCGCGCACGATGCCGAAGTACAGGACCTTCAGAGTCACCGCGAAGTGCCCTCCCTCAGCGGCGGCCGCGCCAGCGCGACCATGTGCCCGAGTTGCGGCAGGATCAGTTGCTCCATCGCCAGCCGGCACGCGGCGGTCGAGCCCGGCACGCACAGCAGCGCGGTCGAACCGACCACACCCGCCACCGCGCGCGACAGCATCGCGGCCGCGCCGATTTCGCCGAAGCTGAGCATGCGGAAGAGTTCGCCGAAACCGTCGATGCGCTTGTCGAGCAGCTGCGCGACCGCCTCGTAGGTATTGTCGCGCGCGGCGATGCCGGTACCGCCGTTGGTGATCACCGCCTCGACATCGCCGCGGGCGACCAGCGAGACGACGGTCTCGCGCACCAGCGCCGGGTCGTCGCGCACGATCCGCCGATCAACGACCTCGTGGCCCGCGTTCTGCAGCAGCCGCTGTATCTCGGTGCCCGATCCATCGGTGTCAGGGGTGCGCGTGTCGCTCACGGTCACGATCGCGCAGCGCACCCCGGCGCGGTCGTCGCGGTGGTGAGAAGAGTGCGCCGGCGCGGCGTGCGGCGCAGCGCCGGCGCTCCCGTGGTGGGACGAAGACTCTCGCGAACTTCGGTTGGTCGGCGTCTGACTCACGGCCCTGTCATTCCACAGGCGCGAGGCCTGTCCAACCTGATCACTGGTACGCGCGCTGAGGCCGCGGCAAATCGAAAGGCGCGACTCGACCCCTGCTTTGGCGCGCCGAGCGCGCGGCAAGTCGCAAGCCGCGACTTGACCCCCTGCCAGACCCCCTGCCAACGCGGCAAGTCGCAAGCCGCGACTTGACCCCCTTTCATCCGGGCGGTACGCAGGCGCGTGGCTTCGCTGTCAGTTACTACGCCCGGGGCGGTGTCGGCCGCACCCAGCCTCTATCTGGAAACCTATGGGTGCCAGATGAACGTCGCCGACAGCGAACTGATCGCCGGCGTGCTGCGCGGGCGCGGTTACCGCAGCACCGGCGATCCGCAGCAGGCCGACGTCATTCTGCTCAACACCTGCGCGATCCGTGAACACGCCGAAGACAAAGTCGCCAATCGGGTGCGGCAACTCATCTCGATCCGGCGCAGCGACAAGCCGGTGCGCATCGGGCTGGCCGGCTGCATGGCCCAGCACCACCGCGACCACCTGCTCGACACGATTCCGGGGCTCGACTTCATAGTGGGTCCCGACGGCTACCGGCGGCTTCCCGATCTGCTCGAAGCCGACCAACCGGCTGCCGCGGTGCAGCTCGATCGCGGCGAGACCTACCAGGGCTTGTCGCCGGTGCGCGGCGAGGGGCTGCGCGCGTGGCTCACCATCATGCGCGGCTGCGATCGCTTCTGTACCTTCTGCGTGGTGCCGTTCGTGCGCGGCCGCGAACGCAGTCTGCCGGCCGGGGTGCTGATCGAAGAACTTCGCGACATCGCCGCGCAGGGTTACAAGGAAGTGATTCTGCTCGGCCAGACCGTCAATGCCTACCGCCACGACGGCGTCGACTTCGGCGAACTGCTGCGCATGGCCTGTCAGGTGGACGGAATCGAGCGCATCCGTTACACCTCGCCGCACCCGGCCGATTTCACCGACTCGACCATCAGTGCGATGGCCGAGTGCGCCAAGCTCGCGCCGTACATTCATCTGCCGCTGCAAAGCGGTTCCGACCCTATCCTGGAAGCGATGCTGCGCGGTCACACCGTCGCCGACTTCCGCGCGCTGGTCGAGCGCCTTCGGAGCGCCATCCCCGGACTGGCACTCTCCACCGACATCATCGTCGGCTACCCGGGGGAAACCGAAGAAGACTTCGAAGCGACCTCGAGTCTGATGGAGGAGATCGGCTTCGACCACGCCTTCATGTTCAAGTACTCGGCGCGTGAGGGAACCCGTTCGTTCAAGACGCCAGAGACGCTGTCGGAGCCGGACAAGGTCCGCCGTCTGGAACGTCTGATCGCTGAGCAGCAGGCGCGCACCCTGCGCATCCACCAAAGCCTGATCGGAAGTGTCGTCGAAGTGCTGGTCGAAGGCGCGGCCAGGCGCCAGGAGCACTGGCTGGCCGGCAAGGACCCTCAGTACCGAACGGTCTGCTTCGAACCGGCCGGCGCCGAGCCTGGCGACCTCGCAAGAGTGCTCATCGAAGCCGTCACGTCGCACACCCTCAGCGGCCGCCAGATCGCCGGCGTCTGAGCGCGGCCGGAACACGGACCACCTCTGCAATCCGCCGCACCCCTCGCGCTTCGAACGTCAGCGGAGCCAGGCCGCAAACAATAGCTGAAAGGCTGCTCGCGCGGCTTTCCGGTCGGCCTTGGAGAGATCGCCGATCGATTTCTCCACCAGATCTTCGTCCACAGTCGCGATCTTCGCCATGCGCAACAGGCTCGGATGCAGGAGGCCGGCCTCTTGCCAATTCGCGAGCTCGACATCGCCATCGATTCGAAGCGCCTCGATCTGGCTGGTGAGCATGGCCAGCGTTACGAGGCGATTGCGGGGCGAACGGGCTGTACGCGCAAGGACCAGAGCCGGTCGCTTCTTGGTGGTGTCCGGATCGGCAAACGGGAATCGGACGAGAACGACGTTACCGGGGGTCACAGTCGGTCGTAGTCCGCGTCGCGCGGGTCGTCCCATTCGCTGAACGACGATTCGGCGAGCTTGGCCAGCGCCTTGTTCTCGAGTCTGTCGGCGAACCAGGCTTCCAGTGCGCGGGTCAGGATCTCCTTGATGGTGGTGTCGGACTCGTGGGCTTCGAGCTTCAGAAGCTTCACGAGACGCGGATCCGCAAGGTCGGTCGAAAGACGTGTTCCCACAAACCCCGTCTGCCGTCTTCCTGTTTTTCTGTCAACGGCGAGGCGATCGCGGAACCCGACGTGGGCCCTTCGGAAACACCGCCAGGAAATGCCGGTCCGCCCGCTCTTCAGAGCAGGTGCTTGGCGAGAAAGACGCCGAGCCTCCGTGCGAACCAGTCCGGGGCTTCGTAGTAGATACCGTGACCGCGCTCGGGGACGATCTCGAGCTCGCTGCCGGCGATGGCGCGGCTGAGGATCACCGAGCCGCCGACACCCAGAAAGTCCTCGTCACCGACGATGATCAGCGTCGGAACGTGAAGCTCGCGCAGCCGCTCGGTCAGAGGGTCGGTGTTGAGACTGCGCATCGCTTCGATCACCGGCACGATGCCCGCACCGTCTGGCACCGCCGCCCTCTCGGGATTGCTGCCCATCAACTGCATCAGCGCGCCGCCGCCTCGGTCGCGTGCGACCTCGATGCACTGCGAGTACCAGGCGGCAGCCTTGTCGTTACACGCGCTGGAGGTACCGACCAGCGCCAGAGCCGAAACGCGACCGGGGAAATCCAGAGCGGTCTGCTGCGCGATGACTCCGCCTGCGGAATGCCCCACCACCGCCGAACGAGCGATACCGAGCACTTCCATCAAGCCGACCAGATCGGCGGCAAGATCGTGACGCGAGCAAGGTTCTCGAAGCGCCGTCGTGGAACCGTGGGCGCGCAGGTCGTAGCGCAGCACGCGAAACCCCTCGGCCACGAGCGCCTCGGCTGCTGGTGCCCAGTGCTCGAGCGACGCCACCAGCCCGTGCACGAAGGTCACCACCGGTGCGCCGGCCGGACCGGCCAACTCGTAGTGGACGTCGAGCTTGCCGACCCTGGCGTGTTTGTCCGACTTTGAATCGTTCACCGGTCACTTCTCCTCGAATGCCGCCTCGACGTAGGCACCAGCCCGCTCCGACCACGCGAAGACTTTGATGGTCCTGACCTCGCGGTCGTAGACCGAGACCACGATCTGCAGCGCGTCCGGATAGGACGGCTCGCCCAGCGGCGTGGCCTGGGCGGTATCCTCGTCCGAGAAGTACGCGTCGTGGTCGGGGTGCGAGTGGTAGAAGGCGACCAGCGATGATCCCGCAGCGTCGGCAACCTCGAGCGCGACGCGCAGGTCGCCGGGGTGGCCAGCGTAGGCGATTCTCGCGCTGCGCAGATAACGCTCCGGATCCTTGGCGTGCATCTCGTTCTGGATGTTGCGCACCCGCATCACCCGTTGGCGCCCCGCCGCGTCGGCGACCACCACTCCGCAGCACTCGTCGGGAAATTCCTCGGCGCTGTGGCGCCTGATCTCGTCCATCGCCGCGCGGCTCAGTGTCGCCATCTTCATCGATCGGGCTTCAGGCCGGGCCTGAGCGAGCACTGACGAGTGCCAGAAGCACGCGGTTGGCGGAAACGTCGATGCCGTGTGCGTCCCCGCGCCGCACCACCTCACCGCAGATCGCGTCGATCTCGGTGGGGCGGCCACGCTCGAGGTCTTGCAGCATCGAGGAGCGGTGCTCGACCGTGGGCGGCAACAGGTTGCCGTAGAAGTGGGCGCGGTACTCGGCGGCGCTGCGCCACGGCAGCGAGACCCCTTCGGCGCTTGCCACGGCGTAGGCCTCGTCGATCACGCGGTCCATCACGCGCCGTCGCTGGTCGTCCTCGGCCAGGCGACCGTAGCGCAGGCCGAGCAGCGCGCCGAGCGGGTTGAGCGCCGCGTTGTAGAAGACCTTGCCCCACAGCGCACCGATGACGTTGTCGGTGGTCCGGCAGCGAACCCCGGCCGCGTCTAGCACCGCGGCCCAGTGGTCGGCACCCGCATCGCGCCGGCCGCTTGGATGGCCGATCAGCAGCGCCTCGGCCTCGACCGTGACGCGCACCCGGCCCGGTCGCGTTACCTCGCCGCCGAATATCACCCGCGCGGCCAGCGAGCGTTCGTCGCCGAACACCGCCGCCAGGCGTTCGAAGTTGCCCAGCCCGTTCTGCAGCGAGATGGCCCGGCCCGTGGCGGCCAGGCGCTCGGCGCCGATCGCCAAGACCAAAGCCTCGGTCTGAAAGGACTTACAGGCGACCAGCACGCAGTCGTACCCGAGACCGGCCTGGGCGGGATCGTCGAAGCACCTGTTCGGCACCGAGTGGTGCCGGCCCCAGATCCCTTCGACTTCGATCCCGCCGCCCACCCGGCGGCCGATCGCGCCCAGGTGCTCGCCGCGGCCCAGCACGTCGACCTCCAGACCGGCTTCGCCGAGCAGGCAAGCCACCACCGAGCCGACCGCTCCGCAGCCGGCCACCAGGACCCTCTCAGTCACGCTCGAGTACCTCGGTCATGGTGCGCCCCCGCGGCGCGGCCTCTCTCGCCGGCGTCGCTCGTCCCACCCTGCCGGGGCAAGCTCGGTGATTCGGCGTGGGACCATCCATAAATACCGGCGTTTGACGCACTGCGACGAATACTGTAGGAGCGCGGGTTTCTCAGACGTTTTTGAGCAGGGTATCGAGCATGGAAGAGACCGTATCGTCGACACGCATGGAACGCTTTCTCAAGCCCAAGGCGGTCTCGTCGCGCAAACTGGCGCGCGACACCCAGGGGCGCCTGCTGATGGCCGAAGAGAGTGCGCTCGACGTCGATCGCATTCGCGACGCTGGCATCACCGTCACTGACCTCGGCCAGCGAGTGCGCGTCTACACCTCGGACATGACCAAGCAACTGGCCTCGTACATCATTCCGGCCGAAGTCTCGCAACTGAGCTCCGAGGCTGCCAAGCCATCCGATGGCGCCAAGGTTCAGATCGGCCGGCTGATCGCGCTCGGAGGTCTGTACATCCGCCACAACCCGGGCCTGCGCGAGATCGGCGTCAGCGACCGCGGCGACATCATGCTGCGCCAGGACGCCGAGACCGCCGAGGATCCCACGGTCGGTCCGGTACTGAACTCGCACAACACCACCCAGTCCACGCTCACCGAGCGTCTGGTGGCGCGCATCGACAAGAAGACCCACGACCGTGACGTCAAGGAAGCCCGCGCCTGGCTCGAAGCCATGAACGTGCTGTCCGAGGACAAGACGCTGCGCGCCCGCTTCCTCTCGGCCGGCGTGCAGTGCGAGCATCGCGGCAACGTCGCCCAGCTCTATCGCACCACTCAGGCAAACTTCTTCCAGCTCAACGACCCCGTGGCCCTCGAGCTCCAGACCGCGCTCGAGGAACGCTTCCGCCTGCTCGAAAAGCCGGTCCCGATGGTGAGGGTCATCTCGGTGGTCGGCATCCCTCCGAACGAGCGCGCCTACAAGGAATTCGTCGCCCAGCTCAAGGCCCGCAAGCAGAATCCGATGACGCTGGGGCTGCCGAGCCGGCTGCGAGACTCGCAGTTCTTCGACGGCGCTTCGAAGTCGCTGCCGCCCTCGTGCTTCCTGTATGCCTGCCCGCTCGAGGAGATCGGTGACGCGATCTACGTGATCACGATCAACACCGACTACCACGGCGAGATCAAGAGCCGCGGCATCCACGCCGGCGTCTCCACGGTGATGGCCCGCGCCGAAGTGCTGTCGGCCCACGCTTCGTGCGCGATCCTGAGCAGCACCGGCGGCGCCACGGTCATGCTCGGCGCCAGTGGCGCCGGCAAGACCGACGGAGCCACGTTCTGGGCCGAGCGCAACAGCCACGAGCGACGCCTCGAACTCGAGCGCCGCTACGCCATCGAGCACAAGAACGACCGCAAGAAGGCCAAAGAGATCCTCGCCGTCGTCGGCTACATCTGCCAGGACGACTGGGTTCACATCGTGCCCTCGGGCAAGTCGCAGTGGGATGCGTGGCCGTCCGAGCGCTTCTTCTACATGCGCTCGCGCGGACTGCTCGGTCGCGACCTGATCCTGGCCGAAACCGAGCCGATCATCGAAAACGCCACTGCCGACTACGGCGCCGCCGGTGATCGCAGCGGACTCGGCCGCGTCACCCACGAGTATCCCGACGAGCGGCTGCTCTACGACCCCGACTCGGATACCTACTACTGCGACCGCGACGTGCACCAGATCTCCACCGTGGTGCTGCTCGAGCGCGACGCGGAGTACGACTTCGTCATCCGCCGCCTGAGCCAGAGCCAGGCCCTGGAGTTCCTGCTCAAGGGCGGAGCGCCGGACGGTTCGTTCCAGCCTTTCTACAACGACTATACCGACCTCTCGAGCCTGCTGATCAGCCAGGGCGTGGTCGGCGATCGTCTGCTGGCCGCCTACGATGCCGCCAAGGCCGGCGACGTCGCCGCGCTGATGAACGGCGACGAAGCCCTCGGCCGCATCGTGCTCGACCGCCTCGAAGCGCAGATCGACATCTGGAAGTTCTTCCTCGCCGACGTGCCGGTGTTCGTCGTCAACGGCGTGCATGGGCGCGACCTCACCCAGGACGTTCTGTGGTACGCCTCCGAACACCCGGGCTTCCTGAAGCCCGGCAAGGAGAAGTCGGTAGCGGAGTTCCGCCATCTGATGCACACCACCTACCACGTGGAGTACGACGAGGCCGGAGCCTGGATGCCGAGGAAGGAAGCGGTCTAACCGAAGTCGCGCTCGTGAAGGAGCGTGTAGGTGAACTTGTTGCCGAAGACCCTGGCGCCCTCGCGGCACTTGGCCACAAATTCGGCGAACTTCCTCGGATCCGCGAACACCTGACAACCCGCCGAGTACGCGACGTTCTGCGGATCGGCATAGCTGCCGTTGCCGCGATGGATGTTGATCCCGAACATCCCTGTCTCTGTCTGTAGACGGTCCAGATCGAGACGATGGTCACGATCGGCGTCGCGGTACACCGTTACCGGCGCCAGTCGCTGGCACAGCGCCAGGTGCGCCGACCGCCGACCGCGCGCGTGGAGACCGAGTTCGTAGGCGCCGCGGTACTGCCCTTCTTTGAGGATCGCCGCGCCCAGCGCGTTGACCGGCTGCTCGAGATAGAAACGCCCCGGGTCGGTGGTCACGTCGTAGTAGGAGATCTCCCAGCTCCCGCCGAATCGCTGAAACACCGCCAGCGTGTCGTCGAAGGCGCCCGCGGTGGTGGCTGCCGAACGGATTCCCACGATGTTCAGATTCCAGTCGACCTGCGGCGTGTCGTAGACGCGATAGCCCTTGGCCTCCATGGTCTCCACCATCGCTTCGATCGACGGTCTCAGCATCGGTGCTTCCTCACTTACAAACGGCCACCGGTTCGGCGCTGGCGCGCTCGCGTGGCTTTCTACGTTCCGGCCTCCAGTCAAACCAGCCCGCACGTGTGACGCAGGTCACACGTGCGGCGCCTCCGCAGTCGACCGTCTCGTAAAGTTTGGCTATCGACAGCGAACTATCTAGGGAATGTGCGGGGAGGCGGCCGTGAAACTCTTCACTCTCTCTGATCTTTTCTGTACCGTGCCGGCTCGGGCGCGGATGGGGATTCAGCGTCCGGCGTGGGTACGCCCCACGGCCTTTGGGGGCGGGAGGAGGGATGATGCGCCATCTGACGCGCGCCGAAGTTACGGCTCTGCTGCGTTGCTCGGCCCTTTTTCGAACACTCGATGACGATGAATTGGACGCGCTGGCCTCCAAAGCCCAGCCGGCGGAATTCCCGGCGGGCCAGACCCTGGTACGGCGCGGAGACCACGGCGAAGCGATGATCGTCGTGGTCACCGGTCACGTCAAAGTTGTCACGACTTCCGACCGCGGTGCTGAGCTACTCATCAACATCATCGAACCGGGCGGCATCCTCGGTGAACTCGCATTGCTCGATGGCGGCGAGCGCTCCGCCGACGCCGTCGCGCTCGAAAACGTCGAAGCCGTCAAACTCCCACGCACCGCCTTCCTGGCTTTCCTCAGGGCTCATCCGCGAGCAAGCATCCAACTTCTCAAACTGCTCTCCGAAAAACTGCGCCACACCACCGAACTCGCCGAAGACGCCGCTTTCCTGGACCTGCCGTCGCGGCTCTACCGCAGGCTCGTAGCGCTGGCCAAGCTCTACGGCAGCCAGACCGACAAGGGACTGCTGATCGCCCACAAGATGCCGCAGAAAGATCTCGCCGGCAGCATCGGAGCTTCGCGCGAATCGGTGAACAAGCAGCTCAGGACCTGGTGCAGCATGGGCCTGATCGAGACCGGCTCAGGCTACGCCTTGATAAAGGACCCACACGCGCTCGAGCGCGAGGTCGCGGAGCGCTAGAGCGGCACCCGCCCTCTACGGCCGCGGAGCTCGCGCCCGCATCCGAGTCCGAACTCGAACACTGGAGAACCGGCCATGCCAGAATACGTCGATCCATGGAGACGCTCGGGATCACTGCAACCGATACGCTGCTCGGGAGCGCGGCTCTACGGGTTCGTATTGCGCGCCGATGCCGAAGCACTGGACGATCTCGCGCGACGCTATCTTCGAAACCCCAGCGGCGGCAGGCTCGACTACGAGCCGCTCAGGGCGGCCCCACACATTTTCGTCACCTTCGCCCACATCGCGCGAATTCAGCCGGCCGAGGATGAATACGCCGCTCTCGGCTGGATGGACGAGATGGAAGTCGCGTTCTGGGTCCCCATGTCATTCCGTAGGCCCGGCGCCCGACTGCCCGAGCGTTTTCCGATGTTCCTTCCTCACCTGTTCGTCGATCGCTCGATGGCGATGCTGCAAGGGCGCGAACTGTACGGCTTCCCCAAACAGATGGCGTCATTCGAAAGCACCGACACCGATGTTCCCGACGCCGCCGGGCACGACCTCGCAGGCGGCGCTGGCGAAGACGATGCAGGCGCGTTCACATCGCTTTCCGCGACCCGGCGTGCGCGTTTGATCAGCGCGTTTCGCCGCAGCGATTTCGAGCCCGGCGGCATCCGCGTGCACGCCTTCGGAGTCCCGGAGTTCGGGTTCAACGCGCAATGGCAGCCCTACCCGTTGATCGAGCTGCTGGCGCCTTCGGCTCCCGGCCAGTTGCGGCAGCGCGGCGATTGGAAGTCGCACGACGACCTCTCCCGCGAACTGCGCAAGCCGCTGATCGGCACGGAGTTCGACGACCTGGCCGCCGCCGCCCTCGCCGACGTGAACAAGGTATTTCCGTTCGAAGCGCACGCCGTGTTCCTCAAGCAGCTCTATGGTGCCAAGCGCAGCTCCAATGCCGACTACCAGGCCATCGTCGAAGCTGCGGTCGAGATCGAGGAGTTCCAGCAAGGAGGAGAACTCGAAGGAGACTACCGGCTTCGCATCGCGACTTCGGACACTCACCCGATCGTGCGCGATCTCGGCCTGGTGCCCGAGGACCCGGAGCAGCCCGACATCTTCAAGCCCGAGCTTTCGTGGTGGGCGGACATGGATTTCCGATTCGAACGCGGTGAGACGATATGGTCCGACCAGCGCTGCACACCGGCGGCGCCCGAGGGAGAGAAGAAAAAGAAGCGTAAAATAGCGATTCTCGGCGGCGGGATCGGAGCCGTCAGCGCGGCGTTCTGGCTCACCCATCCGGGCAATCCGCACGCGCACGACGTCGAGGTCACCCTCTACCAGCTCGGCTGGCGCCTGGGCGGCAAGTGCGCGAGCGGCCGCAACGCCGATCGCAACCAACGCATCGAAGAACGCGGCATGCACGCGTTGTTCGGCTACTACTACAACACCCTGCGCATGCTGCGCGACTGCATGAGCGAGCTTGCCAGGACCGAACGCGGCGGCCACGACCTGTTCCATCGCAACTTCGAGGCCCAGAATCAGGTCGTGCTGGGCGACCGCTTCGGCGACGACTGGCGCGCGATCAAGATGACATTTCCGCCGCGCCGCAAGGGGGGCAAGGAACTCGATGCCGGCGAGTACGTGCGTCTGCTCTGCAAGTGGATCGGCGAGGCCATCCAGGCTACGCCGCTGCTGGGCAGCCTGCTCCCCGCGCGACCCGAAGGCGGACTCGCCGATCACATGGTCGATTTTCTCGCCGGCGTCGGCGATGGCATCTCTGATCTTCTCGGCGCCGTCCGCAGCGGAATCAGCCCCGCCATCTCGGCGGTCGAACCCCTCGACGTCATCGCCAGAGCTACCTGCGAACCCGAGGAAGCCTGGCTGGCTTCCCTGCTGCACTCGCCGGCGGTACTCGAACTGCTCGGCCGCGGCGGCAATTTCGTTTTCGGCGAACGCCGGGGCCTGATCGGTACAATGATCGAGCGGCTGCGCAAACGAACGTGGGCGGCCCTGCAGACCCAGATGGACCGCAACCCCGACACGCGCATCCTGTGGATCGGACTCGACCTGGCGTTCGCGGCCCTGCGCGGCATCTTCGAAGACGACGTGCTGGTGAAAGGCTACGATTCCCTCGACCACGTGACGTTCGGCGCCTGGCTCGAGCACCACGGAGCCGCCCCCGCGACGGTCCACTCGCCGTTCGTAAGATCGCTTTGCGGATCCGGTTTCGCTTTTCCCGACGGCGACACGTCCAGGATGAACAGCGCCGCAGGGATGGTGCTGCGCAACACGCTGCGGATGCTGTTCGGTTACCGCGACGCCTTCCTGTGGAAGATGCGCGCCGGTATGGGCGACGTGATCTTCGCGCCTCTTTACGAGGTTCTCGCGGAACGCGGCGTCAAATTCGAATTCTTCCACCGCGTCCGCGCACTCGAGCCGAGCGAAGACGGAACCCGCGTTGCGAGAATCCGCATCGGCCGTCAGGTGGAACTCGCCAGCGGCAACTACGACCCGCTGATCGACGTCAAGGGGAGGCAGTGCTGGCCGCATCGCCCGCTCTACGATCAGATCGCCGAACCGGACGCCACGGCGCTTCGCCAACTTCAGGAACTTCCCGAGTTCGAACACCTGCCTCTTCTCGAATCGTATTGGTCCCCGTGGGACCAGAGTCGGGAAAAGCCCGTAGTCCTCGAACACGGACGCGACTTCGACGACGTAGTGCTCGGCATCTCGCTCGGCGCACTTCCGTCGATCTGCGGCGAACTCGCGCAGCGCAGCGAACGATGGCGCGACATGTTCGAGAACGTGAAGACCGTGCGCACCCAGGCCTTCCAGCTCTGGATGGGCACCGACCTCGATCAACTCACCTCGAAGACGGACGGCAGCCTGAAGAACGCTATCGCGACCGCCTACCAATCGCCGATCGACTCGTGGTCGGACTTCACCCAGACCGCTGCAGCCGAGGACTGGCCGCCCGAGAAACAGCCCGCGCTGATCGGCTACTTCTGCGGCGTCATGGCCGACGATCCCGTCGAGCCGCAGCACTTCTCGGATCCGCACTATCCGGAGTCCCAGCGCGACAAGACCTACCGGGCGATGGAGAGGGTAGTCGGCGAGGAAGTCCGTCACTACTGGCCAGGCGCCGTCGATCAGAACGGCTTTCGCTACGACCTGCTGGTCACCGCCGACGGACGCGACGCCTGCGGCAACGATCGGCTGAAAGAGCAGTACTGGACCGCCAACATGGAGCCCCACGACCGCTACGTATTGTCGGTGGCCGGCAGCCTGCAATATCGATTGCGCCCCGAGGCCGGCCAAGAGCGGGGCGCCTCCGGCTTCGACAACCTCTACCTCGCCGGCGACTGGACGCGCACCGGACTCAACGCCGGGTTCGTCGAATCCGCGGTCGTTTCGGGTATGCAGGCGTCGCGAGCCGCAACCACCTGGCCACGCGTCATCGAAGCCGAGAACGACCTCAGACCGAAGAAGCGATGAGTCAGCGGTCCGGTCGCGATGCGGCGGCTGGCGCCATTGCCGTCTCCACGAGGCCAACCCAGTAGTTCGCGCCGATCTCGGCGAACAGCGCGCGGGCTTCTTCGAGACGGCGCGAGCGCCGTGGATCGCCCGGCGAAAGATGGCGACCGAACTCGTACAGTGCCAGTGCACGATCGTAGGGCATGCCCGCGGTGGCCGCGACGCCGGCACCGCGCTCCCAGGCACGAAACGCCCGCGCGCGCTTGCCGCTGAGCCAAAGGCGCAAGCCCCGCCATACCAACGCCTGCGCTCGTCCGATCGGCATGCGGCGTCCGAATGTCCACAGCATACGCTCGAACTCGCTGGCCATGCTGCGTAGATGGAGGTCGGCGTCGGCGGACGCCCGTTCCTCGACGTCCGAACCGAAAAGTCGCGGAGCACCGGCGTGGGGACCTTCGCGGGCCTGTTCCCACAGTCGCATCGACGCTTCGGCGAGGAAGGTGTAGCCGGTAACGGCGTGGTAGAGGAAGTTGGGCGGGCCAAGCACGGCGTGAGCCCGCTCCAGAACGCGACGTGCACCGACGACGTCGCCCTCGTGAACCAGGGCGGCCGCACGCATGCCGAGCACTCCGAGTTCGGAGGCGTGGTCACCGAGGTTCTCCAGGTTGCCGCCCATCCACGCTTCCACCTTGGCGAGTATCGCGAGCGCT
The DNA here is from genome assembly GCA_016218925.1 of Deltaproteobacteria bacterium. GTDB lineage: Bacteria > Desulfobacterota > Binatia > UBA1149 > CAITLU01 > CAITLU01. The sequence goes on along the minus strand of JACRCR010000004.1, from coordinate 18,111 downwards.
TCCCGATGGTACCCGCGCAGCAATGTACCCTGCGACATGCCGACGTGAGACCAGGCCTCGCCCTGGACGTCTCCCCGCGCGTGCGCGGCGCGATGCCCGCGCGCGTAGGCTTCCAGAGCAGCGTCGAAGCGATAGCTCAAGGTGAAGACGTTGCCGATCGCCATCACGACGGTTTCGTACCAGCGCCCGTCGCCGACTTCCTCGAAGATCGCGCAGCTCTTCTCCAAGACCCTGTACGCGTCATCCCACCTCGCTCTGCTGAGCAGATAAAAGGCGCGCATCCACAATACGCGCCCGAGCGTGTTGTCGTCGCCGGAGCTCTCGGCGGCGCGTAGTGCGATCTCGAAATAGTGCGCCTCGACGCGCGCGCCGAGAATCGTGCCGGCCAGCAGGCTGAAGGCCGCGGCGTTGTTGGCCAGTTCGACGCTCGTCCCGACGCGATCCGCGGCGTTGAGCGCACGCAGGTTGGCGAGGACCGACGCCTCCGTTTCGCGCATCAGCAACAAGACGAACGAGAGCATCCCACTGGTGGCCGCCTCTTCGCGCAGCGCCGCGGTCCGCGCCGGGTCGCGCACGATCGCCCCGCTCGCACGTGCGACGATCGCCGCGGGCAGCGCCCGATGAGCAACCTGACGCGCGATCGCACCGGCCAGCGAAAGCCTCAGCTTGGCCGGCGAAGCGGGAACCGGGCGTTGGAGCAGATCGAGCGCGGCCAGCAGGCTGCGCTTGGCGGGCTCGGGCCACCCCGCGGCAAAATCCGCTTCGCCGATGCGCCGGTGCCAATGCGCCCTGCGCCCGGCATCGGCGACACCCGGCAGCAACTCGGCAAGCGCCAGCGCTTCCGAGAACAACGCCACGGCAGCGGCGTTGGCGAACGATTGGGTCGCCTCCTCGCCGGCGGCTTCGGTCGCCGCAACCGCCTTCTCGACTATGTCGACCTGCGGCGCCTCAGGGTCGACGGCTCGGCTCCAGTGATAGGCGAGCACCGCGGCGGCAGCCTCTTCACTTGCGCCCAGAGCTTCTGCGGCAGCACGGTGCAGGTTGCGCCGCAGCGCGTGGGGCACCATCTCATAGGTCACCGCCTGAGTGATGGCGTGGCGGAACGTGAAACGGTCACCGCCGGCCGTGTCGTGAACCAGCAATCCGTCACGGACGAGGCCGTCGAGCGAATCCCTTATGTCGCCAGTGTCGCGCCGATCCGGGTCGACCGCGGCGATGTCGGCGGCCGCGAAGGTGCCACTGAGGATGCCGGCTACCTTGAGAACCGAACTCGTATCCTCGCCGAGGCCGTCGATGCGACTGCCGACCACGCCTTCGACCGTCCGCGGAATATCGAGTCTCTCCAGATCCTGAAGCGACAGCGCCAGGCGACATTCGCCGCCATACAGTGCGAGCGCGCCGGCCCGGCGCAGCGCCTCGAGCAATTCCTCCGCAAAAAACGGGTGGCCGCGTGTGCGCTCGAAGAGAAATCGCACGAGCGGACCGGGCACCGCATCGACCTCCAGCCGGCGCGCGGCCAGCGTCGAGATGGAGTCGCTGTCCAGGCCCTCCACCAGAACGTGACGAACCTGCGGGCCCGAGAGCAGGCTCCGGTACTCGACGCCGAGGTTCGGTCTCGAAGTAACCACGAACAGCAACGAAGACGAGGCCTGCACGGCCGTGCTCAGCAGCGACCACGATGGTGCGTCGAACCAGTGCGCGTCCTCGAGAACCACCACCAGTCGCGCGTCCCTGCCCGCTGGAGCCGACTGGTCGCGCGCCGGTGCTGACTGCCGGCGTCCGAACAGGATGCGCAGGACCAGCGCCGTGGTCTGCTCGACCCTCGCTCTGGGTGACAGCCTGGCCGTCCATCCGTTGTCGTCGAACTGGGTCCCGAGCACGACACCGAGCAACGGAGCCATGCGGCGGACCTGCTGCGCCTCCATTCCAGAGAGCCGCACCAGCCGTTCTTCGAGAGCCGCAATCTCGACATCGGCAGCGCTAGGATCGGAGTCGGCGGTGTCGCTACCGCCGTCGCCCGGCATCGACAGACCCAGAACGGCGACCACGACCCTGCGCCACGCATGGAACGGAACCTGACTCTCGGTGGAATCGCTGCCGCCGCTCACCACGTCCACGCCGCGCTCGCGCGCCGCATCGGCCGCGAACAACGCCAGGCGCGACTTGCCAATGCCGGCCTCGCCTTCGATCGCGACCACGCCTCCCCGGCCGGCGCTCTCGAGATCGCGTAGTGCATCGACGAGTTGCGAGCACTCTTTGTCGCGTCCGACCAGCGCCACGCCCGAAGGCCGCCTCACCTGTCCGTAACCGATCGGCTCGAAGACCTGCACCGCCCCCTTGTGGCCTCGCGGCTCGAGCACCCGCACAGGTCCGAAGCGCACGCGTCCTCGCGAGGCCTGGCGTGTCTCGGCGTCACACAGCACTTCTCCGCGGGCCGCGTTCATCAGCCGCGCAGCGACGTTGACCGCGTCGCCGATCATCGTGTACTCGCGACGGACGCTGCTGCCCACGGGCCCGCAGAAGACCCTGCCCGTAGTCACTCCGATCGACACTTCGATCCCGCTGCCGGCGAGCTCGTCGCGCACTGCCATCGCGGCCCGGGAGGCACGATCGGCGTCGTCTTCGTGTCCGTGAGGCGGCAATCCGAAAGCGGTCAGCACCGCGACCCCGTTGCCATGCGCGCCGACGCGAGCGACGTCTCCGCCAAAGCGGGCGATGCTCTGCAAGACCGCGGACACCGCGCCGAACAGACGCGAATCGACTTCGATTCCGTCCAGCCCCAGACCGATGAACACCGTCGTGAGCGTGCGCAGCTCCGCCAGCCACTGGCTCTGCTGCTCGAGGCTGCGGGACCGAACCACACGCGGAACGTAGTGCGAGAGCGCCGACGCCACCGAGGCATCGATCTCGCTGCGCGGATCGCGCGGCGGCGGCGGCAGCGCGGTCTCGGATAGCCCGGCCCTCATCGCCGCCCTCACCGCCGCCCGGTCGCCCGCGCAGTCATCCAGCCCGAGAACACGGGTGGCCTGTCCGCCGAGGACGACCCCACCGCGTTCAGCCGCTTTTGAGGCCTCCAGCGTCTCGACCCACGCCGGGCCCACCATGAACATCTCGCTGCGGCGCACGCCGTCGCTCACATGCACGATCGAGGCGGGGCCGGCGCCGACGCCAGCGCGCAGCTGCAGCCGGCCTTCGCTGCCGGACGCGAGCATCGGTGCGGCGTCCTGAAACGCAAAGGCGCAGGCCCCGGCGCGGCGTGCGGCGTCGGCCAGCGCGCCAGTGCCCGACACCCGCCAGATCGCGAGCACCGCGTCGCCGTCGAACTTCAGCACCTCGCCGCCGAACTGCTCCATCGTGTCGATCAACTTGGTGAAGTACGCGCTCAGCAGAACCGAGAACCGTTCGGCGCCCTCGCGCCCGCGCTCGGCAAGGCTCTCGACAGTACGGGTCGAGTCGGCAACGTCGGCAAATAGCGCGGCGGCGCTGATCTCCTCGACGTCGCAGGAAAGGGCAGACTCGGGATCCGCACCCAGCCGTCGCAGCACGCCGGAGCAGACGTATGGACGCAGCGCGCCGGACGCAGGCATCAGCGCGCCTCGGGTGTTGCCGGTTTGGTGGCGGTCAGCAAACCGTATGACCAGCTGCGGCGCCGCAGCGCCTGGTAGAAACGAATGCTGCCGACCACGTTGCCGTGCTGGACGTCGTCGCGGATTCCCAGCCGCCAGGCGATCCAGGCCAGCGGATAGCCCGCGCCGGAAACCAGGTAGAGACGGCGCAGCGAGCGGCGAAAGCGCTCGCTGCAATCCTCGACGCGCACCTCGTCGAAGCCTGCCGCCTTCGCGTAGCCGCGATGACTGTCGGCGGTGTCGATGCCCGCGAGCGCCCAGCCCGCCAGCCACTCGTCGAGCAACCTCGCATCATCGGCAGCAGTGATGTCCGGGGTCCGCATGTACTCGGTCATCACCAGACGACCGCCGGGCCTGAGCAGCCGCGCAGCTTCGCGATAGAAGGCCGCCTTGTCGGGCGCGTGGCAGAGACTCTCGGCCGCCACCACCGCATCGAACGACGCCGGCTCGAGTCCAGTGTCGGTGTAGTCGGCTTCGCGGAATTCGGCCAGATGGGCCAGGCCCCCGCGCTCGGCGCGGCGGCGTCCGATCTCCACCTGCTCGGGCACCAGCGTGACCCCGGTGACCTCGGCCCCGCGCTCGCGCGCCAGCCACAACGTAGTGCCGCCGACCCCGCAACCGGCATCGAGCACGCGCGAGCCGGCGCCTACGCCGGCCAAGTCGGCGAGCAGGCGGTTGGTGTTGCGCAACGCCGCCCGGTGCGTGACGCAGCCGTCCTCATAGAGACCGAAGTGAAAATCGCATGGGGACCAGACCAGATGAAAGTCCCAGGCGGTGCGGCGATAGTACGCCCTTACCGCCTGCGCGGCGTGAAACCGCGCATCATCGGAGCGCGCGCTGGAACCATCCTCGCGGTCGAGCGAGGAGGCGATGGAAGTCGCTGGCATCGGCAGGTCTTACAACACGTCGCGAGTATAGGAAGGCGCCGCCGGTCAGGAAAGCGCTCGCGCGGCCAAGCGGCGAGGACGCCGGGCGCCGCGAGGTCAGGTCAGCCGCGGGCGGTCTCCAGTTTGAGACGTTCTAAGTCCTCCCGGGTCACGCGCTGGTAGGACTTGGGCGCCCAGATCAGGAAAATGCCGCCCTGGAACGACAGCAGAAGCTTCTCGATCCAGAACCCGACGTGGCCGATCAGGAAGGCCTTGGCAGCAGGCACGTGGCCGCCGAGCAGTTCGACGAAGACCAGCTCGCGCACGCCTTCACCGGCCGCGGTGGGCGTGATGAAGGTGCCGAGCGTCATCACCGCCGCCGCGTAGAACACCTGCAGCACCGAGACGCCCTCCACCTGCAGGGCCATCGCGTTGGCGAAATACATGGCCATCGTGGTGATCTGCGCGAACACGGCGCAAGCCAGCGCGATCACGAGCGCGCCGCGCTGGCTCGAGTAGGCGGTCGCGCTGTGAATGGTGTTGTCGAGGAACTTGCGGATCTTGGCCACCGGCACCAGGCGGATCAGCGGCGCAAACAACTCCGGTCGCAGCAGCAGCAACATGCCGAACAGCAGCCCGCCTCCGAGCGGCACTGCCATCGCCTCGACGATGTCGGCGAGGTCGCGCCCCTTCAGGTCCGCAAACGGCATGAAGAGCAGGATCGTCGCCAGCAGGCCGACCAGCCCGATGATACGCTCGATGGCGAGTACGGTCGTGCATTCGACGGGCTTGCGCGACTCACGGATCGTGTCGTAGAGGCGCCAGCCGTCCAGACCGAGCGTCGACGGCATCACGATCCCGAAGAAACGTCCGACGAAATAACTCGAGGTCAGCCATCCGAACGTGAAGTGGAGTTGCTGGCCTTTGAGCAGGACCTGCCAGCGAAGGATGTTGGCAAGGATGCCCAGGAACTTGATGAAGGTGGCGAACGCCACCCACGGAATGAAGACGCCCAGGTCCAGTGCGCGCACCTCGGTCCACAGATCTGCGGCCGTCATCGGCACGCGCTGAACGCCCTGCTTCTCCACCCACACGGTGGTACCGGAGGTCTCGGCAAGCGGCACCTTGCGATCGTCGTCGGCGCCGGCCAGCACCTGGGCGAGCTTGCCGTCCACGCAGTTGTGCGTGGCACGCAGCTTGACGATCTCGCCGGCCTCGGTGCGAACGAAGACCGTCTCGCCCTTGATCGCCAGAGTGCAGACGTCGTCCCCTGCCAGCGCAACGTGAGGGTCGGGAAGCGTCGAACCGCTGAGCCGGGCCTTCATACGGCCGACCAGCCCTGGCATCGCGGGGTTGGCCTTGTAGAAGATGGTCCCGTCCGCGAATCCGCTGCGTGACACCGCCACCGTGCCGCCGCCGAATTCGGCGAAGAGCGACACGAAGATGCCGATGGTCAGTAGGGTCTTCACGACCGTGATGAGCGCCTTCTTCATGATTACGGGACCCCTGCAGTGTGGAATGCGCCGAAGCGGCGACGCCCGCGATGTACCGGGGACGCAGCGCCTACCGCGGGCGCGAAACGCGCAATATGAGCGGGGAGGGCGTGCGGGGCAAGCGCCGCGGCACCGGGCACTCGCCCCGGCCGGTGGAGAGACGACGCAGCAGCCTCACTCCGGGAGCGCGCGCTCCACGTCGGTCCTGGTTCCACGCAGAGCAGGAACGGCGGTGCCTCCGGCGAGATACACGAGACCTCCGGTGAGCGACGAAACCGTCAGCACCACGAACCACAACAGGCCGAACGCTACCGCCGTCTCGTCATCGACGCCTTGGCGGTGCAGGAACCACAGATAGCCGCCTTCGCGAATGCCGAGCCCCGCCAGAGTCAGAGGCAGCGCGCTGAGGACCGTCACCAGCGGATGGAAGATGAAGTAGTAACGCCAATCCACGCGCATCGATATCGCACTGCCGAGCAGGATCAGCGACAGGACCTGCAGCACGTGGAAGCCGACCGACACCCAGGCCGCCCGCTGGATCAGACGGCGGTCGCCCCAGAAAGGTCCGAGTTCCTGCTCTATCAGGCGCAGCCAGCGGCTATCGCGGGCCAGGACCCGGCGCGCCAGCGGCGGCACCACCCACCAGCCCACTGTCAGCGCCACGCCGGCCGCCACCGCCACCGCCACCACCGGCCACGGCAAGCCAAAGCGCCCGAACAGCGCGATCGCTGCCACCGCAACCAGGACCAGCATCGCCAGCCCGGAGACGCGGTCGAAGATCACCGTATTGAAAGCCACCGCGCGGCGTCCGTCCGAAGCGCCGAGGTAGAGCGACCGCACCACGTCGCCGCCAAGGGTGGATGGCCCGAAGAGGTTGAAGAACATCCCGATGAAATAGATCCGCGTCATTTCGCGCAGCGAGCGGTCGAATCCGAGCCGTTGCGAAATGAACTTCCAGCGATAGGCCGTCAGCACCTGACCGGCCAGATAGATGATCAGCACCAGCCCCACCGTCCATGGGTTGGTCTGCGCGAAGACGCGCACCAACGCGGCCGAATCGACCTCGCGCCACACGATCCCCAGCGCGAGCGCCGACACACCCACCTTGGCGAGCGTGCTGGCGGCGCGGCGCGCACCCGAGGAAGCACCCGAGGAAATGGACGGCTCAGTGGTCTGGGCGGACGGCACGAGGGTCAGTGCATAGCAGCGAAACGCCAGCGCCACCATAGGTGCGAGCCCTCGGGGTCGAAGGTGGACGCGCCGCGCCGGGCCAACGCCGGCCCGGTCGAGGCCCGGGTCGCGCCGCGCGCTTCGGGGAAATCCGCCTTGACACCCCGCCCAGGCGCCTAAACAATGCCTCCCCATCGCCAACAGTGCACAAACCGGAGGTACGAATGCGCAGATCGGCTAAAGCGGCCACGGCTTTCGCCGCCGTGCTGAGCGTCTACCTGGCAGCCTGCGTGGACCCGCAGGAAGTCAGTCAGATGAAGAGCAAGGTGGACGAGATCCAGGCCCAACAAAAAGACGTCCTGACCAAGCTCGATGAGCTCGCCAAGAGCCAGAAGGAAATCCTGGCGAAAGCCGGTACCGGCGGGGCCAAGCCCGCGGCCGAAGCCCCCGACCCCAACAAGCGCTACGACGTCTCGGTAGGCAATTCGTTCACGAAAGGCCCCGCCGACGCTGTCGTCACGTTCGTGGAGTGGTCGGACTTCCAATGACCCTTCTGCTCACAAGCCACCAGTTTGGTGGATCAGGTTCTCAAAGCCTTCCCGAACGACGTAAGATTCGTTTTCAAGAACTTCCCGCTGCCGTTCCATCCCAACGCGATGCCTGCGGCCAAGGCCGCCGTGGCTGCCGGAAAGCAGGGCAAGTTCTGGGAGATGCACGACAAGATCTTCCAGAACGCCAAAGAGCTGGGTCCCGACAAGTACGCGATCTGGGGCAAGGAAATCGGCCTCGACGTGGATCGGCTGAAAACCGACATGGAGTCGCCCGAGACGGCGGCGTTCATCGCCGACGAGATGAAGGAGGCCGCAAAGGCCAGCGTGCGCGGCACGCCAACTTTCTACATCAACGGCAAGATCCCGACCGGGCGCTCGTTCGATCTGTACAAGTCGATGATCGAGGAAGAGATCAAGGCCAAGAAGAAGTCATAGGAGAAGTCGCGGCGCGCTCGCGTGCCGCGACTCGTTTTCGCGAGGGGGGCCGCCCAACGTGGCGGTCCCCCTTTTGTCGTTCTGCAATAGAAGTGTCCTGCTCGAAGAACCGTTCGTAGCAGGTAACAACCGACCGGAGGAAGAAATGACCAAGTCCACCCGTGCAGTTCTCTCGCTGGCTGCCTTCAGCGCTCTGGCGCTCTCGGCCTGTACCGATCCGCAACAAGTCAGCGACATCAAAGCAGCCGTCGATCGGATGGAGGCCCAGCAAAAAGACGTGGTCACCAAGCTCGATGACCTCGCCAAGTCCCAGAAGGAACTCGCGACCAAGGTCGCGTCCGCTCCTGCGGCACGACCCGCGGCCGACGCGCCGGATCCCAACAAGCGCTGGGATGTGACTGTCGGGAACTCGGCCACGACCGGCCCCAAGGACGCGGCAGTGACGATCGTCGAGTTCTCGGACTTCCAGTGCCCGTTCTGCAGCCAGGCCAAGGACCTCGTCCACCAGATCCTCCAGGCCTATCCGAACGACGTGCAATTCGTCTTCAAGAACTACCCGCTGCCTTTCCACCCCAACGCGATGCCTGCGGCCAAAGCCGCGGTGGCGGCGGGCAAGCAGGGCAAGTTCTGGGAGATGCACGACAAGCTCTTCGAGAACCAGCGCGCGCTGTCGGACGACAAGTACCAGGAAATCGCCAAGCAGCTCGGTCTGGACCTCGAGAAGTTCAAGACCGACCTGGCGGCGCCCGAGACCGCCAGCGCCGTCACCGACGAAATGAAGCAGGCCGGAACGGTGGGAGTGCGCGGCACGCCGACCTTCTACATCAACGGCAAGCAGCCGGCTGGCCGTTCGTTCGAACTCTACAAGTCGATCATCGACGAAGAGATCAAGGCCAAGAAGAAGTCCTGAGCCTTGCTGCTCGGTGCCGGGGTCGGCCGCCATTGAAGGCCGGCCCCGGCACCACGATTTTCGCATCTCGCGCCCTCTGCGCCTCCCTCCCCCGATCACGCCAAAGATTTCTGTCTCGCCAGCGAATGTGAAAGGATTCGACGCTGAGCAAGCGTGCGATCGGCCGCGTTACCGACCGAGTTGAGCAAGACCCATGGCCAACCAGGCGCTGAACGACTTTTGTACCCAGTGCGGCGCGCCGCGCGGCGGAGAGCTGAAATTCTGCACTTCCTGCGGAGCGGCTCTAACCAGCGGCGCGGCTGCCCCGCCGCGCCCGGCCGCGACCGCGCCGGTGCAGCAGACAGCGGCGTTTCCGATTCCCGCGGTCGCGGTGTTCCTGCTGCTGCTCGCCGCCGGCGGCGGCGCGTTCTTGTTCGCCACCGGAGGCAACCAGGCGCCTTCGCGCGCGGTGTCGGGGAATCCAGGTATGCCGCGGGGCGAGCAGGACGCCGGCGGCGCCCCCCAGGACCTTCCCGAAGGACATCCGAGCATCGAGCTTCCCCAGGAAGTCACCGACTTCCTGGCGCAACTCACGGCCGAGGCCGAGAAGAGTCCGCAGAGCGTCGATGCCTGGCAGCGCCTGGCCAGGGCGCGCTATCGCGCCAGCGCGATCAACCCCAGCTATTCTCAATCCGCCCAGCAGGCGCTCGACAAGTTGCTGGCGCTGGATCCCGCGAACATCGAAGGCCTGAGGATCTCGGCCAACATCGCATACGATGCCGGCGACTTCGTGGAAGCGCAGAAGCGCTTCGAAGCGTTCCTCACCAAGTCTCCCGACGATCCCAGCGCAATCACCGATCTGGGGTCGGCGTTGCTGTTCCAGGATCGCACCGACGACGCCATCGCCAAGTACCGCGTCGCGATTGAGAAGGATCCGAAGTTCCTCCAGGCCCACTTCAACCTGGCCATCGGTCTGCAGAAGGCGGGCAACGACGCAGAGGCTCTGACGGAGCTGCAGCGCGCGCGAGCGCTAGCCGACTCCCCCGAGCAGCAGAAGCACATCGACAACGCGATCGCCGATCTGCAAGGCACGCCTCGGCAGCCGGAAGATGGCGCTCCGGCCTCGGGCGGACAGATGCCCGGCGGCGCACCACCGGGCATGCCGGGCATGGGCATGGGCGCGCCGGCCGATGCCACGCCCAAACCGAGCAACGCCACCAGCGATCTCCAGCGCGAAACCGACGCGATGCTCGGCTCGCACGCGATCATCGGATCCCACGTGCAGTCGTTCCAGTGGACCGGTGACGGCGACTGCCGCGTGCTGCTGGCCGGGTTCCCGATGGCGCAGATGCCGCCGTTCGCGCTGGAAAAATTCAAGTCCGGCATGAACGGTAAACTGGCCAAGCTGGCCGCCGACAAGGGCCTCGCCGCAGGGATCCATCTCGACCTCGTCGATGCCGCCGACGGCAGCGTAATGGATTACCTCGGCGTGCAGCGCTAGCAACACGATGAGCGAAGCTCCCTACTACCTTCCGCTCGGCGACGAAGTTGAGGTCTTCGAGGCCGCGTTCCTCCGCAAGCTGCCGGTGCTGCTCAAGGGCCCCACCGGTTGCGGCAAGACCCGCTTCGTCGAGTACATGGCGTGGAAGCTCCTGCCCGAAACGTCCGAGCGGCCCAACTCGCTCATCACCGTGGCCTGCAACGAAGACCTCACCGGCAGCGATCTGGTCGGCCGCTACCTGGTACGCGGCGACGAGACGATATGGATGGACGGCCCTCTGACCCAGGCCGTACGGGTCGGTGCCATGGCCTACCTCGACGAAATCGTCGAGGCGCGCAAAGACACGATGGTGCTGATCCATCCGCTGACCGATCACCGGCGCATCCTGCCGATCGACAAGCTCGCGCAGATCGTCACCGCGCATCCCGATTTTATCCTGGTGGTCTCTTACAACCCCGGTTATCAGTCGGTCCTCAAGGACCTCAAGCCCTCGACGCGGCAGCGCTTCGTCACCCTCGAATTCCACTACCCGCCGCGCGACAAGGAAGCCCAGATCATCGCCCACGAGAGCGGCGTGGCGATGGACGTCGCGATGGATCTGGCCCACCTCGGCGAACGTGTCCGTGAACTGAAGTCGAGCGGCCTGGAAGAAGGCGTATCGGCGCGCCTGCTGGTCTACGCGGGGCAGCTCATCGCCCAGGGCATGTCGACGCATCGGGCCTGCGAAGCCACGGTGGTTCGGGCCCTGAGCGACGATCGACAGACCCAGTCGGCGATCGCCGAACTGGTCAGCGCGATCTTCGCGTAGCACGCGGCCGTGGCCGGTTCCCGCGCCTGGATTGAAAGCCGTCATCTTCGCGACAGTGTCGACGGGGCTCGCGCCCTGGCCGTACTGGATCGCCTTCCCGAGGACCTTCGCCGCAGCATACTCGAGCGCGGCGACGCCGCTGCGGCGCAATCGGTGAGTCTCGCACATGCCTTCGTGGTGCAGGCCGCGGGCGCCGCCGAAACCGGCGACGAGGTCTACCGCGTCTGGGAGGAACTGCTCGCTGACGTCACACAGGATCCGGCGGCGTCGCGCGACATCACACTGGCCTTCCTGAAGCTGGAGCCCGGCGCCGTAGCCGGGTGGAGCGACGAGGTTCGCCGCGAGTGGTCGCAGACCGTGCGCGCGTTGGCGGCGCGCTCGCGTCGCCTCGCCACCGCCTTCCTGGAAGCCGCCGCCAAGTCTTCGCCCGATGCCGCCCCTGCGGCGCCGTTGATCGAGGCCTGGAGAGACGCCGCCTTCGATCTGCTCGCACGCGGCGGCTGGCGCAGCGAGTTCCTGGCCGAAGCATTGCTCGCTTCGAGTTCGCGCCTCATGCCGCTGCTCGACGCCGGCGCGGTCGATGCCTGGGCCGAACTCATAGCCACCATCGGCACCGCCGGACGCAGCCCCAAGCCGCCCGAAGTCCCGCCGGCGCTGACCCGCCTGTCGCCGCGCGCGGCATCGAGCGCGATGATGCTGTGTGCCGGCGCCGCGTACACCAGCGCCGCGCATGCCAGGCGGATGCTCGAAGTCGTACCGGCGCTGGCCGCGTGTGTCGGCGAAGATCTCGCGGTCGAGCTGCTCGCGCTGGCCGCGGCAGCGGTGGGCGACGAAGGCCTGCCCGACGCGATCGCATTGCTGCCCGGCATCCTGCACGGCGTTCCCGCCATCGAACTGCCTATCCTGCTGAGCCACGCCCGCAGCGTGGGAGAACATGCGCCCGCGATGCTGTGCGCCTATCTGCGCACGATGGACCGGGCGATCGAACAGGGAGGCCGCGACGGGGTGGCGCTGTGGGTGGAGCGCGGCCTCGAACTGGCCGGCAACCACCGCGAGGCCGCGCTCGCGCACTTCCACCTCGAAAGCCGTACCTCGCACAAGCTGCTGGTCGAACGCAGCGCCGCGGTCTCGTTCGAAGAAGTCGAAGGCATGCTGCGGCGCTATCTGACGATGATGTCGCGCCGTTCCTTCCAACTCAGCGCAGCGCCCGGCCTGTGGATGCGACCGCCGCTGGCCGGGGCCGACGACCCGGCCTTGCGGCTTCCCGAGCGCATCGACCTGTTCGCGACCTTCGAAGACAACCAGGCGCTCTACAAGATCATCGCCTCGCACATCGCCGGTCGCTACGAATACGGCACCTACGCGTTCGATCTGGACGAACTGGAACGGCGCGGCTGGACGCCGCCCTGCGACGAGGACGGCAGCGCGGACCAGGATCCGGGCGCGCGCGACGTCGCCGGCTTCCTGGCGCGGTTTCCCAATCCGCTGCTGGCCAGCGCGCTGTTCGTGATGCTCGACGGCGTGCGCATCGACGCCGCGCTCGGGCGCGACTTCCCGGGCCTGCGCGGCGAGTTGGCGCGGCTCGGCCGCGACTACGCCGCCACCATCGTTCCCGGCGCTCAGGACCGTTACGACGAACGGCTGCTGGACGCGCTGTTTCACCTCAGCGTCGGCTGCCGGCAGGTAACCGAACTCGAACCGCGCCTTCGCGCGCAGGGCGAGTTCCTGGTTTCGAGCGTCGAGTTGCTGCGCGCACCCGAGGCCAGCGTCTACGACAGCGCGAGCCTGACCATCGCGTACTACGGAAGCCTCGCGTTCGCCGAGGCACGCGGCGGCGACGGCGGCGACGGCGACGAGGTCGATTTCACCGACATGGGCGGCGCCACCGTCGTCGATCCGTTCGAGCACCTCGAGGGCGGCGCGCGCGGCGAGAACACCGCCCCCTGGCGCCCCGATCCGACCCGCGCGCTGGCCGACCAGACCGCCGAGACCGGCCTCAAACTCGAGCTCAGCGACGACGACGGCATGCCGCCCGGCGCCGGGAGGCCGCTGAGCCTGGAAGAGTTGCGCTCGATGCTCGAGCGCGGCGGCGATCTGAAGATCACCGAAGCCCAGGGCAGCATCGAGGAAGGCCTCGGGCTGTACATCACCGACCTGCTCGGCAAGGTACCCGCCGACCAGTTGCGCGCGCTGCGCGACAAGATCGCCAGCGGAGACGTCGCAGCGATACGCGCCTGGCTGACCCGCCAGGCCGCCGGCGGGGACTTCTTCTACGACGAATGGGATCACCGCATCGGCGACTACCGCAGGCGCTGGTGCCGGCTGCACGAACTCGACGGCGAAGAAGACGCCGGCGAGTACTTTGCGCAGGCGCTGGATCGCTCCGACGAACTGGTGCAGCAGATCAAGCGCGACTTCCAGTTGCTCAGGCCCCAGCAGCTTCGCCGGGTTCCGCGCATGGAGCACGGCGAAGAGTTCGACCTCAACGCGCTCGTGGAAGCCCACGCCGATCGCCGCACGCGCCGCACCCCGAGCGACCGCCTCTATGTCGCGCGCAAGCCCGAAGAGCGCGACGTGGCCACGCTATTCCTGATCGACATGAGCGCTTCGACGGACGAGCCCCTGCCCCTCGAAGCCGCCGCCACCGGCCCGGCCCCCCGCCGCGTCATCGACCTGACCAAGGACACGCTGGTGGTGCTCGCTCAGGTGCTCGAGGAGATGGGCGACGCCTACTCGATCTACGGCTTTTCCGGCCATGGCCGCGACAACGTCGAGGTCTACCAGGTCAAGTCGTTCGCCGAACGCCTCAGCGACAAGGTCAAAGGCCGCCTCGGCGGCATCCGCCCCAAGCGCTCGACGCGCATGGGCGCGGCGCTGCGCCACGCCGGCGAGAAACTCGCGCGCACCACCGCACGCGCCCGGCACCTGATCCTGCTCAGCGACGGTTTTCCACAGGACTTCGACTACGGGGATGACCGCCGTTCCAACGTTTACGGGATCCGGGATACCATGCAGGCACTGCGAGAACTGGAAAAGCGCGGCATGCAGACTTTCTGCATCACCGTCGATCCGGCCGGCCACGATTACCTCGGCGACATGTGCCCGACCTCGCGATACGCGATCATAGACGACATCACCGAGCTTCCCCGCGAACTCGTGCGCATCTATCGTCGCATCACCCATGCCTGAAATGACCGGTGACGTGAACTGGAAGAGATTGTTCGACGCCGCCAAGGCCGCGTGTCCGGTGGGGCTGTGGTCGAAGGGCGTGGAACTCGCTCGCGCCGGCGCGGTAGCCGGGCAGACGCGCGAACCGGACATGTGGACGTTCCGCGTGCCGTCGCACGGGAACCTGATCGCGCCCACCGCCACGCTGTATCCCGACGACGAAGAGTGGGACTGCGACTGTCGCGGGCGTTTCGAGGTCTGCGAACACGTCGCCGCCTGCCTGATCGCGCTGACACGCTCGAAGGACGCCTCCGACAAGTTGTTCCACACCGACGAGCGCAACGGCCACGTCCGCTACCAGCTCAGTCACGGACCGCGCGGCCTGATCCTCGAGCGTTTCCTGGTCGACGCCGGTGCGCCGCCGCGGCGTCTGGAGCAGCCGATCGTCGATCTGATCGCGCGTGGCAACCCCGAGCTGACATTCGCGCCGACCCACGGCGACCTGACGCTGGACCGCATGATCGGGCGCTTGCTCGAAGCGCCGCTCTCTTTCGACAAGGCCACCGCGCTGCTGCCCGCGCTGGTCGGCGTAACCGACCTCATGCTGGACGGAAAGAGCGTTCGAGCCTCGCGCGAACCGCTCTTCCCCAGAGCGCGTGTGATCGACGCTGCCGACGGCGCGGTCGAGGTCGTGGTCGAACCCGACCCCGCGGTCACCGAGATCGTCGCGCCCGGGGTACTGAGAAGCGGAGACACGCTGCATCCGTTCGGCGCCCACGCACGCTTCGGCGACACCTGGGAGCGTCTGCCGTTCCGCAAGGTGTTCGGTTCCGGGCAGATGGCCGACCTCGTCGGCACCGTGATCCCCGAGCTCGAGCGCCACATATCGGTCGAGATCAAGACCAAGCGCCTTCCCAAGCATCAGCTCACGCTCGAGCCGTGGATCAAGTTCGAGATCGACTTCCCCGATCGCCGCAGCGGCGAACACGGCATCGATGTACTGCCGCTGCTGGTCTATGGAGATCCGCCGGTGGCGCGCGTCGATGACGGGCGGCTCAAACACCTCAAGGGCGACGTTCCGCGCCGCGACGAGAAGAAGGAGAGAGCGCTGCTGCTGCGCCTGCGCGACGAACTCAATCTTGCGCCGGGGCGGCGCGTGCACTTCCCCGCGGTCGACGCGGCGCGCTTCCTCTCCGACCTCGACGCGTTCGACTCGGGCCGCGCACGCACCGAGGGTACGCCCGGCCGGGCTTTACGCGGCGCCAATCGACACGTCGAACTCGCGCCCCGCCTGAGCGTCAGGGGTGAGGAATTCACGTTGATCTTCGAGGCTCCCGGCGGCCGCGCCAGACGTGGCAGGGACAGGTCGCGGCGGGCCGGGAGGGCGACCGCGTCGGCCGATGCAGTGGTCGCGGCGTGGCACGACGGTATCGGACTGGTGCCGCTCAGTGACGGCGGCTTCGCGCGCATTCCCGCAGGGTGGCTGGATCTCTACGGCCACCTGGTCGCCGACCTGCTCGCGGCGCGCGACGAGAACGAAGGAAAAGTGCCGAAGGCGGCGCTGCCGATCCTCGGTGAACTGTGCGAGGCGCTCGATTCGCCCGAGCCTTTCGAGTTGGCGCGGCTGCGACCGTTGCTCGAAGCGGTGACGGCTGCGGAGCCTGTGCGCGGCGGCGTCGCGACGCCGAGCGAGGCCACATTGCCGGCTGGACCGGCGGCGCCGGCAACAACCGACGCTGCCACCGCGGCGGCGGTCGCCAAGATATGTCCCGATCTGAACGGCGAACTGCGCCACTATCAGGCCACCGGCGTCGTGTGGCTCGCGCGGCTGCGCGACGCCGGACTCGGCGCGATCCTCGCCGACGACATGGGGCTGGGAAAGACCATCCAGGCCCTGTGCGTGCTCAGGGGACACACGCTGGTGGTGTGCCCGCTCAGCGTGATCCACAACTGGACCCGCGAGATCGAGCGCTTCCGACCAGGCCTCTCCGTTGGCCTCTATCACGGTCCCGGCCGCGCACTGGGCGACGCCGACGTCACGCTGACTACCTACGCCACGCTGCGCAGCGACATCGACACGCTGGCCGAGGCCGATTGGGACATCATCGTGCTCGACGAGGCCCAGGCCATCAAGAATCCCGACAGCCAGGTGGCGCGTGCCGCCTACCGGCTGCGCGCGGGTTTCCGGCTGTCGCTGTCGGGCACGCCGATCGAGAACCGTCCCGACGAGTTGTGGAGTCAGATGCACTTCACCAATCGCGGTCTGCTCGGCGGCAGGCGCGACTTCGGAGAACGCTACGAGAAACCGATGATCGAGGGCGACGTCGCGGTGACCGAGCGGCTGCGCCGGCGCATTCGTCCGTTCCTGCTGCGGCGTCTCAAACGCGAGGTCGCTACCGAACTGCCGCCGCGCACCGAGGCCGTGCTCTACTGCGAACTCGATGGCGAGGAACGCGCCATCTACAACGCGATCCGGATGGCCTCGCGCGCCGATATCGTTCGCCAGCTCGCCGACGGCTCCAGCGTGCTGGCCGCCTTGGAAGCGCTGCTGCGACTGCGCCAGGCGGCGTGTCACTCGGGCCTGCTGCCGGGCCGTCAGGCGCCGACCTCATCGAAGATCGAAGCGCTGTGCGATGCGCTCGACGACGTCGTCGCCGACAGCCACAAGGCGCTGGTGTTCTCTCAGTGGACCGGCCTGCTCGACCGTGTCGAGCCGCACCTCACCGAGCGCGGCATCGGCTTCACGCGCCTGGACGGAAGCACGCGCGACCGCGGCGCCGTCGTCGATGCGTTTCAAAGCACCGAAGGACCGCCGGTGCTGCTGATCTCGCTGACGGCCGGCGGCACCGGCCTCAACCTGACCGCCGCCGACCACGTGTTCCTGCTCGATCCGTGGTGGAATCCGGCCGTTGAGGATCAAGCCGCGGACCGTGCCCACCGTATCGGCCAGGACCGTCCGGTGATCGTCTATCGGCTGGTCGCCAAGGATACGGTGGAGGAGAGGGTGATCGATCTTCAGCGCCGCAAGCGGCAGATCGCCGAAGCCGCGCTGTCGGGCACCGCCGCGGCAGCCGCGTCGGTCACGCGCGAAGACATCATGGCGCTGCTGGAGTAGCCGCCGGCGCCCGCAGCCTCGGACGCCCGTTCACGTAGAGGCGCTGTCGATGACACCGGCGGCGGGCGTTGCGCCTACTGCTCGTCGCAGATGTTGCCGGCGGCGCCGCCCGATCCGCCGTCGCCGGTCGCTCTGGCGGCCGACCGCGGCATCATCTGGCTGGCCATGTCGCCGCACTTCTTCATGGCCTTCATCTCGTCGGAGGCCGCCATTTCGCGACCGTAGGCAATCGCTTTGCTCTGCGCCTCGTCGCGTTTGCCGGCCGCGCACAGCGCCTTCACCTCGGCCTCGAACTTCTTGCCGCGCCCTTCGAGCTTCTCCATCACCCCAGGATCCATGCCGGCCATACACTGCTGCATCTTCATGATCTGGGCCATCTGCTCGGGCGTCGGCCCCTGCGCGTGCGCCGGGGCGGCGGTCAGCGGCAATGCCAGCCCGAAAACTGCTGTGGCGACGACCTGAAGGAGAAATTCCCGGTTTTTCAAGATG
>JACRCR010000108.1 GCA_016218925.1 Deltaproteobacteria bacterium | reverse complement strand
GCGGCGGTCGGATCGGCGAGGTAGTGCGTCGGCGCTTCCATGCGCGCGGCGCAATGCCCCGCTGCTGCGAGCCCGCGGCGGTCGGATCGGCGAGGTAGTGCGTCGGCGCTTCGTGCGCGTGGCGCAATGTCCCGCTGCTGCGAGCCCGCGGCGGTCGGATTGGCGAGGTAGTGCGTCGGCGCTTCGTGCGCGCGGCGCAATGTCCCGCTGCTGCGAGCCCGCGGCGGTCGGATCGGCGAGGCCGTTGGGATGGCTTCTCGATGGCTTCGGTGCCATCGACCTGCGACGCGTGTGCGAGGGAATCCAGCGACGCCGCCAGAGTCAGCGGGGTTTCCCCTGCGAACACCTACGAACGGCGATGCGTTCACAAGGAACCGGTGTACCGCGCGGCGTCACCAGCAAGCGGCTCTCCAAAGATCCTCTCTGCGCTCAACCGCAGGAAGTCGGCGCTGTCGCGTGCCGCGAAAGACTCGGCGGCGTGGGCGAGCATGTCGAAGGACCGTACGAGCGAGTTCGCCGAAGCAAACGAATCGAGCGTTGTTGCGAGTTCCGCATGTGAAACGCTCTGGGGACGTCGCGACCCTGTGGACTTGCGCGGCAGGGCGCCGCTGTCTGAGATACGCGTGATCGGCGACAACTACTTCGGTTCACCCGCAAATAGTTGACGCCGAACATACGCGTCACCAGCCCGTCGAAAAACCGGTTCCCGTCGCCAGCCACCGATCTTCGGGCGGACCTCTTCGTTGCGAAATCTCGAAATAGCACCGCCATTTCTGCGGTCTTGCGCGGCGATCTCGGCCCGAATCTCGACGCCTGGCTCGGTCCGGAGGTTTTCAACGGACTGTCAGTCGGCGTTGGCTTTCGTTTCGTGAGCGGCTAGCGATCCGTTGAAGGCGCCCCACGCTCGGCGCCGTCGGGCTTTTCTCGAAACAGGATCCACAGCGCCGCTGGCAACGCGGTGAAATCGGCGATCATCGACAGTACGAAGGCCAGCGCCGAGAGCAGTCCGAACTCGCGCACCGGCGGAAGCTCGGCAAGCCCGAAGGCTAGAAAACCTCCGGCGTTGATCAGCGTCGCGAAGAAGATCGCGCGTCCGGCGATTATCATCGTGTGCTGCAGCGACTGCTCCACCGTTCCGTTCTTTCGCCGCTCCAGGAAGTGGTAGAAGAAATGGATCTGGTCGTTCTCGGAGGTGCCCAGCACCGTGGAGGCGATCAGGATGGTGGCGATGTTCAGCGTCATGCCGGTCAGCCGCATGATCAGGAACATCACCAGGATCGCGAACAGCGAGGGGATCATCGCCATCAGGCGGGCCGCGCCGCTGCGGAACACGAACAGGAAGGCGGTGAAGATCACGACTACCGTCAGCGCGAAGCTCTCGACCAGGGTCGGTATCAGGTTCTGCGCCATCTTGGCGTGCAGCGGGGCAAGGCCGACGATGCTCATCTGCACATCGGCCAGCGCCGGGTGAGCGGCGGCAGCTTCCTGCCACAGGCGCCGCACGCTTTCGTCCAGATGCAGGAAGCCTTCGTGCTCGGCGGTGCGCGTTATCACGGTGAGCTGCGCCTGCGCCAGCGAGTGCGGCTGCACGAAGCGCTGCAGCATCGGCTCGGCGCCGAGCAGTCCTTCGAGATCGCCGGCAACTTGTTCGAGGCCGTCGGGGTCACTCGGCCAGCCGTCACCGGCGCGGCCGAGATAGCGCATCATCCGCAGGATCGAAGTCGGGCCGACCACCGATCCCACTTCCGGATCGCGCTCGAGCGCCTGCTGGAACGCGTTGAGGCCCGACAATACCTCGGGCTCCGACATGCTGCCGACCGCGCCGCGCAGCCAGATCTGCGAGATCGACAGACCCGGGATCGAAGGGGCCAGTCGCCGGATGTCGCGGTACAGCGGCGCCGAAGGGCTCATGTAGGCGACCGGATCGGTAAGAATCCGCATCGGCGTGACGGCGCCGGGGATGCCGAACAGCGCCGCCGCGCCGAGCGCGCACAGTGCGAGCGCGCTCAGTACCAGCGGCCAGCGCAGCCGGTAGCTCACGCGCGGCAGCCACTGCGCAAAGGCGAGGAACCACTGCCCGGCCACCGCGCGTTCGCGCTGCGTGGGGGTTTTCAGGATCGACTGAAGCGCAGGGAACAACGTGAAGACGATGATCCAGGTAAGGATCAGCCCCACGGCTACCCATTCGCCCATCTGGCGGATCGGGCGGATGTCCGACACCATCAGCGCTGCGAAGCCGACCGCGGTGGCGAACATCGAGGCGGTGCAGCCGACGAACTTGTTTTCGAGCGCGAAGATCTGGTGCTCGGCGGGCGGTGTTTCGGGCGGGCACTCGACGAAGCGCGAGTGGATGTAGACGAGCGTGGCGGTGGCGGTTACCAGGATCGTCATCGGCACCATCGGCGAGACGATCGTCAGCATCCCGCCGACCAGCCCGATGTAGCCGACCGACATCGCCAGCGACACCGCCAGCGTGATCAGGAACGCCGCCAGCGTGCGCTTGGAGCGATACAGCGCGATGTTGAGCACGACCACGAAGGCGGTGAACAGCACGAAGTAGCGCCATGCGCCGCGCTGGGTGTGGTCGAGGTAGGCGTTGACGTAGGGCTGGCCGAGTTTGGTCAGCGCGGTCAGCGGCCCGAGGTCGGCGGCAACTTCGGCGATCGCGGCGTCGACGCCTGCGAGCGCGGCCTGCCTCTGCTCGGTATCGCTTACGTCCAGGACCACGCCGATGGCGAGGTAGTGGTCACCGAGCAGGCCTTGGCGGCGAAACAGGTCGGTGCCGGTGGCGAAGGTGCGAAACGCCGCGACCTGCTCGGGCGTGGATTCGAACCCGGCCTTGGCTCTGCGGTACACCGATAGCGCCGAGTTTGCGTTCACTCGTGGCACCGCGGCCAGCCGCCGCTCGATGCGATCGACCCGCTCGACCACTCCCGCCGCCAGCGGATCGTCGGCCTCGGCCAGCAGCAGCGCGAACTCTCCGCCGCCGAACACCTTCTCGAATTCGCGCGTGGCGATGTAATCGGGGTCGGTGGCGACGATCAATCGATCGATCGAGTTGTCCTGGCCCACGCGCGTGGCCAGCCAGGCGCTCGGAATCAGCGCCAGTGCGTAGAAGGCCACCACCAGCCAGCGCCTGGCCACCACGGCCGCGAAGATGCGGGCGAGCCGGCTGGGAGCGGCGGTCGCGACGCCATCGGCGTGCCGATCCGGGCCGCTAGGGGGGGTGTTGGAGGCGCGGGTCACGAGCGCGTGGGCTACCACGATTGTCCACTGAGTGCACGGCTGCTATGGGCGTTGTCGTCGGCGGTCGGGCGGCGCTCGGCCTTGGGCGACATTGCTCGCGACATCGCCCGCCCACCGGCGCCGCATTGGCACACAGCCCGGCAGCAGCCGGCGAAGAAGGGAGAATCCTCATGGCGCTCGATCCTGGTTCCCTCACCGTTACTACCCGCGAGGCGCTGGCCCAACTGCGAGACCCGTCGGGGTTCCAGTGGACCATCGTCTACATGGTGATTCTGACCGCCTACCTTTATGCGAACGAGGTTCAGGCCAAGCGATGGAACGTGGTCGCCGCCGGCCTGGCCCTGTGGTTCGCCGACTGGATCAACGAGATCGTGAACTCCGGCATACTGGCGTGGACCGGCATCGCGCCGCTGTGGGTGGAGACCGGCAGGACTTCGTTCCAGGTTCTGGTCGGCGTCAACATCGAGACCAACCTGCTGTTCCTGCTGCACGGCATGGTCTACGCCAAGATGCTGCCGCAGGATCGCAACCAGAAGATGTTCGGCATCAACAACCGCATGGCGGTTGCACTGGGTATGTCGCTGTTCTCGGTGCTGATCGAGATCGTCCTCAATCGCATCGACGTGCTGCGCTGGCACTGGACGTTCTGGGACGTCCCGCTGGGCCTGCCGTTCATCTTCGTGTTCGGCTACCTGTGGTTCTTCCTCGCCGC
>JACRCR010000107.1 GCA_016218925.1 Deltaproteobacteria bacterium | reverse complement strand
ATCGAATTGCAGGCCGCGTCGCCGCCGCCCAGCCGCGCGCGGCAAGTCTGGCGCAGGGCGTAGTCGGAGATGGCCGAACACTGGCCGGCGCTGTTGGTGGCGACGGCTCGGCAGTACGCGCGCTGGTCAGGGTCGGCGATGGTCCGGCAGTTGGTTGCAGCCGAGGCGGCGGCGGGAACGAGTGTCAGGGCAACCGTAAGGAGTATTCGCATCAGCAGTCCCCCGTTGGACTCTCGGCGCGCAAGGCGCATTCGTGCCCCCGCTGCGTCCCGACTTCAAAGCGGCCCGCCCCGCCCGCCGCCAAGAACCCGCTTGCACGCCACGCTCGGTGTCTTAGCTTGTAGCCATCGGAAACGAAGGGACATCACCGGTGCGTGCGCCCGCTGTTGCCGGGGTCTTCTATCCGGCTGACCCGCGCACGCTTGCCCACCTCGTCGACCGCCTCCTGGCCGAGGCCGACGCTAGCCTCGACCCGGCGCCCCGCGCCATCGTCGCGCCGCACGCCGGATATGCCTACTCCGGACCGATCGCTGCCAGCGCGTTCTCCACGTTGGCAGCGGCGGCGCCGGGCATCGACCGCGTCGTCGTGATCGGTCCCGCGCATCGCGTGCCGCTGCGGGGCATGGCGGTGCCGGCCGCCGAGCGTTTTGCCACCCCTTTGGGCGCAGTTCGGATCGATCGGGAGGCGGCGGCTGGAGTCGGGCTTGCGGCAAGCGAACTGGCGCACCGCCTGGAACACTCGCTCGAGGTCGAGGTTCCGTTTCTCCAGCGCGTGCTACCGGAGGGCTTTGCGCTGGTTCCGATCGTGGTCGGCGACTGCGCGCCGGCAGAGGTCGGCGCCACCCTCGACGCGCTGTGCCGCGACGCCGCGACGTTGCTCGTCGTGAGCTCCGATCTCTCGCACTACCTTCCCTACGAGAGGGCCCGGGCCAAGGATCGGCAGACGGCCCAGATGGTAGTGGATCTGGACGAGCGGGGGCTCACGCACGACCGCGCCTGCGGCGCTACGGCGCTGGCCGGACTACTGTGGCTGACGCGCCGGCGAGGCTGGCGCGCGCGGCTTCTCGATCTGCGAAACTCCGGCGACACCAGCGGCGACGCGGGCGGCGGCGTGGTCGGCTATGGAGCGTTCGCGATTTATGACTGAGCCGCGCCGACTGCTGGAATTCGCCCGCGGCTTGATCGCCGAAGAGTTCGGCGCGGCGCCGGCAGTGGCTCCGACCGGTTCGTGGTTCGAGCAAAGGGCGGCCACCTTCGTGACGTTGCGCCGCGGCCCGCGGTTGCACGGCTGCATCGGCACGCTCAGGCCGCGCCGCAGCATCGTCGACGACGTTCGGCACAACACCATGGCGGCGCTGCTCACCGATCCGCGCGCGGTACCGCTGCAGGCCGCGGACGTCGAACTGCTGCGCATCGAGATTTCGCATCTCTCGGCGCTCGAGCGCGTGGAGGTCGCGTCGGAGGAGGAGCTTCGCCGCGTGCTGCGCCCGCGCGTCGACGGCGTGGTGCTGACCTGGCGGGATCGGTGTGGCACCTTCCTGCCGCAGGTGTGGGAGTCGCTGCCCGATCCGGCCAGGTTCCTGGCCGAGCTCAAGACGAAGGCGGGACTGGGGTCGGCATTCTGGTCTGCCGACATCGTCGTGGAACGATACTCGGTACTGAAGTACAGCGAGTACGAATCGCCGCGCGAGGTGACGGCGAATGCCTGAGGGTTCCTACGAAGACGGGGCGCATCCCGCGCGGCACTGGCATCTGTTGCCCGACGGCCGCGTGCAATGCGACGTCTGCCCGCGCGACTGCCAGTTGCAGGAGGGGCAGCGCGCCTTCTGCTTCGTGCGCCGCAACGTCGGCAACCAGCTCGTGCTGACCACGTGGGGCCGCTCGTCGGGGTTCTGTGTCGATCCGATCGAGAAGAAGCCGCTGAATCATTTCTTCCCGGGCTCCAGCGTGCTGAGCTTCGGGACCGCCGGCTGCAACCTGGCGTGCAAGTTCTGCCAGAACTGGGACATCTCCAAGTCGCGCCAGATGGATCGCCTGGCCGACTCGGCCACGCCCGAGGCGATCGCACAGACGGCAGTGCGTCTCGGGTGCCGCAGCGTCGCCTTCACCTACAACGACCCAACCATCTTCCTCGAATACGCGACCGACGTTGCCGAGGCCTGTCATGCCCGCGGCGTGCGCACGGTCGCCGTCACGGCAGGCTACATGCACGACGCCGCGCGCCGCGACCTGTACGCGCACGTCGACGCCGCCAACGTCGACCTGAAGTCATTTCGCGACGACTTCTACCGCACCTTGACCGGCGCGCGTCTGGCCCCCGTGCTGGAAACGCTCGAGTATCTCGTGCGCGAGACCGGCGTGTGGGTCGAAATCACGACGCTGCTGATTCCGGGCTGCAACGACTCCGACGCGGAGATCGCGGATCTGTGCGAGTGGGTGGCAGCCAGGCTCGGTCCGCAGGTGCCGCTCCACTTCACCGCGTTTCATCCCGACTATCGCATGACCGAGGTGCCGCCGACGCCGCTGGAGACGATACGGCGCGCGCGCCGGCGGGCGCTGGCCGCGGGACTGCATCACGTCTACGTCGGCAACGTTCACGACGTGGCAGGGGATACGACCAACTGCGCCGGCTGCGGCGTGGCGCTGGTGGTGCGCGATCGCTACGAGATTCTCGAGTATCGACTCGACGCGCGCGGTCGTTGTCCCGACTGCGGTGGCGCGGTGGCGGGACACTGGTCGTCGCAGGTCGAGAATTTCGGTCGCCGCCGCGTGGCGGTCAGGATCGGAGGGTAGTGGGCGATCCTCACCCGGCGAGGAAACGTGCGTCGAGAACGTCGAAGCGGACATTGGGGTGACGCGCGCGAAGCGAACAGTGCGACCACTTGCTCTGGAGCTGGCGGAGCACGTTCTTGCGCTCAGCGGCGCTGAGACGACGCCACTTCACTTCGGCGACAAGAAGTTGACGATGGTTGTCGGGGTCAGGGACGACGAGGTCCAGTTCGAGGTCGCCTTCCCAATACCGTTGCGCCCCAGGAAAGCGAGCGCGGCACGTATCCTCGAACACCGTCGCGGCGTGATCATGGATGAGCTTGCGCTTCTCCGCTGCCGCGTAGGAGCGCCATCGGCTCTGGTGCGGTGAATGGACTCGAAACCAGAAGCGCAACGTCGGATCCTGAATTCGGTAGAGCGTCTTCCTGGTCGAACGCACGCTTTCCCCGAACGGAAGCTCTCGCGTCAGGATGGAAGCATCGAGCAACTGCTGGAACAGGCGCGAGAGATTCGTCTGCGCGGTTCCGAGTCGTCCGGCGATCTCCGAAGGTCGCTCGGCTCCACGTCCCACGGCTTGCAGGACTGCGACGGCGTTCAGGCCAATGACGCCCTCGTCGCGCAGGATGCGTTGCGGTTCCTGTTCCATGTAAGGCGCGTAGTCGAAGTACAAGGACTCGGCCAGCGCCACGGCGTCCTGCCCGGCTTCGACGAACTCCCAATACTTGGGAATGCCGCCGACGCATGAGAACTTTTCGAAAGAATCCGGGTCCGCGGGGCGCAGCCCGCACGAGTCGCAGAACGCCGGGTAGTCCATCGGCTGCACATGAAGGAGTTTTCGCGCGCGGCCGTAGAGCGGCGCGGCCCGTTGGAGAAAGAGATCGTTCATCATTCGCGTGCTCGATCCCGCTACGATCAGCAGGCATCCGCGCGGCAACGAATGGTCGAGCCACTTCTGCAGCCGGCTCGGTAGTGAGGCGTCCACCGCCGTCAGGTAGGGGAATTCGTCTAGGCACAGCGCCCAGCGTCGCTTTTGCAGCGAGAGGACCTCGAACAACTCCGGCCAGGTCTTGGGGACGATCTGCGTTTCGAGTTGCGGACGGAGGTCGGCGAAGACCTGCTGAATCTGCAAGGCCAGCGGCGCTTCGATGGCTTGGCTGTAGAGGCCGTCGCGGGTCTGAAGCCACTGTCGGAGCAGGCGGGTCTTGCCGACGCGGCGTCGGCCGAACACGACCAGAAGGCCGCCGGACTTCGATGCCGCGTCCAGTTCGCGCAGCTCCGCGGCTCTGTTCACGAACTTCATGTTCATGGCCGGCAGTGTACGCGCACATATGATGTCCGGCAAACATTATGTGCGCGGTGCATAACCGGCCGACGCGAGCCGCGTCCGTTCCGGATCGAGCGGCGATTGCGGGTCGAGCCTGCGCCCAGTCGGCGGATCGTGCGCCCGGACCCCGCGTCAGATGAATCTCTTCAACTTCACCCAAGCCTCCGCAAGCGAAAGCCGCAGCCCGCGGCATACGAACACCGGCGCTTCGTCCTCCACCGCTTGCGGCACACTGAGGACCGCCGCGTCGGTTACGTTCTCGAACGCTTGCAGCAGAGCGGCTCTGGGAATTCCGACCGCGATCACGACGTCCCCTGTGGTGGGGCCGGGGCCCCACAGCCAGTAGTTGTTGTGTCCGCTGATCGGCTGCGGAAGCCCATAGCTCGGCCCGAAGAACTCGATCGCGCCGGCCTCGCCGTAGTTGCCGGTAAGGATCGCGGCGTGCGCTCGCTCCTGCGACGGCAGCGCGTCGTAGACTTGCGCAACAGTAGCCGTGAGTTCTTTCCAGGCGAGCCGATCGGCGATGTATTGCGGGAGTTCCTGCGTGAACTTGCGCTCCTCGCGCGGGGCCTGCAGGCGCGCGGCGCGCGCGTAGCGAACGAACGCTTCGGGCGATAGCAGCGGCAGCGCGTATGGTGCGAGGAAGAGACCGGCAGCGGCCAGCCACGCTGCCGCGACGCGGGGCAGCAGCCGCCACTGCGGCAGCCGCGACAGTTGGTCGATCGCGACCGCGCCGGCGGCGATCAGCATCGGGTAGGCGGGAGCGAGATAGTAGGGCTTGGCCTGCTGCGCCACAAACAGACCGAGCACGATCAGGTAGGTCAGCCCGAACGCGCGAAAGCGGCGCTGGCGCGGCGCCAGCAGCAATGCGCCCAAGCCGTAGATCCACACGGGCACCGTTGCCGGGTTGCTCTGCAGCACCTGCGCCGACAGATACTGCGCCGGCGACATCGCTGCGATCTTGAAGCGCTGGGCGTTGGCGATGAACTCTGAGGTCGGAAAGCCGTGCTGCAGTTGCCACAGCAGGTGCGGCAGCACCAGCAGTCCGGCCAGCGCGGCGCCGCCGATCGCGTAGCGGCTCCACAACAGCCCGCGCAGCTCCGTCATTCCGAGTGCGGTGACAATGGCGAACGCGAAGAACCCGACGCTGATCTTGTTCAGCAGGCCGAGCCCGACAAACACACCGAAAGCGAGCCACAGGCGCGGGTCTTCGTCGCGGATCACGCGCGCCACCGTGAGCATCGCGGCGAGCCAGAACAGGTGATCGAACATGTTCATCGAAAAGAACGTCGGCATCGCCAGCGACGTTCCCATCACCATGTACGCGAGCGCTGCCAGCCACTGGGCCCGGCGGCTGCCGCCAAAGACGCGCGCCAGCAGGCCGACCAGCACCACGCAGGCGCCGCTGCCCAGGACGACCGGCAGGCGAATCGCGAACATCGAGTCGCCGAAAAGCGCGCGGGTGGCCGCCAGTACCGCGATCGACAGCGGGGGATGATCGACGTAGCCCCAGGCCAGCCGCTTGCTGCACGCGATGTAGTAGAATTCGTCGCGGAAGTATCCGTAGGCACCGCTGGTGAAGCAGTGCACGGCGACCATCAGGAGCGCCAGTGCGATCAGCGGCGCGGTGTCACGGCGCCATAGGCGGAGCAGGGAGTCGTTCGTCATGGGCCGCGTTACGGTAGCGTCTCATGGCCAGGTTGCAATCGGAGGCGAGGCGATGGGTTCACGCCGGCGGTGCGTTCGCGGCCCGCGGCATCCACGCTCGCGCTGGCGGGGCGGTACATCGGAGTCGGTGGGCATGACGGGACTGGAACGGTTGACGAGAAGGGGTCGCGACAAGAAGACGCCGTGCTACTGCGGTCATGGACGGACGGGACGCGACCGCTCTATTGCGCTGTCATGCCGCCCAAGATTCGGGAGTTGATCTCCAGACTGGAAAGGGCAGGATTCGTCAATCGAGGCGGCGCCGGCAGCCACCGCAACTTCGTGCACCCTGTGGCCGGTACCGTTACCGTATCCGGAGCTCTCGGCAGCGAAGCCAAGCGATACCACGTACGGGAAGTCGAGCAGAAGCTGCGAGAGGCGAAGCGATGAAGGACAGCGATCGTTACGTCAAGATCGTGGAATGGTCCGAGCAGGACCAGTGCTACATCGGAAGCTCTCCCGGGCTTTTCGCCGGTGGATGCCACGGCGACGACGCGAGGAGTGTCTTCGACGAGCTCTGCACGATCGTCGATGAGGTGATCGCACTGCTTCATGAGGACGGCACCCCGCTTCCGCCGCCGACCGCCGGGTTAGCGAGCAAACTGTCCCGATCGGCTGCCTGACTGCGGGGCTGGCGAGCAAGCTGTCCCGATCGGCTGCCTGACCGCGGGGCCGTGGCCCCGAACCGAGTTCGTCGATCAGCCGCCGCGGCGATACGTCGCGTCGCTTGCCGCGGGCCCTCCTGGGCTCTTGATCTCAGCTTCGGCCTGTCGCGGAAACATGTCGCAAGCCGCGACTTGACCCCCTCTCACAGTTTGACCCCCTCTCAGTTTTTCAGGGCGCCGGCGTCGATCCAGGCGCGGATTACGTCGCGTTCGCCGGCCGGGAGTTTGGCGCCGCCGAACGGCATCGTTGAGCCGCAGTCCTGGGTCCAGTCGAGTTTGTGCATCATGAAACTGCTGGCGGAATCTCCGGGTAGCACGCGCTTGGCGAGCGAGCCGCCGCAGGCGGTGTTGGCGTTGACCAGGTTGGTGTAGCCTGCGTCGTAGTCGTCGAGGCCGCCCAGTCCGCCGCTCACCGAGCTGCCGGTGTGGCAACTGCCGGCGCACCTGGCTGCCAGAAGGCTTTGAACTCCGGTCCAGGTAGCAGGGGGCAGGGTGGTGGTCGTGGTGGTTGTCGTCGTTGTCGGGGCTGCAGTGTCCAGGGTGCGAAGCGCTTCGAACACGGTCTCGCCGGCGCTCTCGGCGCTGCCGAGTACGCACGCTTGCAGGCCCGAGATCAGCGTCGGATCGCAGGTGTCGAGATTACCGCGGTCGGCAGGCTGACACGCGCTGGCGATGGACGCCTCCGCCTTGGCGCGGCCGGTGCCGATCTTCGCGTCGCCGGCGGTGTCGGCGCCGCCGGTGCACGAAGACAGGTCCTCCACTCCGCCTCTCTTCTCCGCGTTGTCCTGGCACTTGTTGCGGGTCTTGAGTACCGCGCCGAACTGCTTGCCCTGGGTCTTGGAGAGCGCGGAGTGGCACTTGCCGTCGGCCGCGTCGAGCGCGGGCACCGGTGAGCCGAGCGCGTCGGTCGTGATGGTGCTCACCTGTTCTTGTACGACACACGACACACAGTCGGCGACGTCCGAGAATGTGGTGAGTGCGGGAACTTCGACGTCGCAGGGGGCAGGGCAGTTGTAGTATCCGAGATCGGCCGGAATCAGGCCGGCGCAGCGATCGCTTGCGCCGCCGACCGAACTCGCCAGCTTCGCGACGGCACCCGCAACCTGCTGCTTGACTGCGCCGGCCTGACTGATGTCGTTGCAGTCGGTGCCTGCTGCGCCGGCGTCGCGGTCGCGCTGCTTGTGGCACGTCGCAACGGTCTTGTACGCGGTGGTCGCCAGCTTGCTTCCGCCGCGCGAGATCGCCGCGCGGCACGTCAGCGCGGCGTCGCTGAATGCTGCCGGTGCGGCGCTCGGCGACGCGGCAACTATTGCGGCAGCGATCAGAGCATGGGCGATCGATCGTGTGGTGGGTGTGCTCATCCGTTCTTCTCCGTGTAGCCGCGGTCGACGCCGCGGGGAGCCGTTGCCGCCAGCATGCGTAGATGCGGTTACAACGCCGCGCGGGCGCTGTCTACCGGAGAAGTCGCGCGCGGGCGCGATCACGCGATGACAGAATTGTCGAAACGCAGCGGGGACTTCTCCGCTGCATCGTGTGTTGCTCGTTGGGGTCGCCGTCGTGTCGCCGGCGCGATCACGATCGTGGTCTCGCCCAGTCGCGAGCGACCGCTCCCGACGCTCAGCCGCTTGACTGCGCGCCGGAGTGGTCGTTGCTCGCTCGCGTAGCGCTACTGGCACGTGCCGGCCGAACAGTTGAAGCCAATGTCGCAATCGGCGCCGCTCAAACAGTTCTTCTTGCACGCGGTCGGGCCGCAGATGTACGGGGTACACGCCGTTGTCGCGCCGGGGTTGCAGGTGCCTACGCCGTCACATTGGCCGGCCAGAGTCTGGATCCCGCCCGAGCAGGACGCCGTCGAGCATACGGTTCCGCCCGGATAGAGCGCGCAGGAGCCGGTGCCGCTGCACATCCCGTTCGTCGAGCAGGTTGATGCGCCGGCTTCGGTGCACTCGCTGTCGGGGTCGCTCGCTGGGACGATGTTGCCGCAGCTACCGTTGGTCCCTGATCCGTTCTTTGCCGCGATGCAGGCCTGGCAGAGTCCGCTACACGCGGTGTTGCAGCAGACCCCGTCGACACAGAACCCAGACTGGCACTGTCCGGCGAACGAACACGCACCGCCGTCGGCCGTAAGCGCAACGCACACGCCTCCCGAGCACGCTCCCGAGGTGCAATCCGAGACGAGCAGGCATTGCTGTCCCAGCGCGCAGGTCGGGCAGGTGCCGCCGCCGCAGTCGACGTCGGTCTCGCTCCCGTCCTGGATGCCGTCGGTGCAACTGGCGGCGCAGGTTCCGAGCGAGCAGACGCCCGAGGTGCAGTCGGCGGCGAGCAGGCACTGCTGTCCCAGTCCGCAGGTGGGGCAGGTGCCGCCGCAGTCGATGTCGGTTTCGGTGCCGTTCGTGATGCCATCGGTGCAACTGGGAGCGGTGCAGGTTCCCGCGAGGCAGAAGCTCGCGGTGCAGTCGGAGTCGAGGGCGCAATTCTGCCCGACAGCGCACGGAGGGCAGTTGCTGCCGCAATCGAGGTCGGTCTCGGTGCCGTTCTGAATTCCGTCGGTGCAGGTGGGAGAAGCTACCGTCGTGGTCGGGGTCGGCACGTCGACCGGGGCACACAGAAGGCCGGTCGCCGTCACATGTACGGCGTGGACGCCGAACTGGTCAGAGACGTTGGTTGTCGGCTGGGCCTTCGGACAGGTGGTCTTGTAACAGAGGTAGGGGCGTGCGGCCTCGCCCTCCGGGCTGCCCGGAGGGGCCGGCGTCACGTTGCTCTTGACCACGTCGACGCACAGCAGCCTAGCCGGAACCCTTACCGTGCAGCCGCTCGCCAGCGGGAAGATCGGGTCGGTCGGCGCCAGATCGGCCTTGTAGAGGGCTCTTGTTGCTGCGTCCTTGATCCTGAAGCACTGCAGGTGATCGGCGGGCGACTGGGCCCACGCGGACACGGCGGACACGAGCAATCCCAGCACGACGGCAAGCGGGCGAACGATGGTGCACACGCGGGACCTCCTGATGGCCGCGACGACGCGGCCCGTTAGGGGAAGGGAGTCTCCATGCCAGGCGCCATTAGAGCAAGTGGGTGGGAGGTACCAGCGCGAAATCTTGATAGTTCGCATTAGCACGCCGGCGCGATTTCGCGCGCTGGATAGGAGCGGTGAGGTGGGCTACCCACCCCGACCGGCGTGGCGCGGTGCAGCTCGGCGCTCGGCCGGAGCGACGTCCCGCTGCTCTGTCCGGCTGGCCTCGGCGCAGCGCTTCGGTTCGGCGCCGCGGGCGGCCAGCCAACGCCCGGCCGCGGCGCGCCGGCGGCTGGGCTCGCAAGGCCTGCTCTGCTAAACACCGCGCACTATGACAACTCTCAAACAAGCCGCCCACGACGTGGCCATTGCCGTCACCAAAGTCGTGTTCAAGCTGGTGCCCGACCGCATTCCGCTCACGTTGATGGGGGCGGGCTCTTCCACTGAGTTGTGTGCGTCGATCGCCCAACTCGGCATCGGTAAGGTGCTGATCGTCACCGACGCGATGCTCGTCAAGCTCGGGCTGGTCGCGAGGATCACCGCCGATCTGGACAAGCACGGCGTGCGCTGGTGCATCTACGACGGCGTCGAACCCGATCCGACCTACGACCAGGTCGAGGCCGGGCTGTCGATGTTGCGTCGCGAGCGCTGCGATGCCGTGCTGGCGATTGGGGGCGGGTCGCCGATGGATGCGGCCAAAGTAATTAGCGCCGCGGCGACCAACAACAAACCGCTGCGCAAGCTCGCGGGACTCTTCAAGGTGCGCAAGACCCCGCTGCCGCTGTTCGCGATTCCGACCACTGCCGGGACCGGATCGGAAGTAACCGTGGCGGCGGTGGTGTCGGATCCGGTCACCCATGCCAAGCAGTTCGTCATCGATCCCAAGCTGCTGCCGGTGATCGCGGCGCTCGATCCGCTGCTGATGGTGGGACTGCCGCAATCGGTGACCGCGGCCACGGGCATGGACGCTCTCACTCACGCGGTCGAATCGTACATCGCGCTCACCTCGTCGCCGCTGACCGAGAGCTACGCGACGGCTGCCATCAAGCTGATTTTCGCCAACCTTCCGCGGGCCTGCTCGGACGGCTCCGACATCGAAGCCCGCAAGGCGATGGCGGTGGCGTCCTACTACGCAGGCATCGCGTTCACGCGCACCAGCGTCGGCTACGTGCACGCTATCGCCCACACGTTCGGCGCTCATTATCGAACGCCGCACGGGCTGGCCAACGCCATCGTGCTGCCCCACGTGCTGGAATTCTCGGCGGGGCCTGCCCGCCAGCGTCTGGCGCAGATGGCGCGGATGATCGGCATCGAAGCGGCGGGCGACGAGGCGATGGCGCGCGGGTTCATCGCGGCCGTTCGCGATCTGATGGAGCGCATCGGAATCCCGCCGGCCCTCGAAGCGCTGAAACCCACCGACATCGCCGGGATCGCAAAGCAGGCGCTGGCCGAGGCCAACATGAACTATCCGGTACCGCGCTACATGAGCCAGGCCGAGTGCGAAGCGCTGATCGGCAGGATGCTCGTCCAGCGGGTCTGAGCGACACGGACCGCGCCTCCTGAGGGAGCGCGCAAACAAGAATGGCAGCCACGGGGCTGCCATTCTCGTTTGCACCGCGAGACCGATGGTCGCCGCGCTCAGGGCTCGAGCGTCTGGACGATCTCCGGGTTCTCTTCCTCCTGGGCCAGCAGCGAGTGGCAGGTATCGCAGTCCTGCGATATCGCTTCATCCTCGGTAGTGACGTGCTCCTCGTCGTGGCAGCGGAAGCAGCCCGGTGCATGCTCGTGCCCGAGGTTGCTGGGGTAGGTTCCCCACTTGATGTTCATCGACGGGAACACGTTGCGGGCCCACAGGTCGCCGAGGGTCTGGCCCGCCTTGGTGATCTGATCGGCCTGGCTGGCCGACAGATCCGGGTAGTTCTGCTTGTAGAACCCTTCGACGTCGGCGGCGATCCGCGTGCGCGCTTCTTCGGTCGACGGGTAGTCGGTCTTGATCGCCTTGAGGCCCTCGCGCACCACGAACGGCAGCGACTGCGGAATCTTCTCGGCCTTGACCGCGTCGTAGACCTCGCGCTCGGGTAGTCGGTAGATGTGGGTCGGGCGGTTGTGACAATCCACGCAGTCCATCACCCTCCATTCCTGCTCAGCGCCTTCCTCGGGGCGTTCCTTGGATTGGAACAGCTTCTTGGTGCCGTCCTCCTGCGTCAACTCGACATCGAAGATCTTGTCGCGCTTCTCGTTGGCGAGATAACGGATCTGGTTGCGCGAATCGACGTGCCAGTGGATGCCGCGCGAGACGCGGCCCTGGATGCCGCCGACGCGCAGCAGCAGGGCAGTGGTCAGTTCAGTGTTGGCCTCGTCGTCCTTGTAGCTGGTGATCAGCTTTAGCCGGTCGCCGGTGAACTTCTGCGGCCAGTGGCACTGCTCGCAGGTGTCGCGGGCCGGGCGAAGGTTCTTTACCGGGGTCGGGATCGGCCGCGGGTACAGGTCGAGTGTCGTGGCTATGAGCTGCCAGCTACCGGAAATCTTGGCTTTGACGAACCAGTCGGCACCCGGGCCGATGTGGCAGGTGACGCAGGCGACGCGCGCGTGCGGCGAATTGCTGTAGGTGGTGAACTCGGGGTTCATTACCGAATGGCATGAGCCGCAGAACTCGGGCGTATCCATCGTGTGGATACCTTGGACCGTTGCGGCCGAGATGATCACGATGTTGACCATCGTCAGAACCAGCACGATTCCCGCCCTGTAGCGCGTTCGAGTGGTGTTCAGGTTGATGATCGGGAAGAGATCGAGCTCCTCTTCGCCCGGGGCTAGCCTGCGCAGTCGGCGCCGGTGCCACACGATTCCGACCGGGATCAGCAGCAAGCCGACCACGAAGATGGCCGGCAGCACCATGAAGGTGAACACGCCGATGTAGGGGTTTACGACGAAGCCGAGCGACTCCAGGACTATCATCGTGATGATCAGCAGGCCGGTGGCCGTGGTGATCGCCACGCCCAGGATGCTGAGCGGGTTGGACAGTAGCGACTTGAAGAAACTCCGCATCAGGCTTGGCTCCCTTTTCATGCGCGCACGCAGGTTGGCGCGGCGCTCCAAAATCAAAGGCGCGCGAAGCTAGCACTTACAGGTAGGGAGGTCGACACTTTGGACGGCGCAGTGCGTGATGCGCGAACGCTCATCTGCGCTCGAGCGCTCCGTTTCCCGCGTGCGAGCACTCTATCGTCACGATCCGTTTCAGGCCGTAGAAGGCTTGGTAATAACTGCTGTGTGCGACTCTACATTGGACGCCTGACCGAGGCCGCATCGGGCTGATTCCCATCTGCCTGGACCGTCGTGTACCTTGTCGCGCCGTCCAACGGACGGGCAGGAGGAAGGACGATGGCGAAACGCGTTCGGTGGGTCGCCGCCGTGGCGGTGCTGGCGCTCGGCGGCTGGTGGTTGGTGTCGGGAAGCAGGCCGGGGGTGGTACCGGGGATCAGGGCGGAACTGGATCCGGCGCCATTTTTCGATGCCGCCAAGGATGCGCAGCCGGTCTCGCAGGTAGTGGAGGCAAACGACAAGAGCGCCACGAGGAAGCCCAACATCGTAGTCATTCTGGCCGACGACCTCGGCTACGGAGACACCGAGCCGTACGGTGCCCGAGCGATCCGCACGCCGGCGCTGGACCACTTAGCCAAGGAAGGTGTGCGCTTCACGCAGTTCTATTCGAGCGCCTCGGTCTGTTCGCCCTCGCGCGCCGGTCTGCTCACCGGACGCTACCCGGTTCGCACCGGCGTCAGCTACATCATCTTCGCCAGTGAGATCTCGCTCGAGCACCGGCTGAGCATCGCACTGACCAGGGTGGGGACGCGACTGGGGATGTCGGAGTTCCATGATTCGTTCGTCAGCGGCCTGCCGGATTCGGAGATCACGATTCCCGAAGCGCTCAAAGTGGCTGGCTACACCACCGGCATGGTCGGCAAGTGGCACCTGGGCGATTTCTCGCACGACCCGAAATTCCTGCCCACCCGTCACGGCTTCGATTTCTTCGAAGGCATTCCGCACTCGAACGACGAGTTCCCGTTCGCCTACTGGCGCGGCGAAGAGCAGCTCACGCCCAACGTGGGGCTGGATCAGGAACATCTGAGCGCCGATCTGACCAGAGCGGCGGTCAAGTTCATCGACACCAACAAGGACAAGCCGTTCTTCCTGTACGTCGCTCCGAAAGACGTGCATCTGCCGTTCTTCCCGTCCAGGAACTTCAAAGGCAAGTCGGCCGCGGGCCCATTCGGCGACGCTGCCGAAGAACTCGACTGGACCGTCGGCGAGATCCTGGCTGCGTTGCAGGCCAACGGCCTTCGCGACAACACCCTGGTGTTGTTCACCAGCGACAACGGCGCGTGGTTCGATGGCAGCACCCATGGACTCAGGGGACGCAAGGGGATGCCGTTCGAGGGCGGGCAGCGGGTACCGCTGATCGCTTCGTGGCCGGGCAAACTGCCGGCCGGAACGCAGGTGGACGTGCCGGCGATGAACATCGACATCTTCCCGACGTTGCTTGCCGTGGCCGGCGTCGGTCTGCCGAGCGACCGCGTAATCGACGGCCGCGACCTGTGGGGCGCGATGAGCGGCGCCGAAACCGCCGGAGTGCACGACGCGTTGCTGTTCTTCGATGACAAGGTGATCGACGGAGTGCGTTCGGGACCGTGGAAGTACTACCGCTACGTCAGTCGCTTCTACTGGCCGGTGCCTTACGACAATCCTGCCACCGTGCCCGGACAGCGGGCCGCGGCCTACACCTATACCGATCCGAAAAGCGGCCAGACGATCAATTTGGCCTCGACGTTCCCGATGCTCTACGACCTGCGGACCGATCCCGGCGAAGCTTACAACGTCGCCGACCGCCATCCCGAGGAAGCCGCCCGCGCGCTCGGTTTCATGCGGAGCTGGGAGCAGGATTTCTTCGTCAACCCGCGCGGCTGGAAGTAGATGCTGATCGACAGCCATTGCCACGTCATGCCCGATGCGCTCGCGCTGGCGATCCGGCGTTTCTTCGACGATCGCATGGGGTGGGGCACGCTAGCCTACGACGGCGTGCTGCTCGACGATGTCGCTCGCGCTCAGCGCGACGCCGGCACCGATCGCTTCTGGGCGCTTCCATATGCGCACAAGGCCGGCGTCGCGGCGCAGCTCAACGAATGGATAGCCAGTGAAGCAGCCCCACTGGCCGGTGTGGTGGCGGCCGCCACCTTCCATCCCGACGACGAGGATCTGGCGGCGCTGGCAGATCGGGCTTTCGGTGATCTCGGGCTGCGGCTGGCCAAGTTGCATTGCTCGGTAGGCAAATTCGACGCCGGCGATCCGCACCTGGATCCGTTGTGGGAGCGCGCGCAGGAACGCGGCGTCCCGATCATCGTCCACGTCGGCCGCGAGATGAGCGGCCATACCTACGCGCCCGAACTCGCACCGGTGGGCCGCATCGCCGCCGCCTACCCGCGCTTGAAGTTGATCCTGGCGCACTGCGGATCGCCCGGCATCGACGCCGCGCTTGACCTGATCGAGCGTCACTCCGCGCTGTACGGGGATCTGACCAGCGCCGCGCAGTGGAAGTTCCCGCTCCCGATCGAGCGTCTGGAAGCGCTGCACGAGAAGATCCTGTTCGGCAGCGACTGCCCGAACACGACGGTGACGATTACCGAGTCGATGGCGTGGCTGCGCCGCCAGGGCCTGAGCCCGCGCGCGCTGCAGGCGATCCTCGGCGAGAATGCGGCGCGGCTGATTCCCTGAGGCGGGCGGAGCCGGTGCGTCGAAGAGCCCGCTCCCGTTGCCGGCGCGTCATTGATCGAAGGCCAGCACGCCGGCCTTGTCGAGTTCCCACGCAGAGCCACCGGTGATCTGCCAGATGCACGAGACTTTGGGCTGAGTCTTCTTCACGACGATGTTGAAGCGCACCTTCGGCGTCGCCTTCGGATCGATCCCGAGCGCGGCGAACGGGATGCGCCACTCGCAGGTCCACTGGTTGCCGGCGATCTCGGCGCGGTACGTGGTCGCGCTTTCGAGGCGAATGTTGTCCTGCGCCGGGGCGCCGGCGAAGTCGGGATTGCGAAACTGCCCATCGGGATAACCGAGCAGCGTCAGCACCGGGCCTGCCTCGGTGTCCGAGGGGTTCTGGATCGCCAGCAGCACGCGGTCGTAGTTGTCGCGCGGCTTGCGCACCGCGGCGAGCTCGGCGGCGTTGTCCACCGGGTTTCGCGTTGCGAGGTAGAGCGCGGCGGCGTCGTAGCCGAGCCAGGTCTGGCTGCTCGGTCCGCCTCCGGTGGCGGGAAGCACCATCGTCTGCCTGGCATCGTCGAGCGGCCACTCGGACAGTCGTCCGTCGATCACCGGGGTGGCTGTCAGACGAGGTACGCGCCATTCGGGACGCGAACTCGATCGCAGGTCTGCGACCGCCGCCGGCGCAGCGCCGCCAGGTGGAGATGGCGCGCCCGTCGCGGCCGGCGCAGACCCGCCAGCTTGCGGCGCCGCGCTGTCCGCTGCAGATGGGGATCCCTTTGCGGCCGGCGGCGCTGCGGACTCCGGCGCAGCGAGCAGCGTTTCGGCGGAGGCGCGGCCGGTGACGATCGGCGGCGGCTCCGCGTCGACCGATTTCAGGTAGGAGAGCAGCAATCCGTACAATTCGTCGGTCTTCTCCGGCATCGAGGCGGCGAGACTGTTCCTTTCGCCGATGTCCTTGCCGAGATCGTACAGTTCGCGGCTGGACGGCTCCCAGGGCCGCGCCCAGCGCACCACCAGCTTGAGGTCTCCGACGCGAATGGCCGAATGCGACAACTCCTCGAGGCCCGGACGATGAAAGACCAACCCCGGCAGCGCGCGCGTCACCGTTGCGTTGCCGTCGCCTGCGAGCAACGGGCGCAGGCTGCCGCCGTCGATGTCGGCTGGTAGCGGTTTCTTGCCTCCGGCCAGGTCGTAAAACGTCGGCAGCAAGTCATACTGTACGACCGGCTCGCGCGAAATCGAGTTCGCCTCGACTCCGGGCCCGCGCACGATGAACGGCACGCGGATCCCGCCCTCGTACAGGAACTGCTTGTACAGTCGCAGCGGGTGATTGCGCGGCGGCAGCGCGGAATTCATCGGCAGGAAGTTAGGTCCGCGTTCTCCGCCGTTGTCGGAGGTGAAGAAGACGTAGGTATTGTCCGCGATCCCGAGTCGGTCGACCGTGTCGAGCAGCTGGCCGATTGCGGTGTCGAGATCCTCCAGCATCGGCGCGATCCCGGCCTTCACCTGCCGCGGCGGATCGCCCTTGCCGGCATACTTCGCGATGGTCTCCTTCCGGGCCTGGTAGGCGGTGTGGATCGCGTAGTAACTGGCTTGCACGAAGAACGGATGCTTGTCGCGCACCTGCCTCTCCATGAATCCGATCGTGCGCTGTGTAACCGAGAACGTGCGCTTGGGATCGTCGTCGGGCTCGCAGGTCCAGTTCCGGGGATAGTCTTCCTTCTGATAGACGTGATGGTAAGAGGTGCCGGTCTCGTTGCCGGTGACGCCGTCGCTTTCGTCGTAGCCAACGCGGGTCGGGCTCGCCTCGGGGTTCTTGTCTGAATAGCTCTTGCCCGACATCACTTCGCCCCACTTTCCGAAATGGGCACAGCGGTAGAGCGGGCTGACCTGCTCGAGGGCCTGTGCGATCGACAGATGACCCTTGGGATGGAAATCGCTGATGAAGTCGGTGCCGCGCTGGCGCGCCGGAGTCATGCCGAACTGGATGCTGCGGCGGGTCGGCGTGCACAGCGGAGCTGACGCATAGCCGCTGGTGAAGCGCATCCCGTCGCGCGCCAGCCGGTCCAGGTTGGGGGTGTGGAAATACGAGGAGCCTGCCTCAGGCAGCGTCGGGTCGATCGATGAGTCGAGATCCGACCAGCCCTGATCATCGGCCAGGATCAAGATGATGTTCGGCCTGCCCGGTTGGTCGGCGGCGTGCGCCGATGATGGTGCACAGAGCGCGCAGAGCAGTAGTGCGGCAGCGCTGAGGGTCGCTCTCGTCATGATCGGGTCGTCGCGGCGCGCGCCGTGCTCGAGATCGGTGCGCGCGCCCGCGAACGCCGGGAATCATCGACCTTTCGGCGCGGTGCCGCAACGTGCGGCAGGGTCGTCGCGGCGCCGCAACCTATGCACGCAGCGTCGCCGCGCCGCCGTGCATCCACGCAGCGTCGCGGCGCCGCGGGTCGGCACTGCCAGGGCAGTACCTTCCCGCGGCGCGGGTATGAGGAGAAGACCCGTCGCGATCTACGGTTGCTCGATCGGCCAGCAGACCTTGCCAGCGTTGCGGAAATCGACCGTGAGGTCGCCGAGGTCGTTGTTGATCTCGAGGCCGCTCACGCTCGGAGACTTCGACTGTCCGCTGACCTTCTTGATCTGCGCGCAGAACAGGCTGGCCGCCGGGTTGTTCACGTTGCCGCCGTCGATCGCGACGGGAAAGCAGAGCAACTGCGGCTTCTTGATCTCGTAGGTGAACAACAGTTCCGTCACGCTGTCGGCGAACTCGGTCGTGCTGCCCGGCGTGAGCGGCAGGGAGCCCGCGCTCAGCTTGATCCGGTAGCACTTGAATGCGTCGAGGCTGTGCGTGGCAGGATCCAGGGGCGGCGGGGATACCAGCGGGTGCACCGCTGTGGGCAGCAGCACGCGGTCGGCTTTGATCGTGTCGACCATCACGGTGCCGAAGTCGGTGCTGACGGGAATGCCGAGCCGGCGGATATGCTTGGGCTCACCCGAAGACGGTTTGATCTGATAGCCGAACAAGTGAAGGAAGGGGTTGCCCGGGCCGCCCGTCGAATCACCGTTGGGAGGATAGATGGCACGCGGTTTGATGACATCGAACTCTCCCAGCTCGATATCGTCTTCGAGCGTGAGTGTAGCACGCACGAACGGCGAGGAAGTGGTGCTCGGCTTGGTCTTGTACTCGGTACGCGGATCCAGCGGCGACTCCGACACCGCCCACATCATCGAGCCCTTGGGGTTGACGAAATCGCCGTCACGTTCGAGTTCCCATTCCACCGCACCGGTCTTGCCGTCGTCCGGGTCGTTGACCTCCAGGAACAGCCGATCGCCGTTGGCGCTGTATCCGATCGCGGTGACCCAGTGCGAACCGCCGCCCGGCCACCCGATCAGGAACTCGACGTCCTCGCCGGCGTCGAGTTCCTTCTTGATGAAATCGTAGGCCTTGCCGCCGCTGGCGCTTGCGTCGGCGTTGCCGCCCTTGACGACGAGCGGCAGCTTCTTGTCCTTGATGTATTGTTTCTTGCCGTCGTAGAGCTGGTTGCCGCTAAGCCCGCCGAAGGGGCGCGCGTCCGAGCCGGTCATCGCCTTCATCAATTCCTTGATCAGGTCGTCGTTCGCCGCGGGCAGCTTGTCGTTGAAATCGTGCTGTCCAGCCAGCCAGCGCAGCGAGTTCGCGGTCGAAGTCGGGCCGCACTCCATGCTCTGTTGCGCGATGTCGGGGACGCCCTTGCGCTTGGAACTGGCCACTTTCTCGCCGGTCAGTTCGGTCGAGGATCCGGTGGACGGCGTAGGGTTGTCGGCCTGGCCTGCCAAGTCGTTGGCGCCCCAGGTGAACACCTGGGCGCTGAGCAGGCTGAAGTCCCAGGAGGGCGGTGGAGCCAGCGCGGTCGCCTCGGTGATCTCGGCATCCTCGATGGCAGCGAAGACCAGATAGGGTGTTCCCGGCGATATGTTGTTGGGTGCCGGCTCGAACCACGCGCTCAGCATCGGCTGATCGGTCAGTCCGTCGTCGAGAAACATCGGGACGTTGCGGATGATCCACTCCTCAGGACTGAACGAGGAACTGAGGTCGAGGTCGGCCACCACATTGAGAAAGCCGGTCGTGTTCGGTGCGGAGTCTATCGACGTCACGTTGAAGTCGAATGTGCCCTGGACCGTAACGCCGTCGCTCGCGTACTGCATACGAACAAGATGGCCATTGGCGATCGTAACGGCATTGTCGGCCCACGCGGGCTGCGCCAGCAGAAGCAGCGCGGCGACGGCCGTGGTCAGTGCGGCCGGTGCGCGCTCGAAAGCGTGATGCGGAGCGCCGACCAAGCGGCGCGTCGTGAGTCGTGTCATGGGTGAGCCTCCCCGTGAATGCCGGGTGCGCACTGTGTGGATGATGCCGGGACACCCGGTGGGTGCGTGTTCGACGTCGCGGCGAGGAAGAAGCGAGATGTTCCGGGCGCACGCAGGGCCGGCACCGGACACGCTTCCGAAACCGGATCCCTTCCCGCGGAGGCGGACGCTAGTCCCGCCGTATTCGAGTTGTCAAGGAACAAAGCGCCGCAGCATCGGCGCGCGGACCCGAGCCGC
This sequence comes from Deltaproteobacteria bacterium, assembly GCA_016218925.1. Taxonomy (GTDB): domain Bacteria; phylum Desulfobacterota; class Binatia; order UBA1149; family CAITLU01; genus CAITLU01. The sequence goes on along the minus strand of JACRCR010000107.1, from coordinate 1,591 downwards.
GCGCCGAGGGTGGCAGCTCGCAACGCCACCGGGCGTTGTCAATTCGATCAACACGCGGGTGCTGCCGCTTCAGCGCACCGTCGCTCTAACGAGTCGTTCGCGCATCACCATGTCGGCGACGTTGACGCCGGAGTCGGCGGCCTGGTGCGTGCCGCAGCCGTAGCCGCCGGCATCGCAGCCGACGTAGAACAGACCTCCGAGCGGAGCGCGCGCCGAGGGCTTGTGTCTTCCGCACTGGCCGACGATCTGCGCGAGTCCTACGCACTCGCCGCCGCGGCCGGGCACCACTGCGTCGCGTGTCAGGCGCGAGACGTGGCTGGTGCTGTAGCGCTCCGACGACTCCACGCAGGCGTGCATGCCCGGCCACAGTCGCTCGACCATCGCGTCGAGTTTGTTCCACAGCGCTTCGGCGTAGGGCAGTTCCGGATCCGCGGCGCACAGCGTTCCGACCAGCGCGCACTGCTTGCCGGCCGGTGCCAGGCTCGCGTCGTACCTGGCCGGCACGACGTTGAAGACCACCATCTCGTCGGGAATCTCGCCGGCGTTCATCTTCGCGACGCGCGCGGTGTCCAGGTAGGCGCTGTCGGAGAACGTCAGGTACATCGGGTAGTCGAAGAACGGCTTGCTGAGGAAGTAGCGGATTCCCATGATCCCGAGCGAGGGGATCAGGCCCTTTACGTAGCTTAGATAACTCTTGTCGAAATGTTCCTCGCCCGCCAGCCGCAGCACCGTGGGTTGGAGACCGGCGTTGCTGACGACGATCGGCGCGGCGAAGGTCCCGTTGTCGGTGACGATGCCGGTGACGGCGCCGTTCTCGACACGGATGCGCAGGGCGCGGGTTTTCAGCAGTACCTTACCGCCGTTGCGCTCGACGCTCTGGCAGAACACCTCTGCCATCCTGCCGAAACCGCCGCTGTGGTAGCGGGCCGCGCCGCTTCGGGTGAAATCCTGGAACGTCTTGATCGCTTCTGAAGTTGCGAGCGCGTCGATCGGAACGACGAACACGATCGTCGACCACATCCCGAGATAGCTCAGCAGCGGTGTGGGAAGCCGGTAGCGAGACAGGAAGTCGGCGAACGTTACATCGTCGAGCTGATCGATCTGCTGCGCGGGCATCTGCGTGATGTCGGCGAACAGTCGCGCGACTTCGGGCAGCGTCTCCGCCTGCAGCGCGAGGACTTCCAGCAGCGCGGTCGGCCCCTGCGGGGTCGGAACGGCCGGACCGACGCTGCCGCGGTACTGGTCGCTGCCGGCGCTGCGGTACATCATCATGACGGCCTCTTGCGGCGTGAGGATCTCTACCTCGCTTTGCATACCCAGTTCCGCGAGCACCTGCGCGAAGCGCGAATCGAGACTGGGGCCACCCGAGATCGGCCACAACTCGTAGCGGAAACCTTGCTTGGCCATCGTGATGGCCTTGCCGCCGGGGATGGAGTTCTTGTCGACCAGCAAAGTCTTGACGCCGCGCCGCGCCAGCAATGCGGCGCAGGTTGCTCCGCCGATGCCGGCGCCGATCACGATCACCTCGTACTTTTCTTCCACGGCATTGCCTCCGGCGGGTCTGTGGCGCGGTCTATCGCGGCTTGTAGCT
>JACRCR010000011.1 GCA_016218925.1 Deltaproteobacteria bacterium | reverse complement strand
TCATCAATCCCACCGCGACGCTGCTGTCGGCGGCGCTGCTGCTCGAGTACCTCGGATTTGCCTCGGCGGGGCGGCGCCTGGAAGCCGCCATCGAAGCCGTCTACGCCGGCGGCAGCCTGCTCACTCCGGACCAGCGCGGAAACGCGACCACGACCGAATTCTGCGAAGCGGTGGCGGGGCAGCTGTAAAGAGACGGTGGGGGGTCAAGTCGCGCCTTTCGATTTGTCCTCTTCAAAGGGAGGGGTCAAGTCGCGGCTTGCGACATGTCCCCGCGACCGGTCGGGGGTGGGGGGTCAAGTCGCGCCTTTCGATTTGCCCTCTTTACCTGTCTGACCTCAGCGGGGACCTGGAGACGCCGTGTCGATGCCGCGCGCAGGCACTTCTCACGGCGGATCAGAAGAGCGTCCTCGAGGGGGAGGCTGACGACCCGCCTCGGTTTGAGATAGCCGCCGCGGGCGGCTAAGCAGCGCGCACGATGGATACACCGCACACCGAAGAGCTGACGATCGTCCTGCGCGGACCGCTCGCCGACTTGCAGCGTGCTGCCGAGCTTCTGGCCGAGCAGGGCGTCGAGTCCGTCATCGGCAAGACCGACGGCGACGGCTGTGGATCCTGCGCGCCCAAGCTGTGGCTGGGCGTGGCCAGAGACGACGTGCAGGCGGCGGTCGCAGTTATGGAAGGCGATTGGAGGGCCGGGCTCGACCCGCACCAGATCGAAGCTTTGGAGCGAGCCGCTCACATCGTGATCGACCCCGATGCTGCCGAGACCACCTGCCCGGCCTGCCTGACCACGTTCGCCACCGGCCCCACCGAATGTCCTGACTGCGGCCTGCGCATCGGCTGAGGGTCAGCCACCCTTCGTCTCAACTCCGACTGTCCAAGGAGACAAGTCGCAAGCCGCGACTTGACCCCCTACAGAGAAAGGCGCGACTTAATGACCCCCGGCGGCGTGACCCCCCACGGCGATTGGTTCCTTGTCGTTACGCGAGCAGCCGCTGTAGGATCCGGCGAATCCAGGAGGTGGACCATGCGTGCACATCAGTTCGTAGCAGTGACGGGCGTCGTGCTGCTCGCGGTCGCAAGCGCCGTTGCCGATCAGCAGCAGATAGCGTCCGGCACCGGGCAACAGGACTCGGTCGTGATCAGTACCGGTGCCGACGGCATCTGTGACACCACAGCCGCCTCCGGCGACATCCAGTTTGCCGCTGTCGGCAGCGGCAGTCCCAACCGCACCGAGATCAGGTGCGGGACCAACAAACTCGTCGATACCGTCGCTGCAGGTGACGACGTCCAGCTCATCGCCTTCGGCGCGGCGTGCAAGAACACCAGCACCGCCGTGATCGATACCGGCGAGAACGGCATCGCCGATACGACGGCCGTCAGCGACGACACGCAGGTGGTCGCGGTCGGCACCGCGGCGGCCAACCAGTCCTGCGTCATCACCGGCGCCGACGGCGTCGCGCAGACCGCGGCGCCCGCCGGCGACGATGTCCAGCAACTCGCGGCGGGCGCGGCCGAGATCAATACCGCAGTGATCCTGTGCGGGCCGAACCTGATCGCCGAGACGACCGCGAACAACGTCGACGCCGGCGACGACGTACAACTGGTCGCGGTCAATGATCCGTGTACTGCAAACCAGGTGGTGGTCGACTCGGGCGCGGACGGGATCGCTACCACGCGCGCCGAGGGTCCCGACCTGCGCATCGGTGTCGCCAAGGCCGCCAGGATCAAGATCCCGGCAGGGCAGCCGAGCGCGTCGAAACGGCTCACCTTCAAGATTACCAACACCGAGTTCGGCGCCGCCGCGCCGGCCACGCGGCTCTACGAGATCACCACGACCAGCGGCAGTTGTGGCGGCGGAGTGGTGTCGCAGGTCGACGCCGACGCGACCACGCCGGGGCTTCAGGCTACCGCGAACATCGCCCTCGGCGGCACCATGAAGGCGTCGCTGGTGGCGACTATGAAACTGCAGAACGTGACGACGGTGGCCGGCAACAACCCGTACCGCTGTTCCTTCGACGTCTCCGTGGTGGCGATCGACACCATCCCCGACGTAGACGACGGCGCCAACGAGGAAGGCAACACAACGACGGTCGATCTCGAGGTAAGCGACCGCAACGACTATTAGGAGGGGGTCAAGTCGCGGCTTTCGAGAGGGGGTCAAGTCGCGGCTTGCGACAGGTTACCTCGAGCGGTCGAAGCTGAGATCGACGGTACGAGGCTGCTGCGCCGCGCGAGATCGCCGGCGGCGTCCGGCAGTGGCCGGCGGCCGGCAATCGTGCCTTTTGACGAGTGCCTGCGCGTGCTAGAAGGCGCGGTCGACATGGGGGAAGAAGATATTGCGTAGAACTACCGCGCTGCTGCTCGTCGCTACCTTGCTCGCGGTGGCGCCGCTTTCGCCGGCGCTGGCCCGGCGCAGCAGTGCGAAGGTCGCGCCCGTCGTCGGCGAGACCGGCGTTCTCGGCCAGCACCTGTCCGGCGACGACATCGCGGCCGGGCGCCTCAGCTTCGCGCAGATATTTCAGGCGGGCCGCAAGCTCTTCGTCGCCAAGTTCAATGTCTTGGATGGCCAGGGTCGCCCGGCGGCCACCGGCAACGGCGTGCCGACCCTGCGCGATCCGAGCCACGACCAGGGTTTCCTCAGAACCTCCGGACCCGACGCTAATTCATGCGCCGGTTGTCACAACGAGCCGCGCGCGGGTGGCGGCGGCGACTTCGTCGCCAACGTTTTCGTGCTGGCCCAGGTGCGCGATCCGGTCACCTTCGATGTGCGCGAGGCCGATGAGCGCAATACGCTCGGAATGTTCGGCTCCGGCGCGATCGAACTGCTCGGGCGCGAGATGACCGATGACCTGGTCGCGATCCGAGCCGCCGCGATTACCGCGGCGGCGGCCGCTAGCGACATCACCCGCACGCTGGTTACCAAGGGCGTCTCGTTCGGTCGCATCACCGCGCGCGCCGATGGCAGCGTGAACACTTCCGAGGTTCAGGGCGTCGACGCCGATCTGATCGTCAAGCCCTTCCATCAGAAGGGAGTGGTGCGCTCGATCCGCGAATTCACCGTCAACGCGATGAACCACCACCACGGAATGCAGGCGGTGGAACGCTTCGGGGTCGAGCGCACCGGCACGGCGGACTTCGATCAGGACGCAGTAGCCGACGAACTGTCGATCGGCGACATCACCGCGACGACGATTTTCCAGGCGGCGATGGCCACGCCGGTGCAGATCCTGCCGAAGGACCCGGTCAGAAAGAAGGCGGCGCTGCGCGGCGGCGCGTTGTTCGAGACGATCGGCTGCGCTTCGTGCCACAAGCCGAGCCTGGTGCTGGAGAACCCCGAGTTCTGCGAACCCTACGCCCGCAACCCGCCCGGAACGTTCAACGATACGACGAAGTCATACTGCTTCGACCTCACCCGCGACGGCGAGACGCCGCTGCTCGGACGCGGCCGCGGCAATACCGCGGTGGTGCGCGCGTACACCGACCTGAAGCGCCACGTGATCTGCGATGCCGAGCATCCGGTCTACTGCAACGAGACACTGGTGCAGGGCGGCGTGCCGACCGATCAGTTTCTGACGCGCAAGCTGTGGGACGCTGGCAGTTCGGCTCCGTACGGGCATCGAGGCGACCTGACCATGCTGACCGAAGCGGTCCTCGCGCATGGCGGCGAGGCCGACGGAATTCGCGCGAATTTCGAAACGCTTGCCGCCGGCGATCAGGCCGCCGTAATCGAATTCCTCGAGTCACTGAGAGTCGTCGACAAAACCCGGCTGGCCAAACATTGATCGGTAAGTCACAGGAGAACGTCACCATGCGAACAACCAACCGGATCTTCATTGCAGCGGTGCTTGCGGCCGGCCTTTCGTGTGCAACCCTGGCAACCGCCGCGACGCCCGCCGACCGATGCCAAGGTGGCAAGACCGATGCCGCAGGCAAGTTCGCCGCGTGTCTGTCGAAGGCGAAGAGGAACTTCGCGATCACTGGCGACATCGCCCGCCGCGACTCCGCGATCACCAAATGCGAGTTGAAGGAAGGACTGGCGTTCAACAAGCAGGAGATGATCGCGGGACCCGGGGTGTGCCCGACCGAGAGCGATTCGGTCACCGTCAAGGACTTCGTCGATGCATATGTTTCGCTGGTGGCCGAGTACCTCGACGGCGGTACTCTGCCGGCCGACCTGGCTGCGTGTTACGACGACCTTGCGGCTTGCGAGGCGCAGCCCGATGCCCACGGCCTGCTCGAGACCGGTCAGAAGGTCTGCTACGACGCCGGCGGTGACGTGATCGGCTGCAGTGGCACCGGCCAGGACGGCGAATTGCAAGAGGGCACGCCCAACAGCTACGTCGACAACGGCGACGGAACGATCACCGACAACGGCACTGGGCTGATGTGGGAGAAACTCGCGGACGACGGGACCATCCACGACAAGGACACCGTCTACACGTTCGACGATTCCTTCACCAAGATCGACACGCTCAACCTTGCCTCGTTCGCCGGTCACGCCGATTGGCGCCTGCCGAACATCCACGAACTCGACAGTATCGTCGATTTCGGCAACGCCGGCCCGACCACCAACCAGGTGTTCCACAAGCCGAGCTGCCTGCCGGGTTGCACCGTGACGTCGTGCAGTTGCACCCGCTCGGCCAACTACTGGTCGTCCACCGCGTACGAAACCGATCCGACCTGTTCGTGGAAGGTTGGCTTCGACGTGGGCGACCGAGTCGCCGCGCTGAAGACCAGCACCTACGGGGTACGCGCGGTGCGAGCCGGGTTCTGAGCAGGGCCTCGGACGTTTCAAGACCGACACGGGCCGCGGGCGTAACCACCGCCGCGCCCACGGCCCGAACTTCACGAACCCGGCGACATCTGCGCCGATTCCGGCCTGCGCCACCAAGCCGTCGCGTCGCCCGTTACAACTCCTGCCCCGGCTTGTAGGGGATGAACGGCGGCGTCGCGAAGGAATACTCGCCGGTCAGCGAGCTGCGCACCAGCGTGATGATCGGCAGCGGGATTCCGACCAGGGTCCCGAAGCCAGGCGGCGGCTCATAGCTGTAGACCGAGTAGAAGCCGTTCGGGAAGAGCAGCTGCACGCAACCCGGCGCCGACGTGAAGATGCAGGGACTGTCGGCGAAGTGGGTGCGCTGCACGCCGTTGGCGTAGGCCTCGTCAGCCTCGCCCAGGAAATCTTTGATCTTGCCATACCCGTCCGTGAGGGTCTTGACGCTGCTCCACAGCGTGTCGAACTTCGCGCTCTTGATCGCCTCGAACAGCTCGAGCCCGGGCGCCACCGTCTCGGGTCCGAGCAGGATCACCTCGTTGAGCTGAGGATACTTTGCGTCGAGACCGAAGCCCTCGACCATGGTGTAAGGCGCGTAGAACCTGCGGAACGATAGCGACGCGCCGGCCACCACTTCCACCAGCTCCTGCCCCGCCAGAGCCACGCGCAGGTGCGACGCGAGAGCGACGAGCATCACGCCCGAGAAGGCCTGACCCATCACGTCGTTGTGGAGTTTCTTCAGGGTGTTCATCTGATCGATGACGGTGTTGACGGCGAAGATGGTGAGCTGCTCGCTGAGCGTCGAGCGCGGTCTCTTGCGCACGACGCCGGCGGACGCTGAACCCTGCGCTGTCTCGGTCGTTGCGTCCGCGCCGAGCACGTCCGGTGCTGCGGCGGCAAACGCCGCCTCTGCGAGCGGCGCAGCGGTGAGCTCGGTCGGCGGCTCCGGCGTCAGTCCCATCGTCGCGCCCAGGTCGTTCATCAGCGCGTCGATCCAGTCCGGCAGCAGGTGGGCGGCCAGCACCGCGTACTCGGGCTGGGCCGCGACGCGGCCGTACTCGCCCGGCTCGCTGTCGCCGAGAGGCGCGGCGGCGGTCACGACGTCCCCGAGGAGTTGGGCAAGCTCGGGTAGCAGCGTGTTCTCATCGCGCAGCCCTTCGACGAGAGCGTCCACGGCCGCGACCGTTCCTTCCAGCACCTGCACGTGGAGGGCATCCTCGGCGGTTTCGAAGACACCAAAGGAATTCATGTCGGACTCGCGCGGCGGCAGGCCGTCTTCGGGCGCGAACGGAGAAGAAAGGCGCAGCACCTCCTGGTCGAACGACCGCCACAGCAGCACGGCTTGCTCGGCGCGCGCTTCGAGCGTGACATCGTCACCGGCCGCAC
>JACRCR010000109.1 GCA_016218925.1 Deltaproteobacteria bacterium | reverse complement strand
TCGCCGTTGTGCGCGCGCTCGAGCAGCTCGGAGAAGTGGGTCTTCGCCTCGTGAACGTTGGCTTGGATCGCCATGGGGTGTGAGGCTAGTCCACCCGGTGGACTCGATCAACGCAGCGGCGCGGCAAACCCGTCCTCAGCGGCCGAACATGCGCTCGAGTTGCGAGCGGGTCAGCGTGCGTGCCACCGGACGGCCGTGGGGGCAACTCGCGGCGAACGGCACGGTGGCGGTCTCGGCCAGCAGCGCGCGTGCGGCGACGTTGTCGAGCGGCTTGCCCACTCGCAGCGCGGAGTGACACGCCACCGTTGCGAGCACTTTCTCCGCGAGCCGCTCGGCCGCCAGCGCTCTGCCGCTCGACACCAGATCGGCCACCAGCGCTTCGACCAGCGCGGCGAGCGCAGCCGAAGCCGCCATCGCCGGCATCGCGCGCACGACGACTTCTTCTTCGCCGAACGCGTCGATCTCCCAGCCGAGCGACAACAGTCCCTCTCGCGCGATCTCGCAAGCTTCCACCCCTGCTGCGCCGACGCGCACGGTGAGCGGCAACAACAACGGCTGAGACGCGATCGCGCGCTCGGCCCACGCCGCCATCAAACGCTCGAACAGGATGCGTTCGTGGGCGGCGTGCTGATCGACCAGCACGAGTTCGCCGTCACCTTCGCAAACCAGGTAGCCGTCGAAGACCTGGCCGATGACTTCGAGACTTCCGAGCACGCCGCGCGCGAAGGTCGGCCCCAGATCGAGATCGCTCTGCTGCGCCGCTGCTTCGACTCCAAGCGGCGGCTGCTGCGGCGGCGGGATCGGCCGGTATCCGGGGATCGCCGAGTCGTGGGTCTGGTCATCGTCGCTGCGGGTCGGTTGTGCGCGCGAAGCGCCGGCGCCGGGTCGGGTCGTGGCAGGCCACCCCCCTGATGCCGCCGCATTGGCAGACGGCGTCACCGCCCGGCGCCGCGAGGCTTCGTCGGCGTCCAGGCCCCAGCGCCCCAGCGGACTGGCCGAGCGTCGCAGAGCGTCGCGCACCGCCTCGGCCACGAAGCGGCGCACGTTGTCGGGCTCGGCAAAGCGCACTTCGAGCTTGGCCGGATGCACGTTGACGTCGACCGATCCGCCCTCGCACTCCAGGAACAACACCGCCGCCGGGAAGCGTCCTCTCAATAGATAGGTTTCATAGCCCTCCATCACCGAGCGAAACAGCAACCGGTCCTTCACCCAGCGCCGTCCGAGAAAAACCGAGACGCGCCGGTTCGAGCCGTAGGCGGTACCGGGACTGCTGACGAAGCCACCCAGATGCAGGCTCCCAAAACGCGCGTCGACTTCGACCAGGCTGGCCGCCACCTCGCGGCCGAGGATCTGTCGCATCCGCGCGGCGCTACCGGCAACCGGCGCAGCGTCGATCACGGTGCGTCCGTTCTGCACCAGCGTCAGGTGCACGTCGGGACGCGCCAGCGCGAAGTGGCGCACCGCTTCGGTTACGAAGCCGGCCTCGGTTGCCGCGGTCTTCAGAAACTTGCGCCGCGCCGGCACCGCGCCGAACAGGTCGCGCACGTCGATCGTCGTGCCTTTGCGCGCGGCGGCGGCGCTGCGCTCGGCAACGCGCCCGCCGACAACGACAACACGCGAGCCGGCCTGCGCGGTGGCGGTCGCCGTCAGCAACTCGACTTCGCTGGCGGCGGCGATGCTAGAGAGCGCTTCGCCGCGAAACCCGAAAGTGCCTACGCTCTGCAAGTCGTCCAGGCGGCGGATCTTGCTGGTAGCGTGACGGGTAAGAGCGAGCTCGATCTGATCGGCGGCGATTCCGGCGCCGTCGTCGGTGACGACGATGCGGGTAACGCCTTTGTCGTGGTACTCGACACGCACGTGGCGCGCACCGGCGTCGAGCGAGTTCTCGACCAGTTCCTTCACCACCGAGGCCGGCCGCTCGACCACCTCGCCGGCGGCGATGCCGGCGATCACGCTCTCGTCCAGCAGCGCAATGCGAGCGAGCTCTGAAGTCTGCGAGGGCTCGGCCAAGAATCGCCTCAGCCGAGCACGAGGTCGTCGCGCTTGCGGGCCAGCATCGATTGCACCCTCTGGGCGTCGGCCGCGTAGCCCGCGCGGCCGGCCATACCGTAGGTCAGGCGCTTGCCGGCCTCGACGCCGGGCTGGTCCAGAGGGTCGATGCCGAGCAGAGCCCCCATCACCAGCGTCTGGACCTCGAAGAAATGGAAGAGGTAGCCGATCGACCTGGCATCGCTGCGGCCGATGGTCAGCACGCTGGTGGGGCGCCCCGACTCGGCCAGCGCCAGCTCGGTGGCCCGCTGCTCCATGTTCAGCAGATCGCCCATGCGCAATCCCGAAAGGTAGGCGATTTCTTCCTTGTCGGGGTAAGCCCCCGGAATCGTGAGCTCGCCGTCATGTTCGTCGACACGCACGAAGGTCACGACCTTGTCGCGGGGACCTTCCACGTAGAGCTGCACCTGCGAATGCTGGTCGGTGGCGCCAAGGGCCCGCACCGGGGTCTGGCCGGTCTCGACCACCGACCCGTCAAGGGCATGGGCCTTGCCGAGGCTTTCGGCCCACAGCTGCGCGTACCACTCGGCAAGGCGCAGCAGTCCGTCGCTGTACGGCATCAGCACGTGAACCGCGCAGCCCTTCTCGCGCAGCGCCAGAAACAGCAGTCCGGCGTGCAGCGCGGCCGGGTTGGCGCGTGGATCGCTGAGCGAGCACAGCGTGTCGGCGTGGCGGGCGCCGGCGCAGAGCGCCTCGATGTCGACGCCCGCAGCGGCCAGCGGCAGCAGGCCTACCGAGGTCAGCACCGAGAAGCGCCCGCCCACCCCCGGCGGTACCGGCAACGAACGAAAACCCTCGGCAGCGGCCAGCGCCCGCAGCGGACCTCTTGCCGGATCGGTAGTGACCACGATGTGACGCGCCCAGCGAGCGGCTCCGACTGCCGGGTGCGCCAGCAGCCGCTCGCGCGCGATCAGGAACTGCGCCAGCGTCTCGGCGGTGCCGCCCGACTTCGAGATCACGTTGAAAGCAGTGCGCGAGAGGTCGACTCCGCCGGGCCCGCCGCCGAGCAGGCGCGAGAACGTGGCCGGGTCGATGTTGTCGGCCACCACCACGCGCATACCGGCGGCCAGTGAGGCCGCCGGGACGCCCTCGAGAACGGCCTTGGTGCCGAGCGCCGAGCCGCCGATCCCGAGCACGATCAGCGTGTCGAACTCGGCTCGAAGCTCGGCCGCCAGCCCCTTGCAGGCGGCAATCGCGTCGTCGTCGTAGGGCAGATCGTAGAACGGAAGGTCGCCGGCGAGACGTTTCGCGTCGAGGTGCGCCAGCGCCGCCGCCAGCCGCGCCTCGATGCGCTCGAGGTCGTGACCGTCCAGGCCGTAGCTGCCGATCATGTGGGAGAAGAAGCCGTTGACGTCCAGGCTTACGGAGCTTGCCGCAGAAGACATGGGCGGCGATTAACACCCGACCCGCGCTGGTTCCAATCGGCGTCGTGCGCGCCTGACGCGGCCGGCGGCGACCGAGTCAGGCTGCGCCGCGGGCCCGGCGTCGCGGCACGCAAGGCCTCGCGCCGTTTGCCCGCCCCGCCCTCGCGTGTTAGCTAGCGCGACGGCCTCGGCCGACTCGTCTCGCTTTGGAGGACTCCCCAGTGGCTCGTGTCTGTGATCTGTGCGGAAAACGCCGCGGCATCGGCAACACCGTGTCGCACGCCAACAACAGGACGAAGCGCACCTGGGAAGTGAACATCCAGAAGGTTCACGCCAAGGTGGGCAAGACCAACACGACCATCAAGGTCTGCACCCGCTGCATCCGCAGCGGCAAGGTCGTCAAAGCCGCGTAACCCCGCCTGCTGGTACCGCCCACCGAGCGGCGATCCGGTGGATTGTCCCTCAACGGAGAACTCCGGCCGCCGCGCGGCGTATTCGTCTTGGACAGCACCGTCGCCGCTCCGTTTCAGGTCGCTCCCGACACGCCGCTGTCTTGGGCAGAGGCTTCGCCGCCGACGTGGCTGGCCCGGCCCGTTCACGACGACAATCTGCGACGCGCTGGTCCTGCAACGCGAGTGCGTTGCGCTCCCCGAGGAACTTCACGGGGTCGAGTAAGTATCCCACGACCAAGCCCTTAGCCTTACCCAGAGTTGAGACGCGACGGCGAGGCCGTCGCGTCACGACGATGCTTCGGTCGTCCGGAAGTGGCCAGTTGCGGCGCGCAACCCGCGCCCCGCACTTCACCCCCCGACCGCAACCAGGTCGATTTCCACCAGCGCCCCTTTCGGTAGCGCCGCGACCTGCACCGTTGCGCGAGCCGGATACGGCTCCGCAAAAGTCTCGGCGAAGATCGCGTTCAGTTTGGGAAAGTCGTCGAGGTTGGTGACGTAGACCGTCAGCTTCACCGCATCGGCCAGCGTCATGCCCGCGCCGGCCGCGACTGCGTGCAGGTTGGCAAGCACACCGCGGGCCTGGGCCTCGAAACCGCCGGGTACCAGTTCGCCGGTAGCGGGGTCGAGACCGATCTGCCCCGAGCAGTACAAGGTGCGGCCGGACCCCGGCTGCCAGTCCACCAACACTGCCTGCGAATAGGGACCGATCGCGCGCGGTGCAGCGTCGCTGCTTACTACTGTCTTGCTCACGTTGTGCTCTCCCCTGATCGTCGATCGCGGCCCCGCCGGAACGGCACGCGCGAGCCTCGTGACTCACCCGAACAAACGCCGCACTTCCTTCACGCCGGCCACGCGTCGCAAGTTACGGGTTACGCGGGCGAGGTCTTCGGCGTTGCCGAGCGTAACCTCGAAAAGATTGTTGGCTTTGTTTCCGACCGTTCGCACCGAAGCGCGTTCGATGTTGACGCCGGCAGAGGCGAACGCCTGGCTCATGTTGGCGAGCAGGCCCGGGCGATCGCGCGAGACGACCTCGAGTTTCACGTGGCGCGGCGCCGCTGCGCCGCGCTGCCAGGTGACGGCAACCATGCGGTCGCGCTCGCCTTCGCCAAGGCGCGGACAGTCTTTGGCGTGCACCGTCACGCCGCGACCGCGGGTGAGGAACCCGACGATCTCCTCTCCGGGCAGCGGCTCGCAACACTTGCCGAAGCGCACCATCGCTTCGTCGATGTCTTCGGCCATGACGAGCGGTCGCGGCTGGCGCCCCAGCAGTCCGAACAAGCGCGTGAAGCGTCCGCGCGGCCTCTCGGTGTCGAAGTTCTCGTCGGGCAGCAGGAACTCGAGCATCTGCCGGGTGGTGATGCGGCCGTAGCCGACCGCTTCCAGGAAAGCGTCCTCGTCGCGCCGGACAAAGTGCGCGAAGAGCTCGGCCGCGCGGCCGTCGCTGTGGAGCTTGGCGATGTCGAGGTCGAAGCGCGCAAGATCGCGCTCGACCAGTTCGCGCCCGAGCGCGATCGCGCGCTTGCGATCCTCCTGGCGGATGTAGGCCAGGATGCGGGCGCGGGCGCGCGGGGAGCGCACGAACTTGAGCCAGTCGCGCGTGGGACGCGCGTCGTCGGTGGTGATGACTTCAACGGTATCGCCCTGTTGCAAAACGTACCGGAGCGGCACCAGACCGCCGTTGACCCGCGCGCCGGCGGCGCGGTGACCGACCGCAGAGTGGATGCGGTAGGCGAAGTCGAGCACCGTGTCGCCCTTGCGAAAGGTCATGGTCTGGCCCTTCGGCGTGAACACGTAGACGTCTTCGCCGAACAGATCCTCCTTGATCGAGGACAGGAATTCTTGTGGATCGTCCAGGGTCTGCTGCCATTCCAGGATCTGGCGCAGCCACTGGAAGCGTTCCTTCTCTGCGTCGGCCGAGTCGCCGCTGCTCTTGTAGCGCCAGTGGGCCGCCACCCCGTACTCGGCGACCCGGTGCATCTCGTGGGTGCGAAACTGCACTTCGAGACGCTCGCCGTAGGGGCCGATCACGGTTGTGTGCAGCGATTGGTAACCGTTGGCCTTGGGCAGCGCCAAGTAGTCGCGGAAACGACCCGGCACCGGCCGCCAGTACATATGGACGATGCCGAAGGCTTCGTAGCATTCGCGGTCGCTGTCGAGCAGGCAGCGAAACGCCACGACGTCATAGATGTCGTCGATGCGCAGCCCCTGCCCGGAGATCTTGCGCCAGATCGAATAAGCACTCTTGGTGCGCCCGCTGACCGAAGCGGTGATGCCGCCTGCCTCCAGACGCTTGGACAGCAATCCGGTGATCTCTTTGATGTGCCCTTCGCGTTCGAGCCGCTGCAACGAGAGGCGCTGGCGGATGTCTTCGTATTCGGTCGGGTGCAGGGTGCGAAACGATATGTCTTCGAACTCGTGCCTGAGCCAGTTGATGCCCAGGCGGCTGGCCAGCGGCGCGTACAATTCGAGAGTCTCTTCGGCGATGCGACGCTGCTTCTCGGGCGCCAGGTGCTGGAGCGTGCGGATATTGTGGGTGCGGTCGGCCATCTTGATCAGCAGGACGCGCAGGTCCTTGGCGCTGGCCACCAGCATCTTGCGCACGTTCTCGGCCTGGGCGTTCTCGTACGGTGTCGACTCCAGGCGGCTGATCTTGGTGACGCCGTCGACCAGCACCGCCACTTCGGAACCGAACTGACTCTCGATGTCCTCGAGAGTCGCGCCGGTATCCTCGACCACGTCGTGGAGCAGACCGGTCACCACCGCCGGCACGTCCAGGCGCATCTCGGCGATGATCGCCGCCACCGCCACCGGATGCGTGACGTAAGCTTCGCCGGAGGCGCGCTTTTGCCCCTGGTGCACGCGCGACGAGAACTGGAAAGCCTGGGTCACCAGCGCGGTGTCGGCGCCGGGATCGTACTCCTTGATGCGCGCGATCAGTTCGCCGACGGTCACGGCTCGGCCTCGAAGCGCCGCACAAACGCGGCCAGCGCCTGCGGCCGCAGGCGTGCCACCGCGCGGCGCTGGCCGCGGACGATGGCCTCGAACTCGGCGGCCGCCGCGTCGCGATCGATATTGACGATCATGAAGTCGTAGTCGGGCGCAGCCGCGATCTCGCGGCAGGCGTTGTCGAGACGGCGGCGCACGACCGCGTCGTCGTCGGTGCCGCGCCCGCGAAGGCGCGCCGCCAGCGTGGCGCGGTCAGGCGGCAGCAAGAAGACCGAAACCGCGTCGGGATACAGCTTCTTTATCTGCCGCGCTCCCTGGACGTCGATATCGAGCAGGATGTCGCGGCCTTCGGCGACCGCGCGCTCGATGGGCTCGCGTGGAGTCCCGTAGCGATGATCGTGCACCACGGCCCATTCGGCCAGGTCCCCGGCGGCCAGCATCGCATCGAAACTCTCACCGCTGACGAAGCGGTAGTCGACGGTGTCGATCTCGTGGCCGCGCGGCGGCCGCGTCGTGTACGAAACCGACAGCTCCAGATCCTCGAAGATGCGCAGCACCGCGTCCGACAGCGTGGTCTTGCCGGCGCCCGAGGGGCCCGAAACTATGAAGAGGATCCCGTGTCTGGCGATCGTTGCCACGTGCTCAGCCGCTACTCGACGTTCTGGATCTGTTCGCGAAGCTTCTCGAGCTCGGCCTTGCCGTCGACTACGAGGTTGGTGACATCGAGGTCTGAGGCTTTGGAACCGATCGTGTTGAGTTCGCGGTTGACCTCCTGCAGCACGAATTCGACTCGCTTGGCGAGCGGCTCGGTGCTGCGCAGCAGGCCCTCGAGCGCCCCCAAGTGACTGTCCAGTCGGACCAGTTCTTCGGTGACATCGCTGCGATCGGCAAGCACAGCGGTCTCCTGCGCAACGCGCGCGGGATCTATGGTAGCCCCGCCGAGAAGCTCGCCGAGGCGTTTTTGCAGTCGCGCCTGCAGACGCGGCACCACGGCCGCCGCCGCCACTCGA
Organism: Deltaproteobacteria bacterium; assembly: GCA_016218925.1. Classification (GTDB taxonomy): domain Bacteria; phylum Desulfobacterota; class Binatia; order UBA1149; family CAITLU01; genus CAITLU01. The sequence continues at coordinate 146,399 of JACRCR010000109.1, read as the reverse complement.
AGCGACTTGGCAACCGCGCGCAGGCGCTTCAGACGCGCCTGCATGTCGCGCTTCAGGAAAGCCCCTTCACGTTCGCGTTCCCTGGCATGCGCGGCCAGGGCCTTCTCCAGCAGGCGCCCGACTTCGAGCACCTCGGCCGCCACGTCGGCGATCGACTCGACCGACGCGAACACCTCGCTGCGCGCCGCAAACAGCGCCAGGTCGATCTTGCCGGCCAGTCCGAACTCGCGCTGGAGTTGCTTCCAGGCCTTGACGTAGCCGGCGGCGACTTCCTTCTGCAACGCCACCCCGGCGCCGCGCGGCGGCGCCACGCGACCGATGTACACTTCGACGCGACCCCTCTCTATCTCGCCTGAAACCGTGCGGCGCCACTGCGACTCGTGCGCTCCGTACTCTCGAGGTGCGTTGATCTTCAGATCGAGGAAACGCTGATTGACCGAGCGCACCTCGACGCTCAGCCGGCACTGCCCCACGTGTCCGGAAGCCGCCCCATAACCAGTCATGCTTCTCATCAGACACCCATCCTAGCGCTCGTACCCGCGTTCGATCCAGCGTTTGTCTTCGTCGGGCAGCTCCAAGCCGCGCTGAGCGGCGAGTTTTGTCAGCGAGCGCCACAAACGGTCGCGGCCGCGCTCACCCAGACGGTGGTTGTGCGGCGGCGCCAGCACCGCGCGATCGAAGTCGATGACGGCGACGCGATCGTGCCCGTCCACCAGCAGATTGTGGCCGTTCAGATCGACGTGATAGACGCCGGCCGCGTGCAGATCACGGATCGCGGTGCCGGCGGCCAGCAACAAAGTGCGGCGGCGCGCCTCGTCCGCGTCCCCCAGCGCGTCGATGAACGAACGAGCCGCCTCGATGGCGGAGGTGACGATCCAGCCTCGATAAAATGGCCCGGTCTCTTCTATCGCCACCGCATGAACGATCGGGACCCGGCATCCGGCTGCGCGCGCCTGCTCGGTAGCCATCAACTCGCGGATCGGTCGCGGTGGCCGAATCAGATAGAGGTCGCGCACCAGATGGCGCATCGCTCCGCCGCGCAGATAGCGGCGAACGTAGACGACCTTGCCTCCGCGCAGCACCACGCGCAGCGAGCCGCCGCGACCCGAGCCCGCCTCTTCGCCCACCAGAGTGCCGGCGCGCGCGGAGTCGAGCAGAGTTACCATTTCACTCAGCTCGAGCCTGGCGGCAATCACGCGCCAGCGTCCCCGGTCCAGGTCGACGTAGCCTTCCGGGAGACGAACGAGCAGCACGAGGCCCCCGATCAGGAAGGCAGATTGGAGTGTAGCGGCTGGGCCTGGTCGACCAGCATCACCGGGATCTCGTCGACCACCGGGAAGCGCAGCTTGCAGCGCGGGCAGTCCAGCCCATCGAAGGCAGCCGTGGGCCGAAGGTCGCCCTTGCAGGCCGGGCACACGAGCACTTCGAGCAATTCCTTGCTGATGGTCATCGGCTACTCCTTGGCGCCGGCGCGCTGGGCGGGCGCGGAAGCCGCAGCACCGCGAGTGGCAGCACCTGCGGCGTGCTCGGACTCGGCCACTTGCCAGGCGGCCTGCCGGCGCAGGCCTTCGGCCAGCGAAACTTGCGGGCGAAAGCCGATGCCTTCGCGCGCGCGGCTCATGTCGGCCGCGGTGTGACGCACGTCGCCGCGCTGTACCTCGCGACGATCGACCTTCGGCTCCTTGCCGAGAATCTCGCCGATCGTGGCGATCACCTGATTGACCGTCGTACGACTGCCGCCGCCGATGTTGAGCACCTCGCCGGCCAGCGACGACTCGGCCGCGGAAATGTTGGCGCGCACGATGTCGTCCACGAAGGTGAAATCGCGTGACTGCTCGCCGTCTCCGTACAGCACGATCGGGCGATCCTCGTAGACCGCGCGGATGAAACGATTGAAGGCCATGTCAGGGCGCTGGCGCGGACCGTAGACGGTGAAATATCGCAGCGCTACCGTCGGCAGGCCGAAGCTCTTGTAGTAGAGCCACACCAGGTGCTCGGCCGCCAGCTTGCTCACCCCGTAGGGAGAGACCGGTTTGGGCACGCTAGTCTCGCGCATCGGCAGGTCGTCGGTGTCGCCGTAGATCGACGACGACGACGCATACACGAGCTTGCGGATCGGCTGCTTGCGACAGGCTTCGAGAAGCCGCTGCGTCGCGTAGATGTTGCTGTCGCTGTAGATGCGGAACTCGTCGCCCCAGCTCGAACGCACGCCGGCCTGCGCAGCCTGGTGAAAAACCCAGTCGACCCCGTCCACGACAGGGTCGAGGTCGGCGGTGACCAGGCTGGCTTCGATGAAGCGGAAGCCGTCGCTGCGGCGCAGAGCCTCGAGGTTGCGCTCCTTGAGCTCGCGCGGGTAGTAGTCGAGGAAGCAGTCGATGCCGACCACCCGGTGGCCGGCATCAATCAGCGCCTCGCTGAGCGTCGAGCCGATGAAACCGGCCGCACCGGTCACCAGCGCCTTCATCGCGCGTGTCTCACTGTCATCACTGGAAAGCCGGTCCTCCAAAAGTCGGCGGATGATGCGTGGGAGCGCGCTTCCGGTCAAACCCGCCGATGCGCTCGAGCAGGGCGTCCTCGCCGTCGAGCTCGGCCTCCACACGCAGCGCGGCGAGCCAGCCCGCGCCGCCGGCCAGCGCGGTGAGCTTGACCATGTCCTTCTCGGTGGTCACCACCAGCTCGCAGCGCCTGGCGAGCGCGGCGATGCGCTCCCAGTCACCCGCGTCGTAGGCGTGGTGATCGCGAAACGACAGACTTTCGACCACAACGGCGCCGGCCTCCTCGAGCGTTGCAGCGAGGCGCTCCGGTCGTGCGATCGCGGCGACCGCGGCCACCTTGCGGCCGGCCAGGGCGCGCAGATCCCCGATATCGCCGGCGCGGCGCTCGGGATCGGTCGCCGCCCGTGGCTGTGCGATCGCGCCGGTGCGGCTCGAGACCAGACAGGTGGGTCGCAGCCGCATCGACAGCCTCGCTGGCGTGCCGGAACTCGCCGCAGCGACAACGCCCGCGCGCGGCGGCAACCAGTCGCTCGCGGATCCGTCGCTCAGGGACGCCTGCGCAGTCGTCACCACGACGTCGGCGCGTGCCAGCGCCGATGGAAGCTCGCGCAGCGGGCCGGCCGGAAGCAGACGCAGATCCGCCTCTGCGCCGCTCACCACCACGATGTCGACATCGCGCGCCAGACGCCGGTGTTGAAACCCATCGTCGAGTACGAAAACGTCGGGATCCAGCCGCTGGCGCGCAAGACGCGCACCGGCCGCGCGGTCGGCGGCAACCGCCACCGCAGCCCCGCTGCGCGCCGCTATCAGCACGGCTTCGTCGCCGGCAGCAGCGACCAGCGCCGGAGAAAAAAGTTCGTCCCCGGCGTCGAGCAGCAGCGGAGCGCGGGCGGTGCCTCCGTAACCACGGGTCAGTACGCACGGCCTCATTCCGAGATCCGTCAGACGCTCGACCAGCCACAACACCAGCGGCGTCTTGCCCGCACCGCCGACGCTGAGCGCGCCCACGCTCACCACCGGCACGCCGGCGCCGGCGACCCTCAGCAGGCCGCGATCGTAGAGCGCGCCGCGAAGCCGCGCAGCGGCGCCGAACGCGATCGACAGCGGAGACAGCGCGGCCCGGGCCGCGCGCGCACCGTAGTCGCGCCGGTACCACAGATCCTCGATCACCGGCTCGCCTCCGCCGCGCTTCGTGCGCGGATCAGCGGCGCCAGGATCGCGACCGTAGCGGCCAGAGCCCCGCGCCTGACTGCCAGCGCCGCCCCCGCCCTTGCCGCCGCCGCTGCAGCCGACTGAGGATCGGCGAGGTCCGCCGCCCACGCGCTGGCCAGTGCCCCGGCGTCGCGCACGATGGTTATCGCATCGGCTTCTTCGAGCATCTGCACCTGCTCTGCAACATTGTCCAGGTAAGGACCCGTGATCACGCGCAAATGCGCGCCGACGATCTCGAGCAGATTGTGCCCGCCGGGGCCCCGCACCAGGCTCCCGCCGACGAAGGCCGCGGCCGCCCCGGCCAGCGCCTCGCGCAGACGGCCGACGCTATCGACGACCAGCACGTCCCACGCGCACCCCGCCTCGGCGCCGGCGCAGCGCTGGCGCTGCTCGAACTCGCTCAAGCGGGTCACCCTGAGACCCAGCGCCGCCGCCGCGGCAGTCGCGTGGGTGCTGCGCTCGGGATGGCGCGGGGCCAGCGCCAAGCGCAGATGGGGCCGCTGGCGGCGAAGTCGCGCGAACGCATCGAGCGCCACCTCCTCCTCGCCTGCATGTGTCGAGGCGGCGACCAGCAGCGGTCGTGTGGGGTCCACCGGCAGCAGCGGTTTTCGCGTTGTCTCGCCGCCACTTGCCAAATCGAACTTGATGTCGCCGGTGACCGAAACGACGGCCTCCGGTACGCCGAGCCAGACCAGCCGCTCGGCCGAAACCGCGTCGCGTGCGCAGACCGCCGCCAGGCCCGCCAGGCCCGGCGCGAACAGTTCTCGAACGCGGCGGTAGCGACCCAGGCTCGCGTGCGAAATCCTCGCGTTGGCGATTGCCGAGGCAATCCCGGCGCGACCGAGTTCGGCGAGCAGCACCGGCCACAACTCGGTCTCGATCGAGACGTAGAGCAGCAATCTGCCCGAAGTCAGAATCGGCCGCATGACTGCTACTGCATCGATCGGAAAATAATGAACAATTCGCGCGCCGGCCGCTCTCGCGGTGCGCCGTCCGGTCGGGGTCTGGCAGGTGACCACGAAAGTCGGCCGAGGCTGGCCGCCCAGCGCAGCCTCGAGCGCCTCCACCAGCGCGGCGGCGATCCTGGCCTCGCCAACCGAGGCGGCGTGCACCCACACCCAGGCACCAGAGGGGATCCCTCCGCGCCAGCGCCCCAGCCTCTCGCCCCACCGCAACCGCCGGCTCTCCTCGTCACCCGCCGCCGCAAGCTGCGCCGCTAGCCGCAGGCTAGCCACTGCCGCCGCGCCGGCCGCGCGATACAGGGCTGCCAGCAACGCAGCCTTCACGTCTCTTCCACGGTGGTGCGGCCGGCCAGACGATCGGCTTCGGCAGTGGCACGGCGCAGCCGCAGTTCGAGCTCCGCTCTGAGCCCTTCTCGCAGACCGACCCTCTCGGCGATAGACAGACGCGCACCCGAGCGCTGCGGCAACGGCCACAGCGGATCGCCTACCACGACCACCACGCGCGCGCCGGGAAGCGGCAGCATCATTCGATCCCAGGTTCGAAGTCGCAGCGCCTTCGAACAACTCACCGCCACCGGGAACAGCGGCGCTCTGGTCTGCAGCGCCAGTTCGGCCACCCCGGCCTTGGCCTCTCCGGCCGGGCCGCGCGGTCCATCGGGAATCAGCGCGAGGTCGCGGCCACGGGCAAATGCGCGCAGCAGACCGAGTGCGCCGGCAACCGCGCTGCGACTCGACGAGCCGCGCGTGCTGTGGATGCCGAGCCGCGCAAGCGCCCGCGTGATGATCTCGCCGTCGCGGTGGGTGCTGTTCATGATCGAGACACCCGGCCCCTGGTAGACGAACGGCATCATGATCGAGCGTCCGTGCCAGAATGCCATCAGCACCCGCTGATCGCCGTTCCAGCAACGCTCGAGCTCGGCGCTGCCGTGACGCTCGATGGTCACCGTCGCGCGCAGCAGACGCAGCACCGCCCACACCAGCAGCGACGCGACGCCGATCTCCAAGCGGGCCAGCACCCGGAAGCGACGCAAGCCCCGGATGACGCGCACTTCAGCGTCGCGTGACCGCGCCGCGCCGCCGGCCGCGGCCGCGGCCGTGCCAGCGCGTGCGCCGGCCGGCGAGTCCTCGGCGGCGCCGCGCAACGCGCCGGTGCGCACGCCGGCCGCCGCGTCTTCGGCGGCGCGCGCCGGATCAGGCGCGCGCGACTGAGCCGCCATCGAACGGTTCCTCGCGAAGTTGGGTCTCGTAGAGCCGCTTGTATAGCGACGCACCGGCGATCAGTTGCTCGTGGGTCCCTTGTTCGACCACGCGGCCGTCGTCGATCACGACGATCCGATCGGCGCGGCGCACGGTCGACAGTCGATGCGCGACGACCAAAGTCGTGCGCCCCGCCATCAGCCGCTCGATCGCGACCTGCACCAGACGCTCGGACTCCGAATCCAGCGCACTGGTGGCCTCGTCCAGGATCAGGATCGGCGCGTCCTTGAGCAGCGCTCTGGCGATGGCCAGACGCTGGCGCTGGCCGCCCGAGAGTTGCACGCCCATTTCTCCAACCTCGGTTTCATACCCGCTCGGCAGCCGCGCGATGAACTCGTGAGCGTTGGCCGCCCGTGCGGCGGCCTCGATCTGCGCGTCGCGGGTGTCGGGACGGCCGTAGGCGATATTGGCGCGCACCGTATCGTTGAACAGAAAAGTCTGCTGCGTGACCACCGCGATCAGCGCACGCAGGCACGACAGCCTGATGTCGCGGATGTCGACGCCGTCGAGCGTGATGCGCCCGCTGCCGACTTCGTAGAAGCGCGGGATCAGGTCGGCGATGGTGCTCTTGCCGCCGCCGCTCGGCCCCACCAGCGCAACGACCTCGCCGGCACGGATCTCCAGATCGACGTCGCGCAAGACCGCTTCGCTGGCGTACGAGAATCCCACGCCTTCGAAGCGCAGCACGCGGTGGAACGCGGCCGCCTCCAGGTGACCCCCACCTTCTTCGGGCTGGTCGAGCAGCGCGAACACCCTTTCAGCGGCACCGAGTCCCGCCTGCACGGTGTTGTTGGTGCGGGTGATCTTCTTGAACGGCTCGTACAGCAGAGCCAGCGAAGTCATGAAGGCGACGAAACCGCCGCTGGTGCGCGAACCGGCGAACACCGACTCGCCGCCGTACCACAGCACCGCAGCGATGCCGCACGCCGACAGCACTTCGGTCATCGGCGCGGTAAACGCTCCGATGCGCGCGGCCTTCATGTGCAGCTTGCGAAGGCGCTTGTTCTCGCCTTCGAAGCGCTCCGATTCGTAGGCGGCCATGCCGAAAGCCTTTACCACGCGGTTGCCCTGGACGGTCTCCTGCAGCAGCGCCGAAAGGCCCCCGAGCTTGTCGAGGCCACGGTGACTGAGAGCGCGCATCTTGCGCGACAGTCCTTGCAGCGGGAACACCACCAGCGGCAAGACGATGAACGCGATGACGGCCAGCGCGGTGTCGAGCCAGAACGCCACGAGGATCAGCACGATCACCGTAGTCGCGTCGCGGATCATCGCCGCCGCCCCTTCGGTCAGCGCCTGCCGTACCAGCAGGACGTCGCTGGTCACCCGCGTGACGATCCCGGCCGAAGCGGTGCGATCGAAGAACGAAACCGGCAGCATCTGCACTTTCTCTTGCAGGCGGCCGCGCAGATCGTAGACGATGCGCTCTCCCACCCACTCGCCGAGATAGGCCTGGCCGAAGTTGACCGCGGCGCGGATCACGAAGGTCGCGACGATTAGCCCCGGCAGCATGCCGAGCATGTCGCGGTTGCGCGACGCGAAGATGTCGTCGATCAGCCGCTTGACCAGCCACGGCACCGCGCCGGCGGTAGTGCTGTAGACGACCATGCACGCCAGCGCGCCGACGAACTGAGGCCACACGTAAGGCCTCAGGTAGGTCAGGATCCGGCGGCTGGTCGAGACGCTGGTCACCGCATCGTCTCCAGCGCCAGCTCCGCGGCGCGCGTTGCGGCGCCGGGCCGCAGCAGCATTGCGGCGACATCGGCCAGTGCGGCCACCGTGCGCTGGCGATACTCGGGTTCGGCCAGGAAGCGGCTCACCTCCTCGGCCATGCGCGCCGGGCAAGCCTCGTGCTGCACCAGTTCGGGGACCGCGCGACGGCCGAGCAGCAGGTTCGGCATCGCGATGAACGGAACCTTCACCAGACGCCGCACCAGCGCGTAACTCATCGGCGACATGCGATATACCACCACCATCGGGCAACCGAGCAGTGCACACTCGACGGTGGCCGTCCCGGAAGTGACGAGCGCGACGTCGGCGGCAGCCACGAGATTATAGGTGTCGTCCCTGGCCACCGCGACGGCGGCCCCGGCGAAACTCGGCGCCGACCGGCCAAGCAGATCCGGCACCAGCCCCTGCGGCAGCGAGGCCGCCTCGGCCACCGCGACCTGGGCAGCTTCGCCGAAGCGTGCCGCTGCCTCGAGCATCGCCGGCAGCAGCGTCTCGACCTCGCGACGCCGGCTGCCGGGAAGCAACACGACGACCGGCCGATCGTCACTGAGCCCGTAGCGGGCCCTGGTCTGCTCGGGCGAGCACGTCGCGCGCACGTCCTCGGCCAGCGGATGACCGACGAAGCGGGCGTCGATGCCACGGCCGCGGTACAGCTCGGCCTCGAACGGGAACAGCACGACCATGCGATCTACGGCGCGCTCGATGGTGCGGATGCGCCCGCGCCGCCACGCCCACACTTGCGGGCTGACGTAGTAGAAGACCGGCACGCCGGCGCGCTTTGCCGAGCGGCACAGCGGCAGGTTGAAGTCCGGGAAGTCGATCGGGACGAACAGGTCCGGGCGCGCGGGGCCGCGTAGCTGTGCGCGCACGGTGCGCAGCAACCTGAGCGCACGCCCGAGTCCGCGCCCGAGTTCGGCAAAACCCATCACGCCGAGTTCGCCGATATCGACGAAGGTCTCGACGCCGGCGCGGCGCATCAGCGGCCCGCCCACGCCGTAGAGGCGCAGTGCGCGATCGGCACGCAGCAACGCCGCAGCCAGCCGCGCCCCCTGCGCGTCGCCCGAAGCTTCGCCGGCCACCATCAACACGTGGCGACCGCCGGCTCGATCGCTGGCCGGGCCGGCGCTCACGCCGGCGCCGTTTCCTCGCGCATCGCCGCGCGCACGCGGTCGGCGATCAGCAGCGCGGTCAGCGCCTCGCGTCCTCCGATCGCCACGGCGCGCTGTCCGCGCACGGCGGCCACGAACGCTTCAATTTCGTCACGCAGCGGATCGGCGGCGGCGAAGGTCCGATCCTCGATCCGGATGGAGTCCATCGGCGACCTCGGATCGACCGGGCCCGATCCGGCTTTGCGTCGCAGCACGCGCACGCTGCGCGCGTCGAAATCGACCGCCACGTAGGCGTCTTCCTGGAAGATGCGCATGCGGCGCTCGCGCTTGAGCGAAACGCGACTGGCGGTCACGTTGGCGATGCAGCCGCCCTCGAATCGCAGCCGCGCGTTGGCGATGTCGGCGTGATCGCTCAGCACCGGCACACCCACCGCCTCGACGCTCGCCAGCGGCCTGCCGACCAGGAACGCGATCAGGTCGAGGTCGTGGATCATCACGTCCAGCACCACATCGGTGTCACCGCCGCGGCCCGCGAACGGAGAGAGGCGGTGACATTCGATGAAACGCGGATGTCCCAGAACGCCGCGCAGTTCTTCGAAGGCCGGGTTGAAACGCTCCAGGTGGCCGACCTGCACCAGGCGTCCGGCTCGCTCGGCGGCGGCGCATATCTCTTCGCCTTCGCGTGCACACGAGGCCAGCGGTTTTTCGATCAACAGATGAACGCCGCCGTCCAGTACCGCCAGCGCGGCCGCGTGGTGAGCCTCGGTAGGCACCGCGACGCTTGCGATGTCTGCCACGCTCAGCGCCTCGGCCACCGTGACGGCGGCGCGGCAGCCACAGGCGTTGGCCACTGCCGCGGCGCGCGAGGCGTCGACGTCGTAGACCGCGGTCAGCTCCACGCCCCCCAGTTCAGCGTACTTCTGCGCGTGCAAGGCGCCGAGATGGCCGGTGCCGATCACCGCCGCGCGCAGTGTCTCAGTCATCCGAAAGGCCCGCCACCGCGCCGCTGGCGCTGCAGCCGACGATGCTGATGCCGTAACGGTCGGCCAGCTCGAAGGAGTGATCGGCGTCGAGCACCAACGTGCGCACCGCTTCGATCGCCAGCACACCGGCACGCGCGGTCGCCATCGTCTCGATGGTGGCCGGTCCCACCGCCGGAAGGTCGAAACGCAGGTCCTGCCCCTGTTTGGCTGCCTTGACGAGCACCGCGCCGCCGCGGCCCAGACGTGCGGCGCGTCGCAGGGTTTCGTCGGTGCCCTCGATCGCCTCGATCGCGAGCACCACGCCGCGCTCGACAACCACGGTCTGGCCGACGTCCAGAGCACCCAGAGCCGACAGCACGCGGCAACCCAACCGGATGTCCTCCAGGGCCTGGCGCGACGGAGCGGGTCCCGCCATGCGCCCGGGCCTGGCCAGCAATCGCTCCAGGAACAACGTCGACGGCACGACGCGGATATTCTCACCCTCGAGCTCGGCGGCGAGCGCGCGCAGGATCGCGTCGTCGCCGAGTCCGGCCACCCGGCTCAGAAACAACAGACCGCGAAAATCCGGACGCAGCGAGCTCAGCGAACGAACCTTGTTGATGCCGCCGGCCATCACCGCGCAGTCGACGCCGGCCCGATGGAAACTGCGGATGACCTTGCCGAGCTGCCCCACCCTGACCCAGACGATCGAATCGACTTCGTCCTCGAGCGCCGGATCGGTCTCGCCGCGATGCGCGACCGCGGCGATGCGGCAACCGCGGGCGCGCGCCTCACGCGCGAACATCAACGGGAAGGTGCCGTTGCCGGCCAGAAGTCCGATGGTGCGGCCGCGCACGTCGGTACCGGGCTCGAATCCGGCCGCTGCGTGCTGCCCAGACGCGCCGGACTCCGGCTGCCGGCCCGGCTCGGCCGCCTGACCCGGCGCCACGGCCTCGTCGTCTCCGGCTTGCGCCGGAGCCGCTCCGCTCTCTGCCTTACGCCTCACCGGCAGATCCCTCGCTGGGAGCCCTCGATGAAATGCACCAGGCGCGCGACCTCCGGGCTGCTCTCGAACTCGCTGCGCAGGCGAGCCAGTGCGTCGGCGAGCTTGAGACCGCTCTGGAACACCACGCGATAGGCACCGCGCACCGCCTTGATGGTCTCTTCCGAGAAACCGCGGCGGCGCAGCCCGATCAGGTTGAGCCCGTGAAGGCTGGCGCGGTCTCCGGCGGCCATGCAGTAGGGCGGCACGTCCAGCGTCACCATCGCGCCGCCGCCGAGGATCACCGATTCGCCGACGCGGACGAACTGGTGCACCGCCACCAGACCGCCGACGATCGCCCAGTCTTCTATCGTCACGTGTCCGGCCAGCGTCGCCGCGTTGGCCATCACCACGTTGTCGCCAAGCGTACAGTCGTGAGCCACGTGAGCGTAGGCCATCAGCATGCAGCGATGGCCGATGCGCGTCACGCCGCCGCCGTGCTCGGTGGCGCGATTGACCGTGACGAATTCGCGGATGACGTTGTCGTCGCCGATCTCGAGCCTGGTCGGGCCGCCCGCGTACTTCAGATCCTGCGGCGCGGTTCCGATCGAAGCCTGGCCGGTGACGCGACAGCGCCGGCCGATGCAGGTGTGTCCGTCGATGACGGTGTGCGGGCCGATCTCGGTCCTTGCGCCGATCTCGACGTCGCCGCCGACGATCGAGTACGGCCCGACGACGACCTCGTCACCGAGGCGCGCGCCTTCTGCGACGATCGCGGTCGGATGGATACGAACGGGCAAACGAGATCTCCCTGACCCGGCGCCCTCCCGGCCTACTGGGCCTTGTCGGCCAGCGTGATGATCTCGCTGGTGACGTCACCTTTGCTTGAAATGTACAGCGCCTGGCCTGCGTCCAGGATCAGGTCGTAGCCGCCGTCCTTGGCGAACTTCTCGATCACGGCGCGCATCTTGCGGTTGAGATCTCCCATGACCTCGGCCTCGACCTTGCTCAGCTCGCGCTGGTAGTCCTCTTTCATGCGCTTGGCGTCGCGCATCTGGCGCTCGTACTCGTCCGAGAGTTTCTTCTTCTCGTCGTCGTTGAGCACCGTCATCTTCTTGTCGATGTCCGCCTCGAGCTTCTTCACCGACTGGAGCTTGGCGTCGAGCGCCTTCTGCGCGTCTTCGAGGCGCTTCTTGAGCTTGCCCTGGGCTTCCTTGCCGGCCTTGCTCTCCTGCATCAGCTTGGGCGTGACGATGTAGCCGATCTTGAGGTTGTCGGCGGCGGCCGGAAGCGCCGATCCGAGCAGGCAGATTGCCAACAATACGGGGAAAAATTTGTTCATCTGAGATTCCTCTCCACGCTCCAGTGGTCGGTGTTGCCGGGTAATTGGTCCAGTGTCAGTGACGCAGATCAGTACGGGGTGCCGAACGAGAACAGCACCAGGCTCTCCGAGTCGCCTTCTTGCTTGTTGAGCGGGAAGCCGAGTTCGATGCGCAGCGGGCCGAACGGCGACAGCCAGCGCATGCCGAATCCGACCGCGTAGCGGAACTCGCCGATGTCGATGCCCGCGTCCCTGCTGAAGGCGTTGCCCGCGTCGAAGAACACCACTCCCTTTACGCCGGCATCGGGGATGATCGGGAAGATCACCTCGTTGTTGAAGATCAATTCGCTGCTGCCGCCGATCGGTTCGTCATAGTCGCAGGTTACGCCGTCGGTCTCGCAGAAATCCTCGCGCGGCCCGAGCGAGCGAGCGCTGAAGCCGCGGATCGTATTGATGCCCCCGGGAAAGTAGCGCTCCGAAAGCGGGAGCTCGGCGCCGGTGGTGCCGGCGTCACCGACCCCGTAGCCGAACGTGGCATTGAACGAATAGACGAGTTTGCGCCCCGCCTCGCTGGTATAGAGCGGCCAGTACCAGCGCGACGCCACGTCCAGCTTCCAGAAGTCGCTCTCGCCGCCGAGTCCGGCGAACTCCGCGGAGATCGAATTGATCGAGCCCTCACTCGGATCGAAGGGCTGGTCTACCGTGTTGCGCACGATCGAAGGCCGCAGGCTGCTGGTCAGCTTGCTGCCCTGCTCGAGCACGATGCTGGCGGGCGCGGTGCGGCTCAGACCCTGAATGACGGCGTTCTCGATCCGGTACTCGAGTCCGGCGCGGATCTCGTCGAGCGACAGGCCCCACAGGCTGCGAAGACCCAGTTCCCACAGCGGGTAGCTGGCGCGCACCGAGGCGCCGGTGCCGCCGCGTTCGAAGTCGGAGAACCGGTAGTTCCAGCTGAAGGCGTCGATGCCGAGCAGCAGCGGGATGTCGAAGGCCCACGGCTCGGTGAAACCCAGCCGGTAGTTCTGGCGCCGCGACCCGAAGTCGACGTTGACGGTGGCGGTCTGGGCGCGCCCGAACAGGTTGCGCTCGGTGATGCGGGCGTTGGCGAGCAGCGAATCCTCCGAACTGAATCCGGCTCCGGCCGAGAAGGTGCCGGTACGCCCTTCCTTGACGTCCACCAGCAGGTTGACCTGATCTGCCAGATCGGTGCGCGTGCTGGCGATGTCCACTTCGTCGAAGAGGCCGGTGCGCCTGACCCTCTCCTTGCTCTCGCGCAGACCCTTGCCCGAGAAGCGCTCGCCCTCCTGGATGCGCATCTCGCGACGTACGACGTAGTCGCGGGTCTTGGTGTTGCCCTTGATGTCGATGCGATCGACGCTGACGACCGGCCCGCTGCTGAGCTTGAAGTGCACGTCGACGGTCTTCTCGTCCGGGTTCAGGTCGGTGTCGGGAATGACCTCGGCGAAAGCGTGGCCGAGGTTCCCGTAGGCTTCGGTCAGGCCGAAGATCGACTCGCGCAGGCGACTGGGACGGAACAGCGTGCCGGTCTCGAGCCTGGAAGCCTTGACCAGTTCCTCCTGCCCGAGCAGCACCTCCCCCTCGAACTGAAGCTTGCCGATGCGGTACTGCTCGCCTTCCTCGATGCGCACGGTGACTATCAGGTCGTCGCCTTCGCGGGTGACTTCGGGGTCGTCCACGCGTACCTGGATGTAACCCTGGTCGTAGTAGAATGCCGTCAGCCTCTCGACGTCGGTCTGGAGTTCCTCGTGTTTGAGGATGCCGGCACCGGTGACCCACGAGAACATCCACTTGCGGCGCGTCGTCATCACACCGCGCAGCTTGCGCTTGCTGAAAGCTTTCACGCCTTCGAAGCGGATGTCCTCGACCAGCACCTTGTTGCCCTCGACGACGTGGTACTTGACGGTAGCCAGTCCTTCTTCGTCGACGTCGAGCGTATAGGTCACTTCGGCGTCCGGGTAGCCTTCGCCCGCGTAGGTCTTCTTCGCCTCGCGCAGGCCTTCCCAGGCCTTCTGCGGATCGAAGACGGTGCGCGAACGCACGCCGACCACGGCCTCGAGATCCTTGACGTCGACGTTTTCGTTGCCGTCAAACACGATGGCGGCGATGTAGGGTCGCTCCGTGACGTGGTAGACCAGATCTACGCCGCCCGCGGCCGGCTCCCTCGTCACCCACACGGTCTCGAAGAATCCCATGCCGTAGACCGCCTTGATGTCGGCGTCGACGAGCGACTCATCGAGGACCGCGCCGGTCTTCTGGGACAGGTGGATGCGGATCGCGGACTCTTCGACCCGGCGCTGGCCGGCCACGCGCACAGCGGCGACCACCGGAGCCCGGGCCGCGGGCGGCTCGGTCTGCTGCGTCGCCATGGCCTGCGCATGCGCGTGGACCGGCATCGCCGCAAGCGCCGCGACCAGGGCCGCAACTGCCAACCGTAGTGGCCTCGGCGTATTCACGACAGCCTTACCTCCTTCAGCACGCCACCTTCCATTCGTAACGTCCGGTCGAGCAGTCCGGCCAGCCCGTGGTTGTGCGTTGCGACGATCAGCGCCGCGCCCGACTCGCGTTGCACCTCGCGCAGCAACTGGTGCACCTCGTCGGCAGTGGCCGGATCGAGGTTGCCGGTGGGCTCGTCCGCCAGAATGACCGAGGGCCGCGACGCGAGCGCGCGCGCCACCGCTACCCTCTGCTGCTCCCCGCCCGAGAGTTCACCCGGGCGATGCCGCGCGCGTTCGGACAGCCCCACCCGCTCGAGCAGTTCGACCGCCCGCTGCCTGGCGGCGGCCCGCGAATGACCTCCGACCAGCAACGGCATCATGATGTTCTCGCAGGCATCGAAGTCTCCGAGCAGATGATGGAACTGGAACACGAACCCGACCGCGCTCGAACGTAGCGCCGCCAGTTCCCTCGGCGCCAGTGCATAGATGTCCTGTCCGGCAATACGCACTATTCCACCATCGGGACGGTCCAGCCCTCCGAGCAGGTGCAGGAGGGTGCTCTTGCCCACGCCCGACTCTCCGATCACCGCCACCGACTCTCCCGGGCTCACACCGAGCGACAGCCCGTGGACCACATTGATGATGCGCTCGCCGTCGTCGTATCTCCTCTCGAGACCCTGCGCCTCCACGGCCGGCGTCGCCGCAGCGCCGTCACTCATAGCGCAGCACGTCGACCGGAACGACTCGCGCCGCCTTCCAGGCGGGAAACAGGCAGGCCCCGAAACAGATGACCATCGAGGCCGCCGTGACCATCATGAAGTTCGAGGCCTCGATCCGCACCGGCAGGGTCGACACGTAGAAGACCCCCGGCGGCAGGTCTATGAAATGATAGCGCGCCAGCGCCAGGCAGCCGAGGAAGCCTACCAGCGCCCCGCCAAACGTCCCCACCCCGCCGATCAGCAGGCCCTTGAGCACGAACACCCGGGCGATGCTCGCGTCGGTGGCACCCATCGTCTTCAGCACCGCAATGTCGCGCCGCTTCTCCATCACCACCATGTACAAGGTGGAAACGATCGTAAAGGCGGCCACCAGGATGATCAGCAGCAGGATCAGGAAATAAGCGGTCTTCTCGAGCTTGAGCGCCGCGAAGACGTTGCGGTGGGCATCGGTCCAGCTCTCTACCCAGTAGGGCATACCGATGCGCTCGTTGAGGGCGGCCGCGACCTCCGGAGCCTGGTACGGATCGGCGAGCCTCGCCTCGATGCCGGTGGCGATGGGACCCACGCCGAACAGCGCGCGGGCATCGCCGAGCGACATGAACACCAGCGCCGAATCGTACTCGAGCATCCCCGAATTGTAGAGGGTCTCGACCACGAAGCGCCGGCTGCGCGGCATCGCCCCCAGCGGACTGGCCGAGAAACGCGGCGACATCAGGCGGATCACGTCGCCCCTTTCCACCAGGAGTTTGTCGGCCAGTTCGCGCCCGATCATGATGCCGGGCAACTGGCTGCCTTCGACATCGAAGCGCTTGCCGATGTCCGACAACGACCCCTCGGTTACGTAGTCCTTGATCCCGAACAGGCTGCTGGGCACTTCCGGATCCACCCCGCGCGCAAACACGCCGATCAGATAGTCGCCCGACGACACGAGCATCTGCGACTGGACCACCGCCGCAGCATCGAGCACGCGCGCGTCGCCGCGCACCGCCGCCACGATTTCGTCGGGTTTCTCGATCAGACCGTTGCCGATCTTCTTGCTCACGCGCAGGTGCGGGTGCAGGCCGAGGATCCGCGAGCGCAGGTCCTGCTCGAACCCGGTCATGATCGAAAGCGCCACCGTCAGTACCATCACGCCGAGCAGCACGCCGAGAGTCGAGATCAGCGTGATGACCGAGACGAAGGATTCGCTGCGACGCGAACGCAGGTATCTGAGGCCGACGAACAACTCCCAGGACATCGCTAGGTTGCCGCCGACCCGCAGCGGGGCCTATCTGGCGCGGCCCTCGGGCCGCAGGTGAGGAAACAAGATGACGTCACGGATCGACGCCGAGTCGGTCAGCAACATCACCAGACGATCGACGCCGATCCCTTCACCGGCGGTGGGCGGCAGCCCGACCTCGAGGGCTCGCACGTAATCTTCGTCGAGTTGCTGCGCTTCTTCGTCGCCGGCTTCACGGCGACGAAGTTGCTCGAGGAAACGTTCGTGCTGGTCTTCGGGATCGTTGAGTTCGGAGAAGCCGTTGGCGATCTCGCGCCCGGCCACGTACAGCTCGAAGCGATCGACGAAGCGCGGGTCCTCGTCGTTGCGACGCGCCAGCGGCGAGATCTCGAGCGGAAAGCCGGTGACGAAAGTCGGCTGAACCAGTTCCTCTTCGCAGGTGGCCTCGAAGACGTCGGCCAGCAGCCCCAGTCCGGGCTGGCGCTTGGCCGGCTCGATGCCGAGGCGGTCGGCGATGCGCTCGAGCACGCTGCGCTCGAGCACTTCGCCGCGAGTCAGCCCGCACGCGTCGGCGACGGCGCCGGCCATGTCGAGGCGTGCGAACGGCGGCGTGAAGTCGAGCTCGCCTTCGCCGTACGGCACCTTGGCCGCGCCGGCAACGCTTACCGCGAGCGAGCCCAGAAGCCGCTCGGTCAGAACCATCAGGTCTTCATAGGTGGCCCAGGCCTGGTAGAACTCGCACATCGTGAACTCGGGATTGTGCTGCAACGAGATGCCTTCGTTGCGAAACATGCGGCCGAGTTCGAAGACCCGCTCGAAACCGCCCACCACCAGGCGCTTCAGGTACAGTTCGGGCGCCACTCGAAGATACAGGTCCATCGACAGCGCGTTGTGGTGTGTGACGAAAGGCTTGGCAGTGGCGCCGCCCGCGATCGGCTGCATCAGCGGGGTCTCCACTTCCAGATACCCCTCGTCGCCGAGGAAGCGCCGGATGCCCGACACCACCGCCGCGCGGCGGCGGAAGGTCGCGCGCACTTCTTCGTTGACGATCAGGTCGACGTAGCGCTGGCGATAGCGGGCCTCCTTGTCGATCAGCCCGTGCCACTTCTCCGGCAGCGGACGCAGCGCCTTGACGAGCAGTCGCAGTTCGGTCAGGCGCAGGGTCAGCTCTCCGGTGCGGGTGCGAAACAGCGCGCCCTGCGCCCCGACCACGTCGCCGACATCCAGGCGGCGCAGCACCGCGTAGACCTCGGGAGCCAGTTCGCCCGCACGCGCAAACAACTGCAGATCGCCGCTCCAGTCGCGCAGCGAGAAGAACAGGCTCTTGCCGAAATCGCGGATCGCCACCAGGCGGCCGGCCAGCCGGTAACGCCCGCTCTGCGCCTCGACGGCCCCGCCGTCGAGTTCGCCGAACCTGGCCATCAACTCGGCACAACTGGCGTCGGGCTTGAAATCGTTGGGAAACGCCTGACCCGCAGCGCGCAGCTCGGCAAGCTTGGCGCGGCGCACGCGCAAGTGCTCGCGCTCGCCAGCGGCGCTGAGGTCGACCGGCGCGGGCTCGGCCGGACCCTGTGGGCTCTTCGGAGACATACTTCGAGCGGTGTCCGTCGCGGACCACGAAAGGCGCGGCGGGCGCGCGGACCTTAACCCGCTCGATCCAGGCAGTCAACTCGACAAGCTGCGCAAGTCCGCGCAAAACTTGAACTTCTACTTTGATTTCCCTACCCTCCCCATGGTGTTGCGGGGAGCGCTGCTGAGAAGGGTCAGCCAAGTTGCGCATTACGCGTTGATTGCCGTCGCCGCGTGGGCTGCCGCCGTGGTGGTGGTAAAGGCCGCCGCGCTCGATCTCCATCCGACCTTGGAAGTGACCGCCGCGACGCCCGACGCGCCCGGGCCGGCCGAGTCCTCGTCGCGGCGGCGCGAAGACGACGCGCGCATTCTGCGCCGCAACCTGTTCGGCGCCGCACCGCTCGAAGAGGCGGAAGAAGCCGCCCCGGCATCGACTCCAACCGAGCTGCGACTGCGCGGGGTGGCGATATCCGAAAGCGGCTCGTTCGCGCTGTTCGAGAACCTCGCCAGCTCGCAGCAGAACGTTTTCGCGGTCGGCGAAAAGGTCTTCGACGGACCCCGCCTGGTAGCGGTGGACGCGGCCGGCGCGGTGGTGACCTTCAAGAACAAGAAGCAGCGCTACGAATTGGCGCAGGAGGCCACGTCCCCCGCCGCCGGCGACACCAGCAAGGACCCCAAGGCACCGGCTCGCGACAAGGCCGGCCGTGGCGACAAGAGCGGCGGGGTTCGCAAGACCGGCGAATCGTCGTACCTTGTGGACCGGCGTGAAGTCGACTATGCGGTTTCCAACTTGAACGAAGTCATCACGCAGGTGCGGGCCGTCCCGGTTCTGAAGGACGGTCAGAGCATCGGCTTCAAGCTTTTCAACATCCGCGGCGGCTCGATCTTCGAGAAGATCGGCCTGCACGACGGCGACATCGTCCAGAAGGTCAACGACAAAGACCTCTCCGACCCGTCGCGTGCGATAGGACTGCTGGAGGAAGTGCAATCGATGAGCCAGATTCGTGTCAATTTCCTGCGCGGCGGCAAGCCGCACAGCAACACCTACACGGTTCAGTGATGCGTCCACCCGCGTGTGCGTTTTCCGCCCGCCGCCGGGCGCTGCCTCTGGCGATCGCGCTCGCGCTGTGCGCCGGGCTCGGCGCGACCCGGGTCCGCGGCGTACTGGCCGAGGAACTGGCGGTGCCGGCCGACAAGTCGCAGATCGTGATGAACTTCGAGGACGTCGAGCTCACCGCGTTCATCAAGTTCATCAGCAAGGTCACTTCGCGCAACTTCGTCTTCAGCGACAAGGTCATCGGCAACGTATCGGTGGTCTCGCCTACGCCGGTCAGTCCCGAGCAGGCCTACGTGCTGTTCCAGTCGGTGCTATCCACGCAGGGCCTGACCACGATAGACGAGGGCATGGTGACGCGCATCGTGCCGATCAAGGACGCACGCACCTCGGGTGCAACGGTGCTCTCGGGCAACGATCTGTCGGCGGGCTTCGCCACCCGGCTGCTCCCGCTTCGCTACGTCACCGCCGCCGACGTCGCACGCGTGCTCGCTCCGCAGATCTCCAAGGACGGATCGATCGTTCCGTACGAAGGCACCAACACCGTGATCGTCAGCGACACCGCCGCGAATCTTTCGCGCATAGCCGAGATGGTCGCAGTAATGGACATCCCGGGCCACGAGGAAGTTGTCGCCGTCGTGCATCTCAAACACGCCGACGCGGTGCGCACCACCGACCAGATCGTCGAGATCCTGCTCGGCGACCAGAGCGGCGCAGGCGGTGGCGGCGGGCGCCGCAAGGGCGCCGACAAGGAGCGGCCTGCCACCACCACGAGCGGGCTGCACCTGGGCTTCAAGATCACGCCCGACGAGCGTACCAACTCGCTGATCATCATGGCGCCGGCCGCGGAGTTGCGACGCATTCGCGCGCTGGCCGAGAGCCTGGACGTACAGCTCGATCCCGGCGAGGAACGGGTCCACGTCTACTACGCCAAGAACGCCGACGCAGAGTCGCTGGTCGAGGTAGTCTCGGGCATGCTGCTCGGCGGCAAAGGCAAGTCCAGGCGCGACAGGCAGCGCGACAGCCAGTCCTCGTCGGCTTCGTCTGCTGCGCCGCTGGGCCTGCCTGGCGCTTCCTCTTCAACCCCGCCCTCAGCCTCCGACGAGAACCTCTCGATCACCGCCGACCCTGCCACCAATGCCGTCATCGTCGACGCTCCCACACAGCAGTGGAAGGTGATCCTCGGATTGCTCGAGAAGCTCGACATCTCGCGGCCGCAGGTGTTCATCGAAGGCATCATCATCGAGGCTTCGGCCAACACCTCCAAGGTCCTCGGCTTCGATCTGCAGGCGGTGATCGACACCGGCAACGGCGCGATGCTGGCGCGCAGCAACCTCGGATCGATCAATAACTTCTTCGCCAACCCGCTGTCGTTGGCGGGGCTGGTCGCCGCCGCCGCCAGCGACAAGACGGTGTTGCTGCCCGACGGGACCGAAGTGCCCGCCAACGTCGCGCTGTTCCAGGCCCTGCAGAGCGCGACCGACGTCGAAGTGCTGTCGGCCCCTACCCTGCTCACGCTCGACAACCAGGAAGCCGAGATCATCGTCGGACAGAACATCCCGTTCATCACCGGCCAGACCTCCAGCCTGACCAACACCAGCAACGTGTTCACGCAGATCGAACGCAAGGACGTCGGCATCAAGCTGCGCGTCAGACCGCAGGTGGCCGAAGGCGAGGTGGTGGTGCTGGACGTCCAGGAGGAAGTCTCGGCGCTGGTCGCCAACAGACTGCTCGACGAAAACATCGCCGAAGTCGGCCCCACCACGACGATCCGCTCGGCGACCACCTCAGTGAGCGTCAAGGACGGCCGTACCGTGGTGATCGGCGGCCTGATGAGCACGCGCACCATCGGCGGCGAATCCAAGGTGCCGTGGCTCGGCGACATCCCGGGCCTGGGACGCCTGTTCCGCTACAACCGCAAGGACGGCGAGAAGGTAAACCTGATCGTCTTCCTGACGCCGCACGTGATCCGTACGCCCAAGGACCTCGATACGATCAGCGCGCGCCGCCGTGAAACCTTCCGGGCCGGACTCCAAGACCCGGCCACTGGGCTGCCAGGCGACCCGTCGCCGCAAGAGCCCCTGCAAACCAGCGCCGGCAACACGGTGCCGCGGACTGCGGCCACTGCGCCCGCCGCCGCGAGCGCATCGTCACGACCCGCGGCCGCTCCGGCCGCGACCACGAAGACCGCCGCGGCGTCGGCCGCCGTCTCGCCGCCCGCCGTTGCGCGTGGGCACGCGGCGCCGGCAGCGGCCGCTGAGCCGCCGCCGGCTGCCGAGTCCGACACCGGACGCGGCCAGAGCACCTACCGGCACGCCACCGACGACAAGAACAACCACATGTTCCCGCTCAACCGCGACGGCCGCGAGCGCGCGGCGTTCTGACGAGGACGTGAGCGCGCCTTTTCCCGCACCTCTCGACCGCGCTCTAGCCGCCGCCGGCGTCGCCGTCGAGCACATCGAGGGCGCGCGGCGCAAGGCCGGCGCCGACGGCGACCTCGGCGCGCAGCTCGAAGCGCTCGCCGGGCTTCCGCAGCGCAGCTTCGCCGAGTTGCAAGCCCGGTCGCTCGGTCTTCCCTTCTGCGACAGCATCGATGCCGACAGCATCGATCCTCAGTTGCTGGCACGCGTCTCGATGCAGCAGTGCCGGCGCGGCCGCATGCTGCCGCTGGAGTTGGAACCGGGGCGCCTGCGGGTCGCGACCGCCGATCCGTTTCGTGTCGGACCGCTCGACGACCTGCGCGCGTTGTTCGGCGTCGAAGTCGATCCGGTGGTGGTGCCGGCGCCGGTGCTGACCGACGCGATCCACCGCAGCTTCGATCGCGCCGCCGGAGTGGCCAGCAGCCTGGTCGACGACATGGAAGGCGAAGGCTCGCTCGCCGCGCGCGCCGCCGAACTCGAGGAAGCCCCCGACCTGCTCGAATCGGAGGACGCCGCGCCGGTGATACGGCTGGTCAACTCGGTGATCTTTCAGGCCGCCAAGGACGGCGCTTCCGACATCCACATAGAACCGTTCGAGCGCAGCACCTCGATCCGTTTCCGGATCGACGGCATGCTCACCGAGATGCTGGCGCCGCCCCGGCGCATCCACGCCGCGCTGGTGTCGCGCGTCAAGGTGATGGCTTCGATGAACATCGCCGAGAAGCGACTGCCGCAGGACGGCGGCATCCGCACGCGCGTGGCGGGGCGTGAGATCGACATCCGCGTATCGACGGTGCCGACCGCGTTCGGCGAGCGCGTCGTGATGCGACTGCTCGACCGCAGCAGCACGCTGTTCGGGCTCGAAGAACTCGGTCTGTCGGCGCCCAACATCGCCACCTTGCGACGTCTGATCCGCCAGAGCCACGGCATCGTGCTGGTCACCGGCCCGACCGGAAGCGGCAAGACCACGACGCTGTACGCGGCGCTGTCGGAGATCAATTCGCCCGAGAAGAACATCATCACCATCGAAGACCCGATCGAGTACCAGCTTCGCGGCGTCGGGCAGATCCAGGTCAACCCCAAGATCGACCTGACCTTTGCCGGCGGCCTGCGCTCGGTGCTGCGCCAGGATCCCGACGTCATCATGGTCGGCGAAATCCGCGACGTCGAAACCGCGCGCATCGCGATCCAGGCGGCGCTGACCGGGCACCTGGTATTCAGCACCCTGCACACCAACGACTCGTTCAGCGCGTTCACGCGTCTGCTGGACATGGGCATCGAGCCGTTCCTCGTCTCCTCTTCGGTGATCGGCATCCTGGCGCAGCGCCTGGTGCGAAAGCTGTGCGCGTCGTGCGCCGGGCCGGCTGATCCGCGCGATCCGACGCTGGCGGAACTCGGCATCGCGCGCGATCCGGGCGCGGCACGCGTGGCCGGTGCGGGCTGCGAGAACTGCCGCTCGAGTGGCTATCGGGGACGGCTGGCGATCTCGGAGCTGCTGGTCACCGACGACGTCGTGCGCGCCGGAGTGATGGAGCGCGCCGACGCCGCTTCGCTGCGCGACCGCGCGATCGCGCGCGGCATGCACCCGATCCGCGCCGATGGCGCCGACAAGGTCAGGGCCGGGCTGACGTCGGCGGCAGAGGTGCTGCGCGTGACCACCGAAGACGGCGAGTAGACGGACACGACGATGCCTTCGTTTCGCTACACGGGCGTTGCCGACTCCGGTCGCAGTGTCAGCGGGTTCATAGAAGCCGACAATCCCCGGACCGCTCGTGCCCAGCTTCGCGAACGTGGGATCTTCGCGTCGTCGCTGCGTGCGCAGCAGCCCGCCGGCCATGGTGGCCGCGCCCTGCGGCGCAACGTGCGCCCCGCCGAACTTGCCCGTACGCTCAGGCAACTGGCGATGCTGCTGCGCGCCGGTGTGCCGCTCGACGAGGCGGTAGACACGCTGCGCCGCCAGCGCGTCACGCCGCTGCTCACACGGGCGCTCGAATCGGTCCGGGTGCAGATTCGCGAAGGCAGCACGCTGGCCGCCGCGATGGCGCAGCACCCCGGCGCGTTCTCTCCGATCTACATCGGCATGGTCGAGGCCGGCGAATCCAGCGGAGCCCTCGACGTCGTACTGGACCGCGTGGCGGCTCACGCCGAAGGACAGGCTCGGCTGCGAGCGCGGGCGTGGACGGCGATGCTCTACCCGACGATCATGTCGGTGGTGGGCGGCGGGATCGTGCTGTTCCTGCTCGCCTACGTGGTGCCTCAGGTCACCCGCGTCTTCGTCGAGGCCAAGCAGCGGCTTCCGCTGCCGACGCGCATGCTGATGGCGATCGGAAGCTTTCTCGGCAACTACGGCCTGCTGCTCGCGGCGGCGCTGGTCGGTGCCGCGCTGGCGCTGCGTTCGATACTCTCCGGCGAGGAGGCCCGGCGTCGACTGGAGCGGATGCTGTTCGCGGTTCCGCGCCTGGGCGAAATGATGCGCGACATCGCGGTGGCGCGCTTCGCACAGACCCTGGCCACGATGGTGGCCGGCGGCCTGCCGCTGGTGGAGGCGCTGCGCGTCTCGCGCGGTTCGTGCGGTAGCGTCCTGCTCGCCGACGCTCTGGCCCGCGCCGAGACCGCGGTGTTCGAGGGCGCGTCGCTGGCCGCCTGTCTGGGCCAGAGCCCGCTGTTTGATCCGATGGTGGTGGACATGATCGCCGTCGGAGAACGCAGCGGCGACCTCGAAAGCATGCTCAGCCACGCCTCGGCCGCGATCGAGGAACAGGTACGCCAGCGCATCGACACCATGGCCGGACTGCTGGAACCGGCGATGATCCTGTTGATGGCGGCGGTGGTGCTGTTCGTCATCCTCGCAATCCTGCTGCCGGTTTTTGAGATGAACCAACTGGTTCGATAGGATCGCCCCAATCGTGAAACACCCACACGCGTATGTTCCAAAGGTATCGTCCCGGGCCGGCTTCACGCTGATCGAGATCCTCGTCGTCGTGATGATCCTCGGATTGCTGATCTCGCTGGCCGCGCCCCGACTGATCGGCCGCACCGACGACGCCAAAGTGGTCAAGGCCAAAGCCGACATCTCGGCGATCGAGCAGGCGCTGAACCTCTACAAGCTCGACTCGGGCAGCTACCCTACCTCCGAACAGGGCCTCGAAGCGCTGGTGGAGGAACCGACACGCGGCGAGATCCCGCGCAATTGGCGCGAGGACGGGTACCTCGAACGCGTCCCGCCCGATCCGTGGAACAACGATTTCCTGTTCGCCAGCGACGGACATACTTACGTGCTGCGAAGCCTCGGCGCCGACGGCAAGGAAGGCGGCGACGGCTACGACGAGGACATTGACTCCCGAGATTTCTGACAGGCAGGCCAAGACGCGTCCTCGCGCCGCCCGTCGCGGGGGGTTTACGCTGGTTGAATTGGCGCTGGTGCTGCTGATTACCAGCATCCTGCTGACGCTGGTCTTGCCCAGGCTTCCGCGTCTCGGCGCCGCGCAACTCGACGCCAGCGCCGATCGACTCGCCGCCATCGCGACCTATCTGGCCGACGAGTCTTCGCTGCGCGGGCGCATCTACCGCCTCACCATCGATCTCGACGAGAACGCCTGGGAAGTCGAGGCGCTCAGGCCCTGGGACGCGCCCGACGACGCCGCGCAAGCGACGACGCCGCAGCAACCGCGGGAGGAATGGGATCCATACGGTCGCAGCGGGACTCTGCCGGCGGGCGTGTTCTTCGAGAGCTTCACCGGCGACGACGGCGAGCAGAGCAGCGGCCGTCAATCGATCTGGTTCCTTCCCGAAGGCGCCCCCGAAGACGTGCGTGTGGCACTGGGCGAAGACGGGGGCCGGCGCTCGGACGTGCTCTTCGATGCCGGCGCCGGCCGCGCACGCGTGCTGGCGCAAAGGACCGAGCCGTGACGCTCGGGCGCACCGCGCGCGGCGGAGGGCAACGCGGATTCACCCTGCTCGAGGTCTTGATCGCGGTAACGATACTGGGCGTCGCGATCGTTTCACTGCTCGGACTGCAGGCTCGCAACATCCGTCTCGTCTCCGAGGCGGAAGACATCAGTGTCGCCGGATCGCTGGCTTCCGAGCTGATCGCCGCCGCGCATGTAGATCCGCTGCTCGCCGAAGGCGTGAGCAGCGGCAGGTTCAGCGACGATCCGGCCGAGGTCGATGACCAGAGCGTCTTCTATGCCGGGAGTGCGGCCCGGCGCATGGCGTGGACCCGCGAAGTGCTCCCCACCGCGCTGCCCGACCTCTTGCAGGTGCGCATCAAAGTACACGCCGCGGGCGCCGACGATGAACTCGCCGAGCTGTGGACCGCCGTGAGGAGACCCGCGTCGTGACGCCAGGCCCGACGGTCCGTCGCGGCAACGGCGCGCAGGCGGGCCTGACGCTGCTCGAACTGCTGGTGGCGCTGGCGATCTTCGCGATCGTCGGACCGGCGATCTACTCGACGTTCACCACGACACTCGTCGGCCGCGATCGCGCGTTGCAGCGCGCGCAGGCGTACTCGATGGCACGCGGCGTTCTCGACCGCATCGAGAGCGACCTGCGCGGCAATCTCGACGCCGGCGTCAAGGGTTCGTTGCTGCCACGTTTCCTGGCGCCGGGCGCCGGAAGCGACTTCGGTGCCGGGCGCCGTTCGATGATCGGCGACGACGGATTGCTTCTCGACCTGACGACGCTCAGTGCGCGCGGCGTCACCGCTCCCGAAGGCTACGTCGTCACCGACGAACTCGCGGCCAAATCCGTGGACCGCGGTGACCAGGCCCGCGTCGTCTGGCGCCTCGAAGACCCGGACCCGGATTCGGCGCCGGGCTCCGAACCGGGCCCGGCGTCCGGCTCGACGCTGGTACGCTACGAGATCAAGCCCCCGCGCAACGAAACGCTCGACCTCACCGGCGTCCCGCGCCAGGTAGTTGCCGAGCGCGTAGCGGTGCGGCTCGAGTTCTACGCGCAGGGCCAGTGGACCGAGGTGTGGGACTCGCTCGCCCCCGGATCCCAGCGCGACGCGGCACCTGCGCTGGTCAGAACCACTGTCGAACTCGATACCGGCGACGACGATCCGATCGTGCTGGTGTCGTCGACGCTGATCGCGCTGGCCGCCGACAAACGCAGCGGCCTCGGCCCGGGTTCCCAATTCCCCGGCCGCGACCGCCCCGGCAAGAAACGCGATGCCAAGAACAACTGATCGGGGCGTGGCGCTGTTGCTGGCACTGCTGACGATGGTGCTGCTCACCGTCGTGGTGGTGGAATTCACATTCTCGACCCAGGTCGAGTACCGGCGTGCGCAGGGCTGGCTGGCGGCGCGGCGTGCTGCGCTGATCGCCGCCGCCGGCGTCGATCTTGCCGGCGAGGTGCTGGCCCAGGACTTCCGTACCGGCAACACCGACTCGCTCGCCGACCTGTGGGCCGCCGAGCTGCCTCCCATCGACACCGGCAACGGTCGCCTTCTGGTGCGCATCGAAGACGAGCAGGGTCGCTTCAACCTGAACCGACTCTCCTCGGGCGTGGCCTCGGCCGACGCGCACCGCCTGCAACTACTGCTGGCCGCGCTGCAACTCGACACCAACCTGGTGGCTCCGCTGGCCGACTGGCTCGACCGCAACCAGGATGCCGCCGCCAGCGCAGGCGCCGAAGACGGTTATTACACCACGCTCAAACCTCCCTACACGGCACGCAACGGACCGCTGCGGAGTTTCGCCGAGTTGGCTCTGATACGAGGTTTCACCCCGGCGGTACTGGCCAAGCTCCGACCGGTGGCCACGGTGCTGCCCGATGACGCGGCAAAGGTGAATCCGAATACGGCCGCCCCAGCCGTGCTCCAGGCGCTCGACGAGCGCCTGGGCGACCAGTTCCTGGTCCATCGCCTGGTTGAGCGGCGTCGGACCTCGCCGTTCACCAGCGTCGCCTCGCTGCGTGCGGTCGAGGGAATGCAGGCGTTCACCGAGAGCGAACTCGACCGGCTCTTCACTTTCTCGAGCAACTATTTCCGCGTTCGCTCCACCGGCGACGCCGATGGGGTTCTCCAATCGGTGGAGGCCCTGCTGTATCGCGTCGACGTCAGGATCCAGGTACTGTACCTGCTCGCAAGGCGGGGACCGAACATCGTCGGAGCGGACCTGTCCGCCCCCGTACCGATCGACGACACCGGCCGACTCGGAGCCAAGCGCCTGTGAGCAGCAAGACCCTCATCATTCAGGTGAGCCGCCGGCGCGCTGTCGGCGGCGTCGCGCTATCGAGCATCGGCTCGCTGCGCATCACCGGAATCTTCGAGCGGCCTGTCTCCGACGACGGCGCCGACTCGGGCCTGGTCGCCGGCGGGCCGTGGGACCGCATCGTCGCGGGCCTTCCGGCGCAGGCGGTGGCGTATCGCATCCTCGAGCTGCCGTTCCACGACCGGCGCCGCATCGGACAGGCGGTCGGCCCCGCACTCGAAGAACACGTGCCGCTCTCGCTCGACGATGGGCCGCTGGCATGGGACCACACCGGCCCGGCCCGCAGCGGCCGCGTACTGGCCGGCCTTGCCGGCGCCGAGGCGATTTCGGCCGTAGTCCGCGATCTCGCAGCCGTCGCCGGCACTGCCCGGCGCCTGATCTGGACGCCGACGGCGATCGTCGCGGCGTACCGCCGCTCGGTCGGCGTCGACGCCGAGTTCGTCGCCGTGGACGTCAGCGATGAGGGAGCGGTCGTCGCGGTAGTCTCGGCCGCCGGTCTCGGCGGCCTTCGCGTGCTCGCCCCGTGCGCCGACGACTTGCTGGTCCGCAACGTGGTGTGGTCGCTGCGCACGCTGGCCGGCGCCGAGGCCCGCGTGGTGCTCGGCGGTCACTTGGCGCCGCGTCTGCGCCCCGCGATCGAGCGGGCGCTGCCGAATCTACCTTTGGAAGCGCTGCCGCAGGGATCTCCGGTCGAAGGCATGGAGGGACGCGACTGGCGCGACCGCACCGCGCTGGTTGGCCTGGTCCTGGCTGCCGCCGGCGAAGCCGCCGCGCCGCTGCTCGACTTCACACCCGCCGGAGCCGGACTGCTGGGTCTGTCGGGGTTCGCCGGGCTGGCGGGAATCTCCGGGCTGTCCGAACTCGGCGAGGAGTTCAAGCCCGCGCTGCGCTGGGGCGTCGCGGCACTGCTGCTCGGTTGCGTATCGATCGGCATCGACTACGCGCAATTGCTCGCCCGCCGAACCGTTCTGTCGGAGCGCGCCGACCAGCTTTACGCGGATGCGATGCCCGACCACAGCGGTGGCACCGGCAGACGTCTGAAAATGGAAATGCGCCTTCGCGAATTGACGGGCCGCGCCGAAACGGCCGGCGGCGCGGTCGCGGGTACGACCTCGCTGCATCTGCTCGCGAGTCTTTCGCAGGCGGTACCGAAGAACGTGGAGGTGGAACTCGACCAGCTCGAACACGCACCGCCCTCCGTGAAGGTGACCGGACGTGCCGGTTCGTTCGAATCGGTGACCAAGCTGCAGGAGGCCCTGCGCCGCGACGAAGCCTTCGCGACCGTCGAGGTGAAAGACGTACACGCGGCGGTCAGCGGAGGCGGTGTCGAGTTCGTGCTGGCGCTGACCACCGCAGGACGGACTCCGTGAGGCGTGTGTTCGACCAGGCCGCCGCGTTGCTCGCGCGGCTCAGTCCTCGCGAACAACGCCTCGTGAGCGTATTCACGGCCCTGCTGGCGCTCACGCTGCTATGGACGGGGCTGGTCTCGCCGCTGCTGGCCGGGCGCGGCCGCATCGCCGCCGAGATCAAAGGACTGGAGAACGACCTCGCCGCGCTCGGCGACCTCGGCCGAAAGATCCACGCAGCCGAGGGCAACCTGGCCGGTGCGGATCGCTCCGCAGACGCTGAAAAGGGCTTCTCGCTGCTCGCCTTCGTCGACAAGGCCGCCACGGCCTCTCTCAGACGGGAATCGGTTGCCTCGATGAGTCCCGGGCGCCGCCCGCTCGATGGCGGTCGCGAGGAAAGCACCGTCGAGCTCAAACTGTCCGCGGTGACGCTGCCGGAGATCGTCGCACTGCTGCGTGACGTAGAAGGCGGCAAGAGCCCGGTGTACGTCAAGCACCTGAGCATCAAGAAGCGCTACGAAGACGCTTCGCAGTTCGACGTAACGCTGGTCACGGCCGCCGTAACACGCGGCTGAACGGGACCGGGCAATGCGGCTACTCCTGTTCGGCCTGCTCTTCGCTTCGTTCGTAGTCGTTACCGCTCCACTGGAGCGCTACGTGACTCCGTACCTGCGCGGCGCTCTCGAGCCGTTCGGCGTCAGCGTCGAGATGAACACTCTGCGGCTGTCGCTTCCGGCCGGCATCAAAGCCACCGATCTGCACGTCGGCACCGACCAGTTGTCGCTCGAACTCGATTCGCTCTACGTCTCGGTGCTGCGCTCTTTCGCGGCGCGCGGCTGCGACGGCGCCTCCATGGACGGGAAGCTTACGTCGAGCAGCGTCGACCTGCGCGTATCGGATCTCGACCCGTCGCGTTGCATCAAGTTCGGCCGCCTCACTCTGGAGGGGACTTTCGACGGCGCGCTTTCGCTCTCCGGGGTCTCGCCGCTGCGCGGGGAGTTCGGCGACGAAGCCGAGGCCCACGTCGAGCTTCACACGAACGGCGGCACTTTCGGCGGATACCTGCCGCGAAGCGCCGACAACCCGGCCGCCGACGTGCCGCTCGGCGAGTGGGAATTCCAGCAGGTCGCGCTCGATGCCGCCTGGCGCGAAGGAAAGCTGGAAGTCCGCGAGGGAAAGGCCCAGACCGACGGCGTGGCCTGGGAGTTGCTCGGCGCGTGGCTGTCGCGCCAGAACAGCGACGCGCGCGAAGTGCACATCGACTTCCGTGCCCGCGTCGAGAAGGATTCGCCGCGCGCCAGAGCGCTGCTCGGCCTGATGCCGAAGGCCGGCGAACGTGCCGGCGGCTGGCGTCACTACCGCGTACTGGGGCCGCTCGCGTCGATGAAGCTCATCGGGCTGCAGTAGTCAGGTACTCGCGGATCTTGCGCACCAGCGCGACGTTGTGCGAATGGCCGGTCTTGCGCGCGTGTATGTCACCACGAATCGGCGCGCCGAGCAGGTAGAAATCGCCGAGGATGTCGAGAATCTTGTGGCGGGCCAGCTCTTCGGGAAAGCGCAGTTCGGTGTTCACGATGCCCTGCTCTCCGATCAGGATGAAATTGCCGAGTTGCCCGCCTTGCCCGAGCCCAGCGCTCTCCAGCGCACGGATCTCCTCGACGAAACCGAAGGTGCGGGCAGGCGCGATCTCGCGCTTGAAATCCGAGGCGTCGTGCATCTCGAACACGTAGGTCTGATCGCCTACCGGCGGCGGGTACGACAGTTCGTACGTTACGCGCAGTCCGTCGTACGGCCTGATCGACAGGAACTGATCGGGGCCGGGCTCGATGCGTAGCTCTTCGCGCACGCAGATCGCCGGGATGCTGCTGCGCTGTTCCTCGATCCCGGCCTGTTCGACCAGTTCGCAAAGGTCGACCGCCGAGCCGTCCAGGATCGGGACTTCGCCTTCGACCTTGACCAGCAGGTTGGTGATGCCGTAGGCGTGCAACGTCGCCATGAGGTGCTCGACCGTGCGCACGGCGAGGCCTTTCTTGAAAAGCGTGGTCGCATAGCCGGTCGAGTCGACGTTGGCGACATCGGCCTCCACCTCGCCGCCGCCCGAGACGCTGCCGAAGCGGATGCCACTTCCCGGCGGAAGCGGATGAAGGATGATGCCGGTACGAACCCCGCTGTGCAGGCCCAGCCCAGCGCCGACCACCGACCGCGCAACCGTGCGTTCGCGCACCCGCGGGCCGCCTGCCCGACGCGGGCGCTGCGGCGATGCCGCCTCGCCGGCGTCGTCGGCCGAGCCTTCGGCGGTCTCGCCCTCGTCAGCGGCCGCTCCTGCTCGTACGCGCCTGAGAGCGCGCGCGACCGCGGCCAGCAGACCGTCGATCGTGAAAGGCTTCTCGATGAAGTCGACCGCGCCGAGCTTGGTCGCACGCACCGCGGTGTCGATGTTGCCGTGCCCCGAGATCACCACCACCGGCAACCGCGGATGCTCTGCGCGCAGCCGCTCCAGCACCTGAATGCCGTCCATCCCCGGGAGCCACACGTCGAGCAGCACCAGGTCGGGCTTCTCCCTGGTCGCGGCAGCGATCGCCTCGGGACCGTCCGACGCGAACGCGACGCCGAACCCTTCGTCGCCGAGCACCGCGCCAACGGTCTCGCGCACACCGGCATCGTCATCGACGATCAGAATGTGTTTCGACATCGCCTCTGGCCTCATACCCGCTGCTGGACTGCGCCAGCCGGGAATTCGATGGCAAAGCGGGTGCCGCGCGGCTCGTTGGCGCGCACTCGCAGGTAGGCGTGATGGTCGGCTGCCATCGAAGCGACGATGGCCAGTCCGAGCCCGGTCCCCTCGGCTTTGGTCGAGAAGTACGGCTCGAAGATCCGCGCGCGAAGCTCGCGCGGGATGCCGGGACCGGTGTCGGCCACCTCGAGGATCACGCGTGAAAGGATCTCGTCGTGACGCGTCGCTACCGTGATCGCGCGCGGCGGACCCTGAACCTGGGCCAGCGCCGCGACCGCGTTGTCGAGCAGATTGACGAGCGAGCGCTTGACCGAGTCGCGGTGCAGGATGACGCGCGGCAACTCGTCGGTCTTCTCGAAAGCGATGTCGATGTCGGGACGCGCCTGGCGGAATAGCGGCACCGTCTCCTCGACCAGCGCGTTGAGATCCTGGAGTTGCTTGTCGCCGCTGGCCTGACGCGCGAACTGCGAGAACTCGTTTACCAGACGTTTGAGGCCGTCCACTTCGCTGACGATCGTGGCGACGCACTCGCGCACCAGAGCCGTGTCCTTCTCGTCGAGCTGGCCGGCCAGACGCCTGCCCAGGCGCTGGGCCGAGAGCTGGATCGGAGTGAGCGGATTCTTGATCTCGTGAGCGATGCGGCGTGCCACCTCTCGCCACGCCTCCATGCGCTGCATCTCACGGATCTGCGAAACGTCCTCGAAGAACAGTACCGAACCGGTGGTGGGTCCGCGCCCGCGCCGCAGGTTGGTCGCCGTCACCAGCAGCGTGCGGTTGTCCTCGGCTCTTCTCATGTTGACGCCGCTGCCGGGGACCAGGCGTCCGCCCAGCACGTCCCGGAGCAGCGAGACCACTTCCGGGTAGCCCGCCTCCTCGAACACGTCTTCGGCACTGCGCCCGACGATTCCTTCCTCTTTCAGCGCCAGCAGCGCCAGCGCGGCGGGATTGGCGGTGCCGATGCGCCCCTCCGGATCCAGCGACACCACGCCCGCGTCGATGTTGGCCAGCACGTTCTCGATGTAGACGCGCCGCTCTTCGAGCGCGTTGCGGCCGCGCTTGAGTTCGGCGGTCATCGCGTTGAACGAGCGCACCAGCGTACCGACCTCGTCGCCGCCTTCTTCGGGCAGAGCGACGTCGAGGCGCCCGCCGGCAACTTCGCGTGTGGCTGCCGCCAGGCGTCCGATCGGTTCGGTGATCCCGCGCGCCAGGTAGAGGCCGAGCCACGTGGCAGAGAACACCACCACCACCGAGGCCAGCAGCATCGTGATCAGGTAGAGGTTTTTGAGCGGCTGCTTGCTCAGTTTCATGCGACGGAACTCGCGAAACGATTCCAGGATCTGCGCGCTCCACGCGCGCGGGCTCTCGCGCACGACGTAGTTGACGATCACCGCCCCGACGACACGCCCGCCATCGCCGCGGATCGCAGCGGCGCCGCGGATGATGTCGCTGGTACCCTGGCTCTCGACCCGGGTCGCATCGTCGCCGCGCACGGCGTCGGCGACCAGCGCCGCGTCGTCGCCGCCGCCGTCCGCGTCGGCGGCTTCGCCGCGATACGACGCGAGCACGAGTTTCCCGTCGGGATCCAGGACCTTGACCGTACCGAGCGCGTAGAGGCTCTGCTCGTCGGCGACCACCGTACGCAGCGTGACTTCGTTGGCCGGATCGAGCAGCTTGCCGGTGTCGATCTCGGCGGCCACCGCGCGCGCGTGAGCGACCGCACTGTCGGCGACACTCTGATAGTAGGTGCGGGCCAGACGATAAGCCCCGCCGAGTGACGCCTCGACCTGGCGACCGAGCCAGTCGTCGATGCCGTTGCTGACGAATTCGAAGGACACCATCACCATCACGACCGCCGGCAGCAGCGCGATCGTCACGAACGCCAGCACCAGGCGCGAGCGCAGGTGGCTGCCCATGATGCCGCGCCGTCGCTCGAGCACCAGGCGCAGCAGATTGCGCACGACCAGGAAGACGACCAACAGCAGCAGGACGATGTTGAGGTTGATGAGCAGGAACGACAGGACGTTGCCTGCCGCGCTGCGTGCACCGGGACGGCCGACCTCCCACAAGGCGAACGCGACAACTGCGAGCCCCGCCGCCAGAACGATCGCCATCTCGCGACGACGCCGGCGCTTTTCCACCCAATTGCCGGGGTCCTGCCCGCCCGCTTCAGGCTGCACTTCGTGGATCGACGCAGGACGCCGCGCCGCGCCGGCGCTCTTGGGAGTGTGCGACTGCACGCCTGCCGCGCCTCAGTCGAACAGCGTGCGCTGCTCGCGGCCGGGCCTGAGCCCGAGGTGTTCGTAGGCCCTGGCCGTGGCCACGCGCCCGCGTGGGGTCTTCTGCAGAAAGCCGCAGCGAATCAGGTACGGCTCGTAGACTTCTTCCAGGCTGGCGGCGTCTTCTCCGAGCGCAGCCGCCAGTGTCTCGATCCCGACCGGCCCGCCTTCGAACTTCTCGAGCAGCACCGCCAGGAAACGCCGGTCCATGGAGTCGAAACCGGCGCGGTCGACGCCGAGCAGTTCCAGGCCGTCAGTCGCCACGTCGCCAGTGATGCGTCCAGCCGCTTTGACCTCCGCGTAGTCGCGCAGTCGACGCAGCAACCGGTTGGCCACGCGCGGGGTGCCGCGCGAGCGCTGCGCCACGCGCATCGCCGCTGTTTCGTCGATGATCACGCCGAGACGGCGCGCCGAGCGACGGACGATCTCGGCCAACTCGTCGTCACTGTAGAACTCGAGCTGGAAGGTATTGCCGAAGCGCGAGCGCAGCGGTGCGCTCAGCATCCCCGCGCGCGTGGTCGCACCAACCAGCGTGAAACGCGCGAGCGACAGCGAGATCGAACGCGCGGACGGTCCCTCTCCGATCACCAGGTCGATACGAAAGTCTTCCATCGCCGGGTACAGGATTTCTTCAACGGCCTTTCCCAGCCGGTGGATCTCGTCGATGA
This sequence comes from Deltaproteobacteria bacterium, assembly GCA_016218925.1. Lineage (GTDB taxonomy): Bacteria > Desulfobacterota > Binatia > UBA1149 > CAITLU01 > CAITLU01. Next base: position 111,695 of record JACRCR010000109.1, on the reverse strand, counting down.
ACAGCACGTCTCCGCGCTCGAGTGAAGTGAGAATGGCGGCAAGATCGCCGGCCTTCTCGATCACCGGACCGCTGGTCGGGTGCAGGCGCCCGGCCATGCTGCGTGCGACGATGTAGGCTAGCGAGGTCTTGCCGAGGCCCGGAGGGCCGATCAGCAGCAGATGATCGAGGGTTTCGCTGCGCGCCTTGGCGGCGCGGATCGAGATGTCCAGGTTGCGGCAGACCTGGCCCTGGCCGACGTACTCCGAGAGCGTCTCGGGCCTCAGACTGACGTCGGCGCTGCCGTCATCGCCTTGCGCCGATGGCAGCGTAGCGTCGGGCTCTTGCGAGATCGGCGACCCGGGCGCCGCCCGCGGCCCGCGTCGTGGAGTGTCGTGCTGTTGCGTCATCTGACTCGATGCCCGGCGGCTCAGCCCTTGGCGGCCGCGCCGGGCGCGGCCATCGCGGTCAGCGCACGGCGAATGAGGTTCTCCAGAGTGGCCTCGCCTGCGCTCCTCGCACCGCGCACCGCCTTCTCGGCTTCACTACGCTTGTAGCCGAGACCGAGCAGGGCCGATACCGCGTCCTCGTCGATTCCCCCCTCCCCCGGCCGCCGCGGCGAGTCCGTCTCGGGCGCCAGTTTGCCGCGCAGTTCGACTACCAACCGCTCCGCCGTCTTGCGGCCGATGCCCGGAATCGCGACCAGACGCACGAAATCGGAGGCCGCGACCGCCTTGGCCAGTTCGGCCGGCGCGATTCCCGAAAGCAGCGCGAGCGCGAGGCGCGGACCGATGCCGGTGACGCCACGCAAGAGGTTGAAAGCGGCCTTTTCTTCGCGAGCGGCGAACGCGAACAACTCCAGCGCGTTCTCGCGCAGGTTGGTGACCACGAACAGTTCGACCCGCTCGCCCTGCGGCGGCAACGCGTAGAACGTCTGCAGAGAGATCAGCGCCTGATAGCCGACACCGCCCACATCCAGCAGCACTTCGCCCGGCAACTTCTCGGCCAGCACGCCACGCAGGCGTCCGATCATCCGCGCACCGTCCTCCAACTGCGTGCTCGGATGCGCGAAGCGGCGCGCGGGCCGAGGCCCTCGCCGAGCCTGGCCTGAACCTTGGCCTCGAAGCTGCCGGCAAGACCGTGGCAAAGCGCCGCCGCCAGCGCGTCGGCGGTATCGGTGGAGGGAAGTTCGCCGAGGCCGAGCAGGCGCTGGACGGCCAGTTGCACCTGTTGTTTGTCGGCACGCCCGTAGCCGACCACCGACTTCTTGACCATCATCGGCGTGTACTCGCTCAGACGGATCCCTCGCGCCGCGGCCGCTGCCATCGCCACCCCGCGGGCTTCTCCCAAACGGAAGGCGCTCTGCACGTTACGTGCGACGAAGTTGCGCTCCAGGCTGAGCTCGTCCGGGTGATGTTCGTCGATCACCTCGAGCAAGGAACTGTAGACGAACGCCAGCCGCAACGAGATATCCCGCCGCCCGGACGCCGCGGCCGCGATCGCGCCCGAGCAGACGTGGACGAGTTGGGTTCCGCGGCAGTCGACGACGCCCCAGCCGCAGGTGACGGTGCCCGGATCGACGCCTAGGACCCTCACACCGGTATCACGCTGAGAGGCGGCTCAGCTCCTCATCGTCGATTTCGAAGTTCGCAGAAACGCGCTGAACGTCGTCGTGATCTTCGAGGGCCTCGAGCAGGCGCAGCGCACGGGCGGCGTCGTTGCCCGTCAGTTGCACGGTGTTTTGCGGAATCAGGCTGATCTCCGCCTCCGCGACCTTGAAGCCGGCAGCCTCGAGCCTGGCGCGGGTGTCCTCGAGGCTTTCGACCGGGGTCGTCACCAGAAAGGCGTCCTCTTCAGCGGCCACGTCGGAAGCGCCGGCCTCCAGAGCCACCTCGAAAACCTGATCTTCGGCGACCCCCTCGGCCCCCACGCGCACCTGACCCACGCGATCAAACATCCATTTGACGCAGTTGGATTCCCCGAGGTTGCCGCCGTTCTTGCTGAAGATATTGCGCAAGTCGGCGACCGTCCGGTTACGGTTCTCGGTCAGTGCTTCCAGGATCACCGCCATCCCGGCCGGGCCATAGCCTTCGTAGGTGACCTCCTGGTACATCTCGCCTTCGGTCGCACCAGCTCCTTTCTTGACTGCCCTGTCGATATTGTCGTTGGGCATACTCTGGGACTTGGCCGCGGCGATGGCTGTGCGAAGTCGGGGGTTGGCGCTGGGATCGGCGCCTCCCATGCGGGCGGCGACGGAAATCTCCTTGATGAGTTTCGTGAATATTTTCCCGCGCTTAGCGTCCTTCGCCGCCTTCTTGTGCTTGATTGAACTCCACTTGGAATGGCCCGACATACCCCTGACCCTTGACCGAATTTTCGCTTCGATACCACAGGGCCTGGGGGGAGTAAACGAGTCGCGCTGCTTGCACACCGGCTCGAGATACGCTCTTCTGTGCGGGTTGCCGGGGCCGTGAGGGCCCGGTAACACGGCACGGGGTGGTGGCGCTACCAGCGCTGCGGACTGAAAGACGAGACGAGCCGCGGACAACCGCGATGGATCGCGCCTGAGGACACAGAAGCTTGCGTAACCGATTCCTCTCCTTCGTGGCACCTGCCGCACTTGCGGCGCTGACGGCAGGATGCGCCGCGTCAACGTATCCGTTGAATCCTTCGATGGCCTCCGGCATGGGGCTTTCCGCCCCTGGCGTCGCCTCGGCCTCGCCGGGCCGCGCTGCGGCCGGTGACCATACGGTCCTGGCCCAGGAGGGCAGCTGCTCCTGGTATGGCCCGCGCTTCCATGGGCGGCGCACCTCGAGCGGCGAGAAGTTCGATCAGAAAGCCTTCACCGCCGCCCACCCCAGCCTTCCGTTCGGCACCGAGGTGGAAGTAACCGAACTCGGCACCGGAAAAACGGTCCGCGTACGAGTCAACGACCGAGGTCCTTTCACCCGCCAGCGTGTCATAGACGTTTCATACGCAGCCGCCTGTTCGCTCGGCATCATCGGCCGCGGAGTGGCCGACGTGGCCCTGCGCGTCGTCGACACCGAGCAAGCCGCATGGCCGGGAACCGCCTTCGCCCTTCAGGTGGCGAGTTTCTCGAGCAAAGCCCAAGCCGAAAAGTTCATCGCGGCGCTCAGTCCTGCGCAAAAAGCGACCGCGGTTTACTACGTCAAAGCGCCGCAATCCGACGCGCGCAGCTATCGCGTGCGCTTCGGTCCCTTCGAACGTGAAGAGATGGCCAAGGTCGTCGCCGCCCAGCTAAAGCGCAAGGGTCTGAGCTCCGATGTGGTCACCGAAGATTTCGGACGCAGTGCCATCGTAGCCGACAACGCCGCTGCGGCCCCTTCGATCGAACGCGCACCTGCGCTGCGCTGAGTTCCCCTGGCGCACCTACCGCGCGCCCTCCTCTCACTCTCAGACCGACTTCAGACAACGCCGCCGCACGCTGCGAGCAGCCACGTCATGTAATTCGCGTCGACTTCAGCCGCCGTGAGCGCGACGATTTCCGGGCACTCGTAACTGTGCAACTCGAGGATGCGCTGTTGCACGCGCGGCCACAGCGAGGCCGCGGTCTTGATCACCAGCAGCACCTCGTTCTCGTTCACCACCGCTTCTTTCCAGCGATAGGTCGAGCGCACCGGCGCGAGGCTGACACAGGCGGCAAGCCTCTCCTCCACCAGCACCCGTGCAATGGCCTGCGCGCTCGCGTCATCGGCTGCCGTACACATGACGAGCAGCAGGCGCTGGGCATCCGCCTGAGGCGTTGCCTCGCCCGGGCCCGCGCCGGCGGCGCCGGCGGGTCCGCTACACGATCGTTTCGATGTCATCGCCCTCTCCCCGCAACAATGCCTCGGCCGCTTTCGGCGCTTCCTCGCGCTCGGTCCGATCGCCGGCTTCATCGATCTCCGCCGCCGTCTCTTTGCGGCCGCGCCGTGACCACGAAGCGAGCAGTGCCTCGTAAGCGGGCGGCGGGCCGGGCTCACTGGCCGACAGCGGCGGTCGCCCGAACGCGGCACGAAGCCGTACCGCCGCGCGACCGAGCACACCGCCAGCCGCCACCGGCGAGATCAGCCCGGCGCGGGCCAGCGCCACCCTGGCCAGCGTCAGATGCTCGCGACGCAGGCCGCGATCGCGCCGCACCACCGCCTCGAAGCTGCGCGTGAGGCCGATCGGATCGAGCTCGCACTCTCGTGCGACCGCGACCACTCCCTCCGGATCCAGATCGCCGAGCGCGTGCAACGACAGAGCTCCCTCGAAATAGTTGTCGAACCACAGCAGATGCCGGCCGAACGCTGCCAGTTCCTGATCGCTGCGCGGTCGCGCGCGCAGAATGCAGATCAGCCGCACACGGCGCGGCCGCAGACCGCGCGCCATCGAATCCTCGATCGACGAAGTATAGTCGTCGTGCACGCCAGCCTGCTGGAGCAGCGACGCGAGCCTATCGCGATCGATGCGCGCAGCGACCAAGTCGGCGTAGAGCGAATAGACCAGCGGATCCGACTCCCAATCGTCGCCGAATAACAGTTCTTCGGCTCCAGCCTCGGTTACTTGCGCGCTGCGCAGCAGTTCCGACAGCTTGTATCCGATCTGTTCGCGCAACATGTCGAAGCGCCCTCGCACGAGGTGACGCATCTGATCCTTGAAGCGAATTTCATCGTACTCGATGCCGTCGATTTGCAGCTTGCCGCGAATGGCCTGACCGATCTGCGGCGGCGAAGCCGACATGAATCGAACCGAGACTCGTCGCTCGCGACGCTCTGCGCTGCGGCGCAGCGCCTTGACCAGCGCGATCACGCCCGGAACCGCGCGCTTGTCCTCGGCTCTCTCGAACGGGATGCGAAGCAGAGCACGCAGCGATTCGAAGTCCGAGACCAGATAGGTCTTGTCGAGGTCCCAGCGCAGCACCGTGAGCTTCTTCACGGCCGCCATCCCTGGCGCCGCAGCCGCGCCAGCGCGTCGGCACTGCGCACGCAGCGCGTCGACGGATCGCTCCCGATGCGTTGCCACAGCGAAGCGAGGCTCGCCGCGTCGTCGACGTCACTCCACTGCGGAAGCAGCGCGTACGCGATACGCTCGTCGTCGAGTGCAGCGGTCGTCGCGGCGAGCACGCCCGAGCCTCCCCACCGCGCATGGATGCGGAACAACCGCGGCACCCGGCGGCGCGCCGCGACCAGATAGTAGCCGCCGTCGCTGCTGGGACCGAGCACGACCTGAGGCGCTGCGGCGCCACGGCCCGCCGCAAGCGCCTCGAACGCCGCGCGCACGTGAGCCACCGGCAGATCCGGCACATCTGCGCCCACCAGAGCCACCATCGGAGCCTCGTCGAGACCTGCTTCCATCACCCTGCACATGCGCCGCCCCAGATCTCCCTCACCCTGCTCGATGCGTGCCAGCCCGAAAGTCGCGGCCAGTGCGCTCAGACGCGGGCCGCCGCGGCCCGGGCTCACTGCCAATCGCGATTCGAAGAGCCCCTCGCTACCCGCCGCCAGGGCAGCGAGCATGTCGACCAGGAAGGCCTCGGCCAGATCCGCGGCCTGCTGCGACGTGAGCGGCGGACACAGGCGCGTCTTGACGCGACCCGGCTCGGGCTCCTTGGCAAAAACGTAGAGGATGCCGAGCGGCATCGACTGACTTCTTGCACGGCTATGGCAGGGCGGCAACCGATTGCGCGCGCAGTCTCCCGGTGCGGGTCGCGCTACGGCCAGCCCGGCCGTACCCGCGCGTTGACTTCAAACGCCCCCCTTGCCAGTCTGCGGGACTTTCGAGGAATTTGACGATGTCCTATGCGGTGATTCGAAGCGGTGGAAAGCAGTACCGAGTGAGCCCGGGCGCGCGCCTGACGATTGAGAAGCTCGTCGGCGACCCAGGCCAGAACGTCGAGTTCCGCGAGGTACTCCTCCTCGGAGACGGTGGCAACGTACAGGTCGGGGCCCCTCTGGTCGAGGGCGCTTCGGTCAAGGCCGTCATCGTCGAGCAGGATCGCGGCCCGCGCATCCTGGTCTTCAAGAAGAAGCGGCGCAAAGGCTACCGGCGCCGCCGCGGACACCGCCAGTACGAAACCACCGTGCAGATCACCTCTGTCGACTGACCTCGGAGACGACCAATGGCGCATAAGAAAGGTCAAGGAAGCAGCCGTAACGGTCGCGACAGCCGCGGTCAGCGGCGTGGCGTGAAGAAGTACGGCGGTCAGAGCGTCGTGGCCGGGAACATCCTGGTCCGCCAACTCGGCACCCGCATCCATCCGGGAGCCGGCGTCGGGATGGGTCGCGACTACACCCTCTTCGCCCTCAACGACGGCGTGGTCAAGTACGAACCTTTCGGCAAGGATCGCACTCGAGTCTGCGTCCTCCCGGCCTGATCGCGTTCCTGTGAATTTCGTCGACGAAGCGCGCTTGCGCGTCGTCGCCGGTGACGGGGGCGACGGCTGCGCCGCATTCCTTCGCGAAGCCTATCGCCCCAAAGGCGGCCCCTCCGGCGGTGACGGAGGCGACGGCGGCAGCGTTTATGCGATCGCCGACGAAGGCGAGAACACGCTGCTCGATCTGCGCTCCAAGCGCGCGATAAAAGCCGAGCGCGGAGAGGACGGGCGCGGCAAGCACCAGCACGGCAAGAAAGGCTCAGACGTTTTCCTGCGCGTACCGGTGGGGACGGTGTTCGTCGATGACGAGACCGGCCAGATCGTCGCGGACATGACCGAGCACGCCCAGGTGGCACTGCTGGCCCGCGGCGGCGTCGGCGGGCGCGGCAACGCGCGTTTCGCCACGGCAACTCACCAGGCGCCACGCCGCGCCGATCCCGGCACCCCCGGCGTCCAGCGCGAGGTGCGCCTGGAACTGCGTCTGCTGGCGGACGCTGGCCTGGTCGGCCTGCCCAACGCCGGCAAGTCGAGCCTGCTCGCTCGCGTCAGCGCGGCGCGGCCCAAGATCGCCGACTATCCGTTCACCACGCTCGCGCCGGTGCTCGGCGTGGTGCGCTGGGCCGACGACAAGACTTTTGTGCTGGCCGACATTCCGGGCCTCATCGAAGGGGCTCACGAGGGCCTCGGCCTGGGCGACCGCTTTCTGCGTCATATCCAGCGCACGGCGGTGCTGGTTCACCTCATCGACGCCTCTGGGTGCAGCGCCGAGCGGGCGGTGGCGGACTTCGACACGGTTCAGCACGAACTCCACGCCTACGGCGAGGATCTCGGCGCGCGCCCGCTGCTGCTGGTCGCCACCAAGATGGATCTGCCCGGCGCGGTCGAACAACTCCCCGAGCTGCGCCGCCTGCTGGGCGCGCGCGGCCATCAGGTGTACGCGATCTCTGCGGCTACCGGACAGGGCTGCCGCGAACTGCTGCGCGCCATCGGAGGCGCTGTCGATCAGCGGCGCATCGCCGCCGCTGCGCTCGGGCAGTCGGAGCGCGACCAGAGTTCCCATGCATGAAGAACACAAGAGAGCGATCCTGGAGCGCACCCGGCGCATCGTCGTCAAGCTCGGCAGTTCGATCCTGACCACCGCCTCGGGTGTCAACCAGGAGCAGGTCGGGCGCCTGAGCTCGGAACTGGCGCGGCTGGTCGATGAGGGCTTCCAGATCGTCGTCGTCACCTCAGGCGCGCGCGCGGCCGGTCTCTCGCGGCTCGGGCTGACGCGCGTTCCCAAGAACATCGCCGAGCAGCAGGCCGCAGCTGCGATCGGCCAGATCCGCTTGATGGCGTTCTATGAGCGCTTCTTCTCGGACTTCCACAAGCACGTCGGCCAGGTGCTGCTGACCGCCGCCGATTTGCAGGATCGCACGCGCTACCTCAACGCCAAGCGAACCTTCGAACACCTGCTGCACCACGGCATCGTGCCGATCGTCAACGAGAACGACTCGGTCGCCATTGACGAGCTCAAGTTCGGCGACAACGACCGCCTCTCCGCGCTGGTGGCGGGACTCGTCGATGCCGACCTGCTCGTCATGCTGTCGGACGTGGACGGGCTGTACGCGAGCGACCCGAGTCTCGGCCACTCTCCGCTGATCGAGGAAGTCGACGACATCGATGCGTGGCTCGAGAGCGGCGCCGCTGGTGGCGCCGGCTCGAGAGTGGGCACCGGCGGCATGAAGAGCAAGCTGCTGGCTGCGCGGAGCGCTGCGCACCGCGGGATTCCCTCGATCGTGGCCAGCGGCACAAGAGCCGGAACCCTCGCGCGCGTCGTCGACCCCGACGATCACACCGGAACGTTGTTCCTGCCGCGCGGAGTGACGATCCCCGGACGCAAGCACTGGATCGCCTACGGGCTGGCGCTGCGCGGCGAATTGCTGCTGGACGCCGGCGCCGCCGAGGCTTTGACCGGCAGAGGTAGCAGCCTGCTCGCCGCTGGCATCCGCGAAGTGCGCGGCAGCTTCGCGCGCGGCGACGCGGTGCGCTGCATCGCCCCCTCGGGCGTCGAGATCGCCCGTGGCCTGGTAGCATACGACTCCTCGGAATGCGCGAAACTGTGCGGCCAGGCCAGCGCCAGGATCCAGCAGTTGCTCGGTTATCACGCCGGCGACGAGGTGATACACAGGGACGACCTGGTATTGCTCGCCGACTCGTCGGCGGCGCAGATCGCGCGCGCCGACGCCACCGAGGTGCGAGGTCCCGCGAACACGCTGGCATCGGGCGCGCAGAGCGACGGAAAAGAAGAGAAACATCGATGAGCACGACCGCGCCACAGCGCTCCGACGAAGACGCCGACATCGAGAGGCACGTCGCCGACATCTGCCGTCGCGCGCGCGCCGCCGCGCGTCGTCTCGCCCACGCCAGCGACGCGCAGCGCAGTGGGGCTCTGCTGCGGATCGCGGCGCGCATTCGCCAGGAGGCGCGAGCGATCGCGCAGGCCAATGCGGTCGATGTCGAGGCCGGCCGCGCCGGCGGGCTCGGCGCGGCGTTGCTCGATCGGCTGACACTCACCCCTGAGCGCATCGAGGCGATGGCCGCCGGCGTCGCCATCGTGGCCGCGCTGCCCGATCCGCTCGAGGGAATCATCCGCGAGTGGACGACCGAGCGCGGGCTCGAAATCCGCCAGGTTCGCATCCCGATCGGCGTGGTCGGGGTGATCTACGAATCGCGCCCCAACGTGACCGCCGACGTGGCGGCGCTGTGCCTGAAGTCCGGCAACGCTGCACTTCTCAAGGGCGGCAAGGAAGCGATCCGTTCCAACGCGGCGATCGCCGACCTGCTGGCCGCTGAAATCACCGCGGCCGGCCTGCCGCCCGACTCGGTGCAACTGCTGCGCTCGACCGACCGCCGCGCCACCGAAGCGATGCTGCGCCAGGACGCCACCATCGACGTCATCATTCCGCGTGGAGGCCCCGGGCTGGTGCGCGCCATCGCCGAACACTCGCGGGTGCCGGTGATCCGCCACTACGAAGGCATCTGCCACACCTACGTCGACTCCGGCGCGGATCTTTCGATGGCCGCCGACATCGCGTTCAACGCCAAGGTTCAGCGCCCCGGCGTCTGCAACGCGATGGAGAACCTGCTCGTGCACGCCGACGTCGCGCGTCCCTTCCTGGAGATGCTGGCCCCGCGGCTGCGCGCGGCCGGCGTCGAGCTGCGTGGTTGCGAGCGCACGCGCGCCATCCTGCCCGGCATCGCGACCGCGAGCGAGGCGGACTGGCACACCGAGTACCTCGACCTCATTCTGGCGATCAAGGTCGTCGATTCCCTCGACGAGGCCATCGACTTCATCAACCAGAACGGTTCTGGACACTCCGACACCATCGTCACACGCTCGCGCGAGCGCGCCGATCGCTTCCTTCGCGAAGTCGACTCGGCGACCGTCTACGAGAACGCTTCGACCCGTTTCACCGACGGTTTCGAATTCGGCTTCGGCGCCGAGGTCGGCATCTCGACCAACCGCATTCATGCCAGGGGGCCGATGGGCCTGCGCGAACTGACCACCTACAAGTACGTCGTGCGCGGTCAGGGGCATGTGCGCTGACCCGCTACGCCTCGGCATCCTCGGCGGCACCTTCGATCCCGTCCATCTCGGTCATCTGGCCAGTGCCCGCGAAGTGGCGGCGGCCTTCGACCTCGACCGCGTCCTGCTGCTGCTGTCCGCGCGGCCTCCGCACAGGCCCGACCACACACCGGCGCCGATCGAGCAGCGCATGGAGATGCTGGCGCTGGCAGCCGCCGGCGACGCGCTGCTACAGGTGTGCGACCTGGAGGTACGCCGGCAGGGTCCGTCCTACACCGTCGACACGCTGCGAGAGCTCGCCCGCATCCACCCCGCGGCAGAGCTCTTCCTGATCCTGGGCGCCGACGCCTACGCGGAGATCGACACCTGGAGTCGCCCGCGAGAACTCCCGCGTCTGTGCAATCTGATCGTCACCAGCAGGCCCGGCTGCGCATGCGACGTAGCCGCGGTACCTCCCCCCGTTGCTGCCCGCGGCGAGACTCGCTATGATCCGAGTGTTGGTTGTCACCTGCACGAGAGCGGCCACGTGGTCGTAGGCCACCCGATCCACGGACTCGAAGTTTCGGCTTCCGAGGTCAGACGCCGCGTCGCGCTCGGCCTTCCCATCGAACATCTCACCGGGCCGGCAGTGGCCCGCTTCATCCACCAGCACCAACTCTACGGAGCAAGCGCCCATTGAACGACGTCTCGCGTGAACTCGCCGTCGCCGTGGCGGACCTCGCCGCGGATCGCAAAGCTCTCGACATCGTCGTCCTGGATCTCGAAAAGCATTCGTCCATCGCCGATGCCTTCGTCATCTGCACCGGACGCTCGCACATCCAGGTCGAAGCCATCGTCGCGCGTATCCGCGAAGGACTCGCCGAGCGCCACGGCATCGAGCCGGTCTCGGTGGAAGGCCTGGAGAACGGCCGCTGGGCGCTGATCGACTACGGATCGATCGTGGTCCACGTCTTCCAGCCGAACGTCCGCCAGATTTACGACCTCGAGCGCCTGTGGAACCAGGCCCCTCGTTGGAACTACGACGACGCGGCGGGTAAACAGATCGCACTGGCGTGAGCCCGCAGTCCCGGAGCAGCCGGGAGCCGCGCGGCGCGCCACCAGGCACCTGACAATGCTGCGCCGAACCTCGAGTTTCTTTCTCGCCATCGCGTTGATCGCCGCGGTGGCGTGTCTGGTCTACTTCAATTCCAAACCCACCACCTTCACGCTGGCTCCCGGCTACGAGTACACGATGCCGCTGGCGTGGCTCATCGTGGGCTCGGTCTGTTGCGGGGCGTTGCTGGTGTTCATCGTCCTGCTCGCCCGTGAGGGCCGCTGGGCCCTTCGCCAGTGGCGTATCCAGCGTGCGCGCCGTGCCGCCGAGCGCGCCACCGCGCTGAAGGCCGAAGCCAGAGGCCTGGTGCTGGCGGGACAGTGCGGCAAGGCCCGCGTGCTGCTCGCGCAAGCCTTGAAACACGGCGGCGCGGTAGCCGGCGACGTAGTCGACCACGCCGAGACCTACATCGCCGAGGGACGCTTCGAAGACGCACGCCGGGTGCTCGAAGAAGGCCTCGCCGATTTCGGCAGCGATCCTCTGCTGCTGCATGGACTGGCGCGATGCTGCCGCGCGCTCGGCGACAACGCGGCCGCTGCCAGCGCGCTCGAACGCGCTGTCGTCAGCTTCCCGGCCAGCGTGGTGCTCTACCGGATGCTGAGAGACGCGCTGGTCGCGACCTCGTCGTGGAAGCGCGCCGAAGAAGTGCAACAACGACTCGTCGACCTGCTGCCCAACGACGGCGGCGAGCGCGAGCGCCTGGTCGAAATCCGCATGCACGCCATCGAGCACTCCGAAGGCGCCGATCGCGAGACCGGACTGCGCGCGGTGGTCGCACTGAATCCCGACTTCGCGCCGGCGGTGGTCGAGAGGGCGGAAATCCTGGCTTCGCAGGGGCGCAGACGGGCGGCGCTGCGGCTGCTGCTCAAGAGCGCCAAGCGCAGACCGACCGCCGTCGTGCTCGCCGCTCTCGAGCGTCTGCTCGAACCGACCGATAGCGCGCGGTTGCTGAAGATCTACGCCAAGCTGCGTGCTCGGTTCCCGCGCGACGCCGAACTGGCGCTGCAATACGCTCGCCTGATGATACGCATGGGGCGCGACGACGAAGCCGAACGGGCGCTCGAGGTCATCGACGATCCGGGCCGCGACGGCATCCTCGCCGACAGCCTGCGCGCGCTCGTCCAGGAGCACCGGTCGCAACCGGGCCAGGCGGCCGAGACTCTGCGATCCGCTCTCGACAAAGCGCTCGCGACCAAACCCGCGTAGCGATCTTTCAGTTCAGCGAAGCAGCAACATGCACAGGGCGAGTTCGTCGAGGGCCTTGGAGACGATGTGCTCGGGTCTGCTCACCACTATCGGCGTGTAACTGGCGGCCGCACGGTAGAACAGATCCGGCGCAGCCGGCACGATCCCGTACTTGCGCAGCGACAGCAGCGCGTGGATCTCGGCGATCGGGACCGCCTCGGGCAGTGTCACGCGCGAGACGATGACGGTGCCCACCGGAGCCTCGATCCGCCAGCTCCGCAGAAGGTCGAGCGTCACCCGCGCGGCCGTGAGCGATGACGGCTCACGATCCAGCACCAGTGCCACCAGGTCGGCAGCACGCAAGGCCTCGCGATTGGACTCGACCGCGCTCGCGGGCAGGTCGAGCAGGACCAGATCGGTGCCGACCGCGGCTGCCTCGATGATAGCCGTGGCCTGACCGGCGCTCAGCGTCCGGAAGTGCTCCACCGACTGCGGCGCGGCCAGTACCCGCAGCCCGGTAGGGTGCAGCGCGATGTGTTCTTCGAGTGTATCGGGGTCGACCACACCCGAGTCTCCGGCCAGAAGCTGCCCGAGGTCTCCGAGCGGTGCGATGTTGAGCAGGCGTGTCAGTCCGCCGTAGTCGCCGCGTACCTCGATCGCGGTAATTCTCAGTCCGCGGTTGGCCAACACGATGGCCACGTTGGCAACCACGCTGGTGGTTCCGACCCCTCCCTTCGCGCCGAGAAACGCGACCACGCGCGCGCGCTTGACGTGGGGCTGGTTCTCGATGCCGCGTCCGTCGCCCGGAAGCGCCTCGTGCCGCTCGATGGCATACCGGATGGTGCGTTCGAGTTCGCCGGCGCGCAGTTCGCCCTTTACCAGATAGCCCGCCGCGCCGAGCTTCATCGCCTCGACGTCGACGTCGTGGGTCCCCTGTCCGGTCAGGATGATCACAGGACCCAGGCGGCCCTGTTCGAGCTCTCCGGCCAGCAGGTCCAGCCCGGTTCGCCCACCCAGCCGGTAGTCGACCAGATATACGTCGTAATGGCGCGCGCGGATTTCTCGGACGGCGTCCTCGTAGGTGCGCGCCCAAACCAGATTGAAGGTCCGTCCCTGGGCCTCCGCGAGCAGGTCGCGGGTGACGACGAAATCGTCTTCGTCGTCCTCGACGAGAAGGATACTGATCGTTCCGGGGATCATCCAGGTGCCTTAGGGGCCCGACTCCGACACTCTCTCCCTTATGGAGTCTGTGTCTACAGTCAACCTTCGCGCTGCGTCTTGGTGGGCCAAGTCCCCGGGGCGGCGGCCCGGCCGAGAGCCCCGAACCCGCGCGGCGGCGTGCCCGCGGCGCGCCGGCCCCCCTCTATCCTCGCTCTCGGCTGCGACCGGTCGAGGCGACAAATCGAAAGGCGCGACTTGACCCCGCCGCGGGCGGCGGGGCTCAGGCATGGGCGTAGGTACGGTCGAGGTAGGCGCAGATGTCGGCCGATTCGAACATCCCGCTGCCGGTGTTGGGGTCGGCCAGGTACGGCACCATCATCCTGCCCGAGACCGCCACGAACGCGTCGCGGCGAGGGCTGCCCTTGGCGACGTTGTGCAGCAGATAGGGCAGTTCGAGTTCGCACAGCCGCTCGCGCACGAGGCGACAGAACGGCGACGCCTCGAAGCTCCACAATTCGAGCGGCCGCGCGGGCGCCGTGGCCGCCCGACACGAACGGCCGGCGCCCAGGCGCGCCAGCGAGGCCAGCCCCGAGGATACGTCGGTGATGATAGGCAGCGCGAGCGCCCACGGCACCGTCCCGTCTCCGTAGGTCTCGAACAGGTAGCGCACGATGTCGTCGGACTCGAGCATCTCCTTGCCGGTGTTCGGATCGACCAGAAACGGGAACTGCATCTTGCCGCTGCGCTCCGCCGCCGCGGTGCGGAAGCGACGACCACCTTGCGGGCAGGGATGAACAATCGCGTCGAGGTCGAGCACACTGAGGGCTTCGCGGACCTTGCGGCAGTACGGGCACGCTTCGAACTCGTACAGTTCCAGCGGCATCTGCGGGCGACGCCCGAGACTGCCCACCTGCATGCCTGAACCGGCCCGGGCGATGCTGGCGACAAACGAAGTCGCGACGTCGTACGATCTCATGGCGTTCCTCCTCGTCTGTGTGTCGCGCCAGGTACGCCGCGCCGCCAACCGGCGCAGCGACTCGGAACCCGGCGTGATACGGCCCGCAAGCACGAGACGCAAGCCTGCGCGAGAGTCACCGCTCGGTGCCGGCCACATCGCTCCCCTCGAGCAGACCGCCAAGAGTCGCCAGCGCGGAAAGATCGTGAACGTCGCGACCCTGCTCGGGGACGGACGCGACGACGACCCCTGCCGGCAGCGCAGCTTCGAACGCCTCGCGCCGCACGGCCTCGGCCGCCGCCTGAACGCGCACGCCTTCGAGCGTGGTCACGAGCCACGCTCGTGCGTCGCCGTCGATACCGGCGCTCTGCAATGCCGCGTCTATCCTGCCGAGCGCGGCGTGGGTCGCATCGTCGTCGTCCAGGCCGGCGGGGACAGCGTGCACGCGGTTCATCACCACGCCCTTGAGCGGCATCCCCAGGGTCCGCATCTTCGAGGCCAGTTCGTCGGCGTCTTCGAGCACCTGCTCGTCGGGACCCGATACCAGCACGAAGGCAGTGCCCGGTCCTTGCAACAGCGATTTCACCTTGTGACTGCGCTCGGTGATGCCGTCGATCAGGTGCTCGATCGCGACGAAGAAGTCGGCGATCTGCGCGAGCGCCTGGAGGCCGGTGGCATCCTCGATGCGCTCGAAGACGAAGCGCACGGTCTTGCTCGCCGTCTTCCACGCCGACCACCCTACCGACATCGTCGGCCGTACGAGCCACGCCATCGTGGCGCGGTCGAAGAAATCCTCGAGGCGCTGCGGCGCTTCCAGGAATTCCAGCGCGTGGCCGGTCGGCGGCGTGTCCAGCACGATCAGATCGAATGCACCGGACTCGTCGATGCGACACAGTTCCTCGATCGCCATGTACTCGGTCGAGCCGGCAAACGACCGCGACAGGTGCTGATAGAACTCGTTGGCGAGCAGCGTGTCGCGGACTTCGGCACTCGGCGCGTGGCGGGCGATGAACTCGTCCCAGGCGCTCTTCTGGTCGAGCATCCCGGCCGACAGCGTCCCGCCCTGGCACAGACCTTCGCCGCCGAGATGCTCGACCGAAATGCGCTCACCGCCGGGACGAAGCGTATCGAGCCCCAGAGACTGGGCGAGCCTGCGCGCGGGGTCGATGGTCAATACCATCGCGCGCCGGCCGGCGATCGCGCCCTGCAGTGCCAGCGCCGCGGCGATCGTGGTCTTGCCGACCCCGCCGCTACCGACGCAAACGACGATGCGTTGTGTCTGAAGAAGGTCGCGCAGATTCACGAGCCATCCTTCGCCACGGCTCGGCCGTCCAGACTGCGCGCCACCTCCTCGACCTCGGCAAGGCCGAACTCTTCGCGCACCAGCAGCGGCAGACGCAGCGGCTCGATGCCGGTCTCGGCCGTGATGTGTGCGAGGCCCTGCTCCTGGATGAGCTGCCAACCGAGCGCGGTGCGGACGGCGCCCAGCAGTGCGCCCCGCACGGGTTCGTCGCCGCTCTCGATCCGGATCTCTGCAAGCGCCTCGACCGCAGCAGCGACGCCGGCGGGCGGTGCGGGGCGGCATCGGTTGACGATCAGATCGCCGAGCGGCAGCGCCAGCGGGTCGCGAAGACGCGCGACGATTGCAGCGGCTTCGCCGAGCGGCATCTCTTCGGGCGTCGCGACGACGTGAACGCAGGTCGTCTCGGCATCTTTCAGCAAGGCTTCGACGCGCATCGATTCGCGATGCACGAGGCCGCTCTGGAAAGTCGCCGCTGCAGCCGATGGCATCTGCAAGTACTGCAGACTGTGGCCGGAAGCGCCGGCGTCGATGAAGATGCGCTCCCACAGCGGCGATCCGTCGGCGCAGGTCTTCTGAGCCTCGTACCAGATCTTGCCGATCGCCATCAGTTCCTTGAGACCAGGCGCCGCAGCGACGAACACTCGATACAGCCGGCTGGAAAACACCGTCTTCAGCAAACGCTTGATCGGCACCACCAGCGACAGATATTCGGTCAGCGCCGACTCCCCCTCGATCCACATCAGGCTCAGCCCGGGCCTGACCGCGACGGCTTGGTTGCCCGCCGCTGCAGCGACACCGAACAGGCGCGCAACGCCGCCGGGTGCGGCAAGCTCGATCGCCAGCGTGCGCCTGCCCTTGGCGGCCGACGACAGCGCTAGCGCAGCCGTCAGCGTGGACTTGCCGACACCACCCTTGCCGACGATGAACTGGAGCCGCCGATCGATCACGACGGTCGGCAGGGTGCACCCGAGCCGCGCCGTTGGCAATCGCCTCGGCCGTAGCTGCAGGTGCGGCCTGACACCGCGTCGCGCGAGTCGACGCGGTGGTGTGTAGCGAGCGCACTTCGTGCCGAGTTCGAACACGTTTCGTTGCGCGGCCTGCATGCGTGGGCCGGTGCGCTGGGTGGCCTTCGCCGCGCTTCTGAGCCAGAATTGCCGGCGTTGAGCACCGCCATCCCGACTCGCGCCGGACGACGCTCGTTGCTCGCCGCCCTTTGCGTCGCCACGGCTGTGGTCGCGGCGTGCAACGAAGAACCGGCGACCAGGCATCCTGTGGCCGCCTCCGCTCATCCGCCCCGCGTGGTCGTGCTGGGGCTGGACGCTGGCACCTGGGACCTGCTCGATGGCTTCATCGCCCGCGGTCTGATGCCAAACCTGGCGAGGCTGCGCAGCCGCGGCGCCTCAGGCAAACTCCAATCGAGCGACGTCAGCAGTTCGCCGGTGATCTGGACGTCGATCGCGACCGGCAAGACGCCGCAGAAGCATGGCATCACCTGGTTCGTGCGCTTCCCCGAGGGTCCGGGCAACCCACGACCGGTCGATCGCACTCAGCTCACCAGCCGAACGCTGTGGAACATCCTCGGCGACAAGCGTCTCGACGTGGCCGTGGTCGGCTGGTACGTCACCTGGCCGGCCGAGCCGGTCAACGGACGTCTGGTGAGCGACATCGCCCACTATGGCAGCATCGACGACGAGGCCTTTCCGCCCGGCTATCTGAGCACGCTGGCCCCGGTAAAGGAGAGCGAGGCGATCTCCGCGATGCCGTCGTTCATGGACTTCGCCTACGATCCCTCGCGTGCCACGCACCGTGAAGGCGAGCCGCCTTCGCTCGACTTCCTGGTCTATGATCGCTTCGTCCGCGCCTACTCTCGAGACCTGTTCTACTCCCGCGCCACCGAGGCTCTGCTCAGGGACGGCCCGCTGCCCGAGGCCTTGTTCGTGTATCTGCGCGGGACCGACGATGTGCAGCACGGGTTCTGGAAGTTCATGGACCCCGAACCGTTCGGCGACGTGCCGCCCGATCAGGTGGAGAAATTCGGCAAGGTGATCGAACGCTACTGGAGCTGGATCGATGCGCGTGTCGGAGAGATCCTCGCGCACTACAAGGAACCGCCGCTGGTGCTGATCATGTCGGATCACGGCGCCGGAGCGGCGGTCGGCGACAATGTTGTCACCGAGCACCGATACCTGCACCTGTCGGGAGCGCACCGCAGCCAGGGAATCCTGCTCGCCAACGGGCCCGGGGTTCGCGCGGGAGCCACGATCGAGGGAGCCGCGGTCTACGATGTCGCCCCCACGTTGCTGCACTATCTCGGCTACGCGGTCGGCGACGACATGGACGGACACGTGCTGACCGGCCTCTTCGACCCCTCCATCGCCGACCGCCCCGTCGAACACGTCGCCACCTACGAGACCGGCGCCACCTCGCAGCCTGCGCCGGCCCTGCCCAGACCCGGTGAGGCCGTGGACCGCGCGCAGCTCGAGCACCTGCGTTCGCTCGGTTACATCGAATGAGATCACTGCGCAGACCTCGCGGGTGGACCGGCGCGCGCTTCGCCGCTAGCCTGGGCGAGATGCTGAACTCGAAGACCCCCCGGCCAGGCCCCTCGCCGATCCGAGCAGGCGCCGCTGCGCGACCCCTCACCAAGCCGGCTGCGCGCCTCCGGTGCCTCGGGCTGGCCGGTCTGCTGGCGTGCCTGGTGTGCGCATGCGGATCTCCGGCGATCAGACCCGAGAACGAGCTGTTCCGCGAGGGCTCGCTCGCCTTCGAAGAGGAGAGCTACAACTCCGCGATCGAAGATTACAAGGTCATGCTCGAACAGTATCCGTTCTCAGACAAGGCCGAGATCGCCAGTCTCAACATCGCGCACGCCTACTTCCTCACCGGAGAGTTCAGCAAGGCCATCGATGCCTTCAACGACTTCGAACGGCTCTACCCCGTCAGTCCGCTGCTGCCCTTCGTCGGCTACACGATCGGCATGTGTTATCTGGAACAGAGCAACACCAGCGATCGCGACAGCTCGGCTTCGGAAGCCGCGTTGAGGCAATTCGAAAAGCTCGGACACCAATTCCCCAAGTCGCTGTGGGCCGATCTTGCGCGGCACCGCGCAGCGCAGGCGCGCGAGAGCCTCGGAAGCCATGAACTGGTCGTCGGCGATTACTACCGCGAGCGAGAGCGCCAGGAGGCGGCGGCGGGCCGCTACCGTTTCGTGATCCGGAAGTATCCCGGGACACAGGCCGCGGTGCGGGCCGAGCAGAGATTGGCCAGCGTGCCGGCGGCGCCGCCGCAAACTGCCAGGTGACGAGGGCCGCCGCTCAACCGAGCAGACGCCGGCGCAGTTCCGTCACGATCGCCTCGGTGACGCCGATCGCACCGAGATAGTCGTCGATCGATCCCCAGGTCTCGTCGATCGCGGTGAGCATGTCACGCATGCGCCGCGGAGGGCTGCCGCACAGGTACAGGATGGCCGCCGGATCGAGGCCCTCTGCCTCGAGGCTCTCGCGATAGAGCCTGACGATCGGCTCCAGATAGACCTCCGACACCGCGTAGTCCTCGACGATCACTTCGTCGTCGACGCCGAGCGCGCGCAGCAGCACGGCTGCCAGCACTCCGGTGCGATCCTTGCCCCCGGTGCAGTGAAAGACCGTACCGCTCACACCCGCGCCCGCGATGTGTTCGAACACCGTGCGGATCACTTCGCCGCCCACGCGCAGCATCTCCAGGTACCGATCGTGGAGGTTGATCTTTGTCCAATCGATGGTCGGGTCGCCGGCGCTCAGCGCGACCTGCACCAGCGGAACGTGGCGATGGCGATCGCCGGCTGCCGCGAACTCGCCGACCCCGTCACCGGCCAGCTCCGCGCTGCTGCGAAGGTCGAATACCCTGGTGATTCCGAGGCCGCTCAGCAGAGCCGAATCCGCCTTGGTGAGGTGGCTGAGGCGATCGGCTCGGAAGACGCGGCGCGCCACCACTCGCCTGCCGCCTGGGCCTGGCAGGCCGCCCAGATCGCGGAAGTTATGGGCCCCTTCGAGCAGGATGCGCTCACTCGTCATCGGCGAAGTGTTCCACGAGAAGGCCGCCAAGCAAACGAGGCCGGCGCGCCAGAGCGAAGCCGCAGCAGGCCGGTCGGCCCTCGAGCCGCGGCGGAAAATGTTTTGACAGCGCCCCCCTGCGCCGTTATAAGCGACGCAACCTTATTCAGAGTGGCGGAGGGATCGGGCCCTGCGATGCCACAGCAACCGGCCGGCCGCAAGGCGGGTGCAGGTGCTAAGTCCCACACTTCGCGAGCATTCGAAGTGGAAGATAAGGTCGAGACCGAGCCTTGGTGCTTTGCCTCTTCCTTACCACCCGAGGAAGAGGCTTTTTTGTACTCGAAGAATCACAAGTCGCGTCCCGCAAACGTACTGCTCGTCGGTGCGGGCGCGCTCGGCTGCGCTGCGGCGCGGACGCTGGCCAGCAGCGCGGCGCGGCTCGCGCAGAACCTGCGCCTCACCCTGGTGGACCCCGACCGAGTCGAGGTTTCCAACCTGCAGCGTCAGGTGCTCTACCGCGACTCGGACGTCGGGCGTCCCAAAGTCGAAGCCGCCGCGCAGATCCTCGCGGCCGACTTCGGTGCGACGGTGGAAACTGCGCGACTGCGCCTCGACGAAGCGAGCGGTCCGGCGCTGGTCGCCGCCCACGACATAGTCATCGACGGCACCGACGATCCGCGCACCAAGTTCCTGCTCAGCCGCCTCTGCGTCGAAGCCGGCGTGCCTCTTGTCCACGGCGGCGTGGTTCGTATCGGCGGGCAATGGATGCTGATCGAGCCGCGCGTCTCCGCGTGCCTTGCCTGCGTGTTTCCCGAGGCTGCCCCGTCGGGCAACGAAGGTTGCGCTTCGCTCGGAATCCTGGCGCCGGTGGCCGGCGTCGTCGGCTCGATGCAGGCGATCACCGCGCTGCGACGCCTGTTCGAGCCCGGGCGGGTGCGTGCGGGCCGTATGTTCATTTATCAACTCGGCGGAGTTCGAATGCGCCACGTCGATTTCCCACCGAGTCCCGACTGTTTTTGCGGCTCACGCGAGGATCGCAACGCCGATCGCGCCGGATCCGCTCAATCGTTTCTGAGGAGGCAAGCATCATGAGCTTTACCACGGGCCTGAAATGCCGCGAGTGCGGCGAGTCGTACAGTTGGAAACCGCTGCACGTGTGCGAGTTGTGTTTCGGACCTCTCGAGATCGGTTACGACTACGACGCCATCGCGAGGGTCTTGTCGCACAAGACGATCGCGTCGCGTCCGCGCAATCTGTGGCGTTACAAGGAGCTGCTTCCGGTCTCCGGCGAACCGCGCATCGGCCTGCACTCGGGATTCACCCCGCTGGTCAAGGCCGACCGCCTCGGCGAGGTGCTCGGGGTCGAAGAGTTGTGGGTCAAGGACGATTCGTGCAACCATCCCACCTTCTCGTACAAGGACCGCGTGGTATCGGTGGCCGTTTCGGCCGCGATCGAATTCGGCTTCGACACGATTTCGTGCGCATCCACCGGCAACCTCGCCAACTCGGTGTCGGCCCACACCGCGCGCGCCGGGCTTCGCTGCTTCATATTCATTCCCGACAACCTCGAGCGCGGCAAGGTGATAGGTTCGGCGATATACGAGCCCACGCCGGTGGCGATCTCCGGAAACTACGACGACGTCAATCGTCTGTGCACCGAGATAGCGGACAAGTACGG
This sequence comes from Deltaproteobacteria bacterium, assembly GCA_016218925.1. GTDB lineage: Bacteria > Desulfobacterota > Binatia > UBA1149 > CAITLU01 > CAITLU01. Next base: position 90,385 of record JACRCR010000109.1, on the reverse strand, counting down.
CTGGGCCTTCGTCAACATCAACCTCAGGCCGTTCTACACCGAGGGTGCCAAGACCTACGGCTTCGAAGTGGCCGAGCAACTCGGCTGGAAGCTTCCCCAGCACATCGTCGTTCCGACTGCCGGAGGCACCATCCTGCCCAAGGTCGCACAAGCCTTCGAGGAACTGGTGCAAGTGGGGCTGGTAAAGGACACCCCGTGGAAGATCTACACGGCCCAGGCGGCCGGTTGCTCGCCGGTCGTGAACGCTCTGCATCGCGGCGCCGACCTGATCGAACCCGTCAAGCCCAACACCATCGCCAAGTCGATCGCGATCGGGAATCCCGCCGATGGCTACTACGTGCTCGGCGCCGTGCGCAAGTCGGGCGGTTGGGGCGAAGCCGTCACCGACAAAGAGATCGTCGATGGCATTCGCCTCCTGGCTCGAACCGAGGGAATCTTCACCGAGCCGGCCGGCGGCACGACGGTGGCCGTGACCAAGAAGCTGATCGAACAGGGACGCATCCCGCGCAACGAGTCGATCGTGATCAGCGTCACGGGCAACGGCTACAAGACGCTGGAGGCCGTGACCGACGCAGTGCCGGTGCCTTTCAACATCGGTGCGCGTCTCGAAGAGTTCGACGCGCTCTACCAGACGCTCGAGCAGAGCTCCAAGGTGCGGGCATCGGCCTGATCGACGACTCGGCGGCGGGCACTGCCAGCCGCCGAACAATGACGACGACGAAACAGACGACAACAAGGAGGAACGTTTATCATGGCTGTTCGGGTCAGAATCCCTACCCCTCTTCGCAAGTACACCGGTGGCAAGGACGCGGTCGCGGCCGACGGAGCGACGATCGCCGCCATCCTCGAAGACCTCGAGAAGAATTGCCCGGGGCTGCGCGAGAGGATCTGCGAGGCTGACGGTTCGATCCGTCGTTTCGTCAATCTCTACGTCAACGGTGACGACATCCGTTTCCTCGACAATACCGGCTCTGCCGTAAAGGACGGCGACGAGATTTCCATCGTCCCGGCGATCGCAGGCGGCGCGCCCATGTCCGTGGCGAGCCCGCTGGCCGCGGCCTGAGGTACACCGGCGTGAACGGCGCGTTCGCCGCAGTCAGACCCCGGCTGTCGACCACAGCCGAGGCTCTAGGCGTCGTCGATTTGATCGGCAACACGCCGATGGTCGAACTGCGCTGTCTGCGCGAACAGGTCGCACCGGGAGTCGTCATCTACGGCAAGGTGGAAGGCTTCAACCCGGGCGGTTCGGTCAAGGCGCGTCCAGCCTGGAACATGGTACGCCGAGGTCTCGAGAGCGGCGCACTGCGCACCGGCAAGACGATCCTCGAATCGACCTCGGGCAACACCGGCATCGCGCTGGCGATGATCGGCGCCGCGCTCGGCTACCCGGTGAGGCTCGTGATGCCCGAGAACGTCTCGCGCGAGCGCAAGCGGGTCTTGCAGGCCTACGATGCCGAGATCGTCTACTCGAGTCCGATGGAGGGATCCGACGGCGCTCTGCTGCTGTGCCGCGAGATCCTGGCGCAGGACCCGGAGCGCTACTTCAAGCCCGATCAGTACGACAACGAAGCCAACCCGGAGGCACACTACCTGACCACCGGACCGGAGATCTGGGAGCAGACCGGCGGGCGCGTGACCCACCTGGTGGCGACCGTCGGCACCAGCGGAACGGTGATGGGCACCGGACGTTTCCTCAAGGAGCGCAACCGCAACGTGCAGGCGATCGCGGTCGAGCCGGCCGATTCCTTTCACGGCATCGAGGGCCTCAAGCACATGGCCACTTCGATCGTGCCCGGCATCTGGCACCCGGAAAAACTCGACCGTGTCGTCGGCGTCAGCACCGAGGACGCCTACGACATGGTCTACCACCTCGCCGCCAAAGACGGACTGTTGCTGGGACAGTCCTCGGGAGCGGCGGTTGTCGGAGCCCTCGAGGTCGCGCGAAACCTCGCCAGCGGCGTCCTCGTCGTCATCCTCGCCGATTTCGGCGACCGTTACCTTTCAACCAACCTCTGGCTCGGCTGGCGCGACCGTCACCAACTGGCAGCCGAAATATAGGATCAACCAATGTCGATCGAACGCTTCTATCTCACCTACAATCAAGACCGCATCAAGGAACCCGTCATCTACTGGGTCGGGCAGAAGTTCCGCGTGGTAACCAACATTCGCGCGGCCTCCGTCTCCGACCACATCGGCATCGTCGCACTCGAACTCGAAGGCGACCAGGACGAGATCAACGCCGCCGTCAAGTGGATCGCGGGTCAGGGCGTCAAGGTCGAACCGATCGAGAAAAACGTGATCGAGTAGCACGCCGATGCCGCTGAGCGACGAGCAACTCGAGCGATACTCGCGTCAGGTCATCGTTCCTGGCATCGGAGCGCAGGGCCAGGAGCGCTTGCTCGGATCTCGCGTGCTGGTTCTCGGCGCTGCGCGTGGCGTCGCACAGGCCTGTCTGTATCTGCGCGCCGCCGGTGTGGCGGTCGTGCGAGACGACGGCGACGAGGCCTCGTGTTCACCGCCGCCGGGCGCGGTAGTGGTTGCCGGCGTGGATGCACTATGCGAAGGCCGGCGACAGCAACTGCTGCGCTCGGGTTTGCCGATATTCTGGTACCGGCTGGAGAACGCGGCGTTCACCAGCGGATGTCACCCGCTGGCCCCGCTGCCCGAGGTGGCGCCGCGCCCCGAAACGGACGCGTTCGACGAGAACCTCCACGATGCCGCGGCCTGCGACGCAGCGGCCGCCGCGTGCGCCCTGATCCTCGGCATCCCCACTCCTGTCGGTCCGTTCAGCTGGGACCTCGGTTAGATTGCCGCAGCAATGGCTCGATGCGTGAAGATCAGGTGAAGCGATGACGCGGTTTCTGCTGATCTGCCTCGGCGGCGCAGTGGGCACGGGGGCGCGCTACCTGCTGTCGGGCTGGGTGCTGCAGGTATTCGGGACTTCGTTCCCGTACGGCACTCTGGCGGTGAACACGATAGGTTCGTTTCTGCTCGCCATCATCATGTACCTCGGCATCGAAGCGACGACGCTACCACCCACGCTGCGACTGGTGCTGGGCACCGGCGTGATGGGCGGCTTCACCACCTACTCCACCTTCAGCTACGAAACGATGAAGTACCTGCAAGACGGGGCCTGGGCGGTCGCGGTCACCAACATCGTCGTCTCGGTGATCGGCTGCCTCGCGGCCTGCCTGTCGGGCTGGGCCGCCGCCCGCTGGCTGGTCGGCCCCTGAGCTACGCAGGGCAAGGAGCATCTCATGCGCGTTCTGAGCGGAGAACAGGTCTTGGTGAGGATCTTCATCGGAGAGTCGGACAAATGGCACCACGAGCCGTTGCACATGGCGCTGCTGGCCCGACTGCGCAAGGAGGGCTTCGCAGGTGCCACGGTATTCCACGGGATCGCAGGCTTCGGCGCTCGTAGCGTGCTGCACACTACGCACCTGCTGCGGCTCTCCGAAGATCTGCCGATCGTGATCGAGGTCGTCGATACCGCCGAACACGTCGAACACCTGACGGTCGTCCTCGACGAGATGGTGACCGAAGGTCTGGTTACGATGGAAAAGGTCCAGGTGCTCAAGTACGCGCCGGGGACGCGGCCCCTGGATCCGCCCGCCGCGGATCGCTAGTGTGGTGGCGCCGTCGGCAGCGGCGGTTGAGAGCGCCGGCTAGCGAGAAACCGGCGCGAGCGACAGTTCGTAGCCGAACACTTCGCTGAGCAGGAACCAGACCGCCGACAGAGCCAGCATCATGGCCGTGAAGGCCACCATCGCGACACCGGAAAAAGCCACCAGCGCCGCGACGCCGACGGCCGCGAGCAGCGGCGCGAATACCGGCCAGCGGTTGTATGGATCCACCGGCGAGAAGAACGTGGAGAGGCCGCCGCGCGGCATTTCGTGCTCCGCGCCGTCTACCTTGGTGAAGATGTCATCGAGGCCGCGGCGGAGTTCGCGCATCATTTCTTCGAAATCGCTGGCCATGGCCAAATCTCCCGTCCGCTACTTGTCGCTGCCGCCCGGAACCAGCGCGTTGAGCGATGGCGGCGGAACTACCGACGGCAACGACTTGCGGGCCGGCGCCCGACTGAGCGGAGCCGACGGCTTGCATGACGGCGTGGCGGCCGCGGCGTGGGCGGCCGCCGCAGCGTGAGCCGCCGCCGAGCCCTGAGCCGCTGCGTCGCGCTTACCGCTCGACTTGGGTCCCTCGGCCAACGCCTTGGTACCGATCGTTATGATCAGCGTGCCGTGTTCATCGTGCGGCCCTCCTATCAGCACCACCGAGGCCGGCTCGAGTTTGACGTCGGTGTTGATGACCGGATGGTTGTTTTCGTTGAGCAGTATGTGGATGCGGAGGTGATCGCGTGTGTGCTCGCGAGTGGTGATGTTCAGGTAGCGGCCGTTGGGAAGCTCCATGCCGCACTGGTCGCCGCTTCCGCGCAGCGTACGCGACTCGCTGGAAACCAACCGATAGCTCTTGAAACGAAGCGGCCTGAGTTCGTCGCGAAGGTCTTTCAGGCGCGTATCGAAGCTCTTGCCCTGGCCCGAGTTGGACGCCATCACTGCCGAGATGTTGATCGTAGTCTTGGGTTCGGCCACTGCCGTGCCCGCGGCCAGCGAGGCAGCCAGCGCTGCCGCAGCGGCCATCCGAAAACCTCCGATCATTTATCGTAACCGGCCGTCTGCAGCGTAGGCCCCGAGTTCCGACTCTGCACCCAGATGACGCGCGTCTGGGTACGCGGCTGTACCCACGTGGAAACGGTGCGCCCTTCGCCGGCTTCGAGCGCGTCGACCAGCGCCGGCACCGGCAGCAGCGGCCTCCAGACACCGCCGTCGCGACGCTCCGGAGCGGTGAACGTCACCGGCTTCAGCCGCAGCGACGAACCCAGGCTGAAGGTTGAAGGTGTCGTCTCGGTCGCCACCTGCACCGGCAGAGTCATCCCTGGCGCGAGCAGCATTATCGACGCCGCGGCGGCCACCGCCGACCCACCGGCTACAGCGACGAAGCGCCCGATGGCGGAGAAACGCCTCATTCTCGCGGCCGGCCGCGCCGTACGAGCCGCGATATCGACGCTGGCGGAAACGCCGCCACGCTCCGCATGAAATTCGCGCTGGTGGCTGGCGCCGCGCGTGACCGACGGACGAGTCAGCGCGCCATCTTCCAGTTCGCAGCCGGCGTCCAACGCGCTGCCCACCGCGGTGAAGAGACCTGAAACGTCAACGGCCGCAGCAATCTCTGCTACGGCCGTCGAAAGAAGTATCCTCGACTGTTGCCAACGAGCGACCATCCGATCGCAAGTCGGACACGACTCCAGGTGCATTCGCGCCGCCGCGGCGCTCAGCGGATCGAGAAGCCCGTCGACGTACGGATCAAAGGCTTTGTCGAATTCGCTGCAGGTCATCTCCGGTGCAACTCCCATTCGGGACGGTTCCGCCTAAAGCATCTCATGAAGACGTGTTTGAAGTTTCTTGCGCGCGTAGTGGAGACGACTCATGACGGTTCCCATCGAACACTGGAGGACTTCGCTGATCTCCTCGTAGGACAGACCGTCGATCTCGCGCAAAATTATGACGGCGCGGTGATCGGGGGTCAAACTTTCGATCGCCTCGAAAATCTTCTGCCCGAGTTCCCGACTGCGGATGCGCTCGAAGGGGTTTACGCCAAGATGCGCCGAACCGTCGCCTACCGAGTCCTCGTCGCGACCGACTCCTTCGTCGAATTCGACCGATGGTCGCTTCGAGTCGCGTCGCTGGTAGTCGATGGCGAGGTTCATCGCGATTCTGTACACCCAAGTATAGAAGGACGAATCGCCCTTGAAGTTTTCGAGGTTGCGGAAGACCCGAATGAAGGTCTCCTGGAGAATCTCGCGGGCGTCTTCGGGGTTGCGGACCATGCCGACCAGCACGCCGAGGAGGCGGCGCTGGTAGCGCTCGAGTAGGTGCTCGACGGCGCCGCGATCGCCCAAGCGGGCGCGATCGACGAGTTCGCCGTCGGTAGGCTCCAACCGCCGTTCTCCATGGTCCTGCGGCATAGACGCCAGCGCCCGGTACCTATTCGAGGTCGGACTCAATTAGTCCGCTTTCAGTCAGAGAATCGCCGGTCTACTCATGGGCCTCGGCCCAACTGTGGCCGCTGCCCACGTCGACCACGATCGGCACGAGCAGGCGCGCGGCCCGCTCCATCGTCCCGGCTACCAGCCGCGTGGCTTCCTCGACCTCGGCAGCAGGGCACTCCAGTAACAACTCATCGTGAATCTGTAAAACCACGCGGGACTCGAGACGCGCCGCGGCGATCTCGGCGGCCAGGGCCACCATCGCCCGCTTGATGATGTCGGCGGCGCTGCCCTGGATCGGCGTATTGGTCGCGACACGTTCGGCCATCTGACGGCGACCGCCATGCTCGCTGCTGATATCGGGCAGGTAGCGGCGCCTGCCATACAAGGTCGCGACGAATCCGTGGGCGCGGGCGTGGTCGAGCATTTTACCGTAAAATCGCCGTACTCCTGGGTACTTGGCGAAGTACCGCTTGATATACTCGTCGGCCTGGGTGCGGCTGATTCCGAGCTCTCGCGACAGACGCCCAGGCCCCATTCCATAGATGATCCCGAAGTTCACGACCTTGGCGTCACGACGCATGGTCGGCGTGACCGCCTCCGGCGCGACGCCGAAGAGATCGGCGGAGGTGGCCCGATGGATGTCGAGCCCCTCGCGGAAAGCCTCGATCAAGTTCTCGTCCTCGGAAAGATGCGCAAGAACGCGAAGCTCGATCTGATTGTAGTCGGCCGAGACCAGCAGACTTCCCGGCGGCGCGATGAACGCGCCGCGGATGAGCGCCCCTTCCGCCGTGCGAATTGGAATGTTCTGCAGATTCGGGTCGCTCGAGGAGAGGCGCCCGGTCGCGGTAACGGTCTGGTTGAGCCGGGTATGGACCCGGCCGGCCTCGTCCACCAGCCGCGGAAGCGAGTCCGCATAGGTCGACTTGAGCTTGGCCATGCCACGGTATTCCAGAATCAGCGCCGGCAACGGGTGCTTGTCGGCCAGACTCTCGAGCGACTCGCTATCGGTGGAAGGGCCTGACTTGGTCGACTTCAGGCCCTTGGAGGGCAGACCGAGTTTGGTGAACAGGATCTCGCGCAACTGGATCGGCGACAGGATGTTGAACGGACCGCCTGCGGCCTCGTAGATCCGACCCACCAGCGCGTTCATGCGCCCTTCCAGGCTCGCCGAAATCACGCGCAGCCTGGCGCTGTCGAGCAGCATGCCATGGGACTCCATCGCGGCCAGGATCTCGATCAACGGGTGCTCGAGCTCGCGGTACAGGGCGACCTGCTCGCGCGCTTCGAGCTGGGCCGCCAGCAGCTCCGACCCGCGCCGGATCTGCTCGAGTGCCTCGGGGCCGTGGGGAGGCTCGGCGGGAGCCTCGCCCAGAAAACGCGTGCAGACGTCCTCCAGCGAATGGTCTCCAGCTGAGGTGTCGCACAGGTAGGATGCCACCGAGAGGTCGAAGCCGTCGCTTCCGGTTCGCGCGCCAAGCTCGCGGCACAGCGTCTTGAGGTCGTGCCCGACCAGGCTTGCACCGCGCGCTGCCAGATCCGCCAGCGCTGCGGCAGCGGCGTCGCCGCCAGCCACGGTCGCGGTGGTATTGCCGTCGCCGAGCGACACTACCCAGTCGTCCGAGTCGGCGCCGCCGTAGGCAACGAACAGGCGGCCCGGGCTCAGGTCGCGCCACGCCCCGGCCGGCGGCAAGTCCGGCCGCGGCCGCGCAGATACCACGGCGGTCGGCGACGGCACCTCGCCCAGAGCGAGCTGGCCCTGCGCCGGCCCTGGCTTCGTCTCGGGCCGCGAGAGTTGTCGCGACGGCGCAGCCGCGCCAGCCTCTGCGGGCTGATGCAGGACGAACCCCGACTGCGCGGCCAGCGCTTTCATTCGCGGCACGAGCCGGGTCATCTCCAATTCGCCCGCCAGGGCGTCCAACGCGTCGGTGGCCAGCGCGCCCAGTGCGAGGTCGGCGGGCTCGACCTCGATTTCCAGGTCGCGTCGTACCAGCGCCAGCACGCGACACAGACGCGCCATCTCGGCGCCCTCCTCTATCTTCTTTCGCACCGCGGCCGCGCCGCGGATCGGCAGCTTCTCGATCTCCTCGGTACGGGCGAGCATCTCCTCGATGGTTCCGAAGTGCGCGATCAACGCGGTGGCCGTCTTTGGCCCGATTCCCTTGACGCCGGGAATGTTGTCGGAAGAGTCACCCATCAGGCCGAGGACCTCGGGTACGGCCTGCGGACCGACCCCGAACTTCTCTGCTACCTCCTTGTTGCGCACCGTCAGATCGCGCATCGGATCCAGCAGCGAGACATGATCCGTCACGCACTGCATGAGGTCCTTGTCGCCGGTCACCAGCACTACCTCGAAGCCCTCCGCCTCGTAGCGACGCGCCAAGCTGGCCAGAATGTCATCGGCCTCGAAACCTGCACGGTCCAGAACCGGAATCTCCAGCGCGGCGATCAGACGGCGCACGTACGGGAATTGCGCCTTCAGCTCCGGATCGGGCTCGAGACGGTTGGCCTTGTAGGCCGGAAAGAGATCACGCCGGAAAGTGGCACGTGCGGTGTCGAAGCAAGCGCCGAGGTAGCGTGGCTTCTTGTCTCGGATGAGTTTCTCCAGCATCGCCGACACTCCGTGCACGGCGTTGGTCGGCACCCCCGCCGAGGTAGTGAGTGGTGGCAGTGCGTGATAGGCGCGAAAGATGAAGAAGCTGATATCGAGAAGGTAGACGATGCGCTGCGGGTCCTTGATCACCGGGCAACCGTCGAGCAGGACCCGTCCCGATGCAAGTCGAGCCAGCGCGCACGCGCGGGGTCGCGCAGACCGCGCCAATCCCGTCTGGTGTGGATCGGTTTGCCCGTGATACCCTGCGCGCCGCCGCACCGGTAACGGGGGTGCCTCGCGGACCGGCCAGCCGCCGGGACTCGAACCCGCGGGCCGCTGTTCGAGGAGACGGGATGATGATGAACACACGAAAGCTGTGGATGTGCGCGATGTCCGGCGTGCTGGCCGTTGCGTTGCACGCCGAGGCCGATGCCTACTGCGGGTTCACCGCGATATCGGGAGGCGACTCGCACACATGCGCCATCACCGACGACAGCCTCGCACTGTGTTGGGGCGACGACGGTGCCGGGCAGATAACCAGCCCCGGCGGCGTCTTCACGCAGGTGTCGGCGGGCGGTTTTCACACTTGCGGGTTGCGCAGCGACGGCAGCGTCGAGTGCTGGGGTGACCCGATCGCGGTCCTGACCACGCCCTTTACCGGAGTGTTCACGCAGATCAGCACCGGCGCCTATCACAGCTGCGCGCTGCGCGACGACGAAACGATCGAGTGCTGGGGCTACGGGTTCTTCGGCCAGACCACGGCGCCGCCCGGAGCGTTCACGCAGGTCTCGGCCCGCGAGTACCGAACCTGCGGCCTGCGACCGAGCGGAGCCGTGGAGTGTTGGGGCGAAAGCACCGCCGACGACTCGATTCCGACCACCGACGACTTCGCCTCGGTCGCCACCGGCGGGTTGCACGCCTGCGGCCTTCGCACCGATGGCACGGTGGCTTGCTGGGGCGACGACGAAGAGGGTCAAGCCAGTCCACTCTCCGGAACCTTCACCCAGATCACTTCCGGCGCGTTGCACACTTGCGGGCTCAGGCCCGGCGGCACCGTGGAGTGCTGGGGCTACCAAGGCGAGATCCCGCCCCTCGCCGGGATTTTCGTCAAGATTTCCGCCGGCACCTTCCACACCTGTGGGATCCGATCCACCGGCCTTGCCGAGTGTTGGGGCGACGGCAACCCCGTCGACGACCCCAGGGCGGTGCCGGCTCCCGATGTCTGTTCGGTGTGCGGCGACGGCGTCACCGAAGGCCCCGAGCAGTGCGACGACGCCAACAGCGTTGCCGGCGACGGATGCAGCGACATCTGCAGCACGGAGTTCTGCGGTGACCACGTGGTGAACAACTCCGGGACCGAGCAGTGCGATGATGGCAACCTCGTCGACACCGACACCTGCACCAACACCTGCCAGGACGCACGATGCGGAGACCAGATAGTCGGACCCGGCGAGCAGTGCGATGATGGCAATATCGTCGACACCGACGCGTGCACCAACGCGTGCCAGGATGCCCGCTGCGGTGACCAGATCGTCGGACCCGGCGAGCAGTGCGACGACGGTAACCTGATCGACACCGATGACTGCACCAACGCCTGCCAGGACTCGCGCTGCGGAGACCAGATAGTCGGACCGGGCGAGCAGTGCGACGACGGTAACCTGATCGACACCGACGCCTGCACCAACGCCTGTCAGGACGCCCGCTGCGGAGACCTGATCGTCGGCCCAGGCGAGCAGTGCGACGACGGCAACCTCATCGAAACCGACGCCTGCACCAACGCCTGCCAGGACGCGCGATGCGGAGACCAGATCGTCGGCCCCGGCGAGCAGTGTGACGATGGTAACCTCGTCGACACCGACACCTGCACCAACGCCTGTCAGGACGCACGATGCGGAGATCAGATAGTCGGACCCGGCGAGCAGTGCGACGACGGCAACCTCATCGAAACCGACGCCTGAACCAACGCCTGCCAGGACTCGCGCTGCGGAGATCAGATCGTCGGACCCGGCGAGCAGTGCGACGATGGCAATCTCATCGACACCGACGCCTGCACCAACGCCTGCCAGGACTCGCGCTGTGGAGATCAGATAGTCGGACCCGGCGAGCAGTGCGACGACGGCAACCTCATCGACACCGACGCGTGCAGCAACGCTTGCCAGGACGCCCGCTGCGGCGACCTGATCGTCGGCTTCGGCGAGCAGTGCGACGACGGCAACCTCATCGACACCGACGCCTGCACCAACGCCTGTCAGGACGCCCGCTGCGGCGACCTGATCGTCGGCCCCGGCGAGCAGTGCGACGACGGCAATCTCATCGACACCGATGACTGCACCAACGCGTGTCAGGACGCGCGCTGCGGTGACGGCCGCGTCCACGACGGCGCCGAGCAGTGCGACGATGGCAACAACAACTCAGGCGACGGGTGCACCACGGCCTGCGTCACCGAGTACTGCGGCGACGGCACCGTCAACAACGGGACGACGGAGCAATGCGACGACGGCAACGCTCTTTCCGGCGACGGATGCTCGGACGCATGCGCTGACGAATTCTGCGGCGATGGCGTGGTCAACGACTCGGGAACCGAGGAGTGCGACGATGGCAACACCGACTCGAATGACGGGTGCAGCGCCGTGTGCGCGGCCGACTGTGCGGCGCAGCCGCTGACGGGCTGCCGGGCGGCCTCGGTCTCGACCCTGCTCGTCAAGGACGACGCCAACAACGCCAAGGACGTCGTGAAGTGGAAGTGGATCAAGGGTGCGGCCACGTCGTTCGCCGAGCTCGCCAATCCGACCGCCGGCGGCACCTACAACCTGTGTCTGTATCCGAATGTTCCGGGAGCGGGCTCGCTCGGCGGACAGATTCTGATGCCGTCCGGGCCGCCCTGGCTGGCCACCGGTATCAAGGGCTACCGTTTCAAAGACCCGACGCTCGCCGTCGGCGGCGTCTACCTCATGCAGATCATCGCCGGCACCGAGGGCCGCGCCAAGATCGTCGTGATCGGGGTTCGCGACAACCTTCCCGATACGCTGATGCCGGCAACCTCGTACACCGTCCAACTCGTCGACACGCAGGCCGACACCTGCTGGGAGTCGGTTTTCAGCCAGGGCGCGCTGAGCCCGACGCTGTTCAAGGGAAAGAGCCTCAACTGACGAAGGGATCCGCGCGCGAAGGCCGGCCGTCCATACCAACCCAAGGTACCGGACGGACGGCCTTCGCGGCGCAGGACACGCCGGCGGCCTTTCTTCGGTCGCGGCCGCGCGACCTCGAATACCGTGGCGTTGACTCCCGTCCTAGCCGTGTTTAGATGGCCGCGCTGTTAGCGCAGACCATGCCTTGCAAGGCAGGGCGGCGGGCCAATCGGCCTAGCGGACCAAACAACGAATGATTGAAGTCAAGAATCTGACCAAGACCTACGGGTCTATCACGGCGGTCGACGACGTATCGTTCCAGGTGGCCACCGGCCAGGCGGCCGGGTTCCTCGGACCCAACGGCGCCGGCAAGACCACGACGATGCGCATCATCACCGGCTTCATGCCGGCCACCGCCGGCACGGTGAAGGTAGACGGCTTCGACGTCTTCGAAGACTCCTTCGAAGTGCGAAAACGCATCGGCTACCTGCCCGAAACCCCGCCGCTGTATCTGGAGATGACCGTGCGCAGCTACCTGCGGCACGTCGGCAAGCTCAAGGCCATCGCGCGCACCGCGGTAGCGGGGGCCGCGGATCGCGTCATCGAGGAATGCGGCCTCGAGCAAGTGGCCGGACGCCTGTGCGGGCACCTGTCCAAAGGCTACCGCCAGCGGGTCGGGCTGGCCCAGGCGCTGATCCACGAGCCCGCGGTACTGATTCTGGACGAACCGACCATCGGCCTGGATCCGGCGCAGATCATCGAGATTCGCTCGCTGATCCGGCGGCTCACCACCGATCGCACGGTGATCCTATCCACCCACATCCTGCCCGAAGTCCAGCAGATCTGCGCCAAGGTGGTGATCATCAACGGCGGGCATATCGCCCTGGAAGCCGACATCGCCGAATTGGTGCGCGAGCGCAGCCTCGAAGAGGAATATCTGCGTCACGTCAGCGGGGATGCCGGTCTGGCCGGCCCGCAGGCGGCCGGACGGGCGACGAGTTCCGAAGGAGACGCCGCCCATGCGTAACGTCATGGCCATCGCCTGGCGCGACATCCGCTCGGTCTTCGTCTCGCCGATCGCCTATGTGGTGCTCACCGGCTTCACGCTGCTGGCCGGTTGGTTCTTCTTCAACATGCTCGGACAGTTCAACCGCCTGGTGGCCCAGTACTCGATGCTGCAGGGCATGGATACCACCTGGCTGAACCTCAACGACGCCGTCATCACTCCGCTGCTCGGCAATCTGCTCGTGGTCTTGCTGATCGTCATCCCGATGATCACGATGCGAAGCTTCGCCGAAGAGAAGAGTTCGTCCACCTTCGAATTGCTGTTCACCTCGCCGGTGCGGGTCGGCGAGATGGTGCTCGGCAAGTACCTGGCCAGCGCGTTCCTGGTAACCGCGATGATCGCGATCGCGCTGGTCTTCCCCGCCATCCTGTTCGTCTACGGAAACCCCGAAGTCGGCATTACGATGGCGGGCTTTCTCGGGCTTTACCTGACCGCGCTGACTTTCGTGGCGGCCGGCAACTTCACCTCGGCTCTTACGTCCAACCAGATCATCGCGACCATCAGTGCGATGGTGATCCTGCTGCTGCTGTTCGTGATCGGCTGGCCGGCCGAGGGCGCCGGTGAACCGATCAAGTCGATCCTGGTGTACCTGTCGGTCACCGAGCACTTCCAGAGCATGATCAAGGGCGTGCTCGACACCCGCGATCTCGTCTACTTCGCCAGCGTGTCGGTCGTGTTCCTGTTCCTGACCCACCGTGCGGTCGAATCGGCGCGCTGGAAATAGGGAGAACGACAGTGGGTAGTCGCGCACCGATCCTCGGCATCGCAGGTCTTGTTTTTCTCGCGTTCGGCCTGATCGAAAACTGGATGACCAGGCTCCCGCAGCAGGGCCTGTTCTCGTTCGGCTGGTTCTCGGCGCTGCACGTGGCGGCCGGCCTGGTCTGTGTCATCTGGTACTTCGCGTCGGGCTCGGGATCCTTGACCGAGTTCCTGCGCCGGCGCTCCACGCGCTACGGCACCAACGCGGTGGTCTATTCGATCGTCTTCGTGGTGGTAGTGGTGATGCTGAACTTCATCGGCACCCGCTACAGCAAGCGCTGGGATCTGTCCGCGGCCGGCGTCAACAGCCTGACCGACGCGACCAGACAGGTTCTCGACAAGCTCGACACGGAGGTGCAGATCCTCGCCTTCGTCGGCCCTCAGGACAAAGCTTTCGTCCGCGAGGTCTCGGAAATCTACGGCAACTACACCACCAAAGTGAAGTGGCAGATCGTCGATCCGCAGATCAGCCCGGAGCTGGCCCAGAAGGAACTGATCGCCAGCATCCCCACGCTGAAGATCAAGCAGGCCGACCGTTCGACCACCGTCGGCAAGATCGACGAGGAATCGATCACCAACGGCATCCACAAGGTCGCCACCACCAAGCAGAAGACGATCTATTTCGTGCAGGGCCACGGCGAGCCGGACGTGGCGCAGAAGCAGGCCCCCTCTGGCCTTGGCCTGTTCGCCGACACGCTGACCAACCAGAACTATGAAGTGAAGCCGCTGATCACCACCGACGCTGGACCGATTCCCGACGACGCCGCGGTAGTCGTGCTCTCTACCGGCGACCGCAGCCACTTCCCCGCCGAGCTGGCCAAGGTCAAGGACTTCGCCAAGAAGGGCGGCAGCGTGCTGGTGTTGCTCGAACCCCAGCGTGATCCGGAACTGGCGCTACTGGCCGGCGAGCTGGGCGCGAAGGTCGGAGACGACGTCATTCTCGACCAGCAGGTGCGGCTGTTCGAGGGAGTCTCGCTGGGCATGGATGCGATCGTGACCCAGTACGGCGAGCATCCTTCGGTAAAGGCGATGACCGAGCGCACACTGTTTTCGGTATCGCGCTCGGTTGGCGCGCCCGACAAGCCGCCCGCCGGCGTCTCGGTGACCCCGCTGGCGCTCACCTCACCTACCAGTTGGGCCGAGACCGACGTCACTCGCGTCTTCAGCCAGGGCGAGGCCGAGATGAAATCCGCCGAGGACATCGCCGGCCCGGTATCGGTCGGAGTGGCCGGCACCGACAAGGCCAGCGCGCTCGGCGGCGCCGACGACAAGAGTTTCAAGTTCGCGGTTTTCGGCGACACCAGCTTCCTGACCAACCAGTACCTGCGCCAGCTCTACAACGACGCGCTTGGCCAGAGCGTCATCGGTTGGCTCGCCGGTGACGAGGAGCTGATCTCGATCGCACCGCGCGTGGTTCGCGCCTCGCGCGCGTTCCTGGGCGAGCAACAGGCGCGCACGGTCTTCTACCTGTCGGTGCTGGTGCTGCCCGAACTGATCTTGCTGGCCGGCATCGCCGTGTGGTGGCGCCGGTCCTCGCTGTGAGCCGGATGCCGCGGCATCGCGACCGCGTTTGCGCACGGGTTGGCTGGTGAGGTTGCAGTCGTGAGCTTGCTTCGAACTTCGCTGATCGCTGCGCTGGCGATCGCGCTGGGCCTGTACATCTACTTCTTCGAAGCCCCGAAGATGGCGATCGAGGCCAAAGGCGACCACGTCGTCGACATCGAACCGGCCCAGGTCGAGCACCTCGAGCTGACCTACCCCGACGCCAAGCCGGTCGAACTGGCCAAGAAAGACGGCGCCTGGCGCCTGGTTGCACCGGTCGAGGCCGCAGCCGATACCAACGCCGTCGATCTCTTCCTCGGCGCGGTGCGCGACGCAGCCATCGAGCGGCGGATCCCCAAGGGCGAGGCCGAAGCTCTGACCAGTTACGGCCTGGAGAGCGCCACAGGAACGCGCGCGCGTCTCGAACTGACCGTGGCCGGCGGCAAGACGCTGCCCGCGATCATCGTCGGCAACACCACCCCGGTCGACTACCACGCCTTCGTGCGCGTGGAAGGCAACGACGACGTGCTGCTCACGGCGCTGCTGTTCCACACCACGATCAAGAAGACCGCCTTCGACTTCCGCAGCAAGTCGCTGCTGCACGTGAATCCGCAAGCCATCGCGAGGCTCACCATCGAGAAGGCCGGCCGCAAGATCGAGCTCGAAAAGAAAGGCGACGACTGGGCGCTGCTCTCGCCGATCAATGATCGAGCCGACACCGAAGCGGTGCGCGCTCTGGTCAGCACGCTGCCGACCATCGAAGCCCTGGCGTACTTGGAGGGACCCGAGATCGATCGCGCGAAGTTCGGCCTGGACTCGCCGTCGCTGTCGGTGACGGCCGACCTTGCCGCTACCGGCAAGGTCGCTTTCAAGCTCGGCGTCGCCGACGAAGCAGCGCCGGCCGGTTCCTTCTTCGAGCGGGTTCAGGACGGGCCGGACGCGGCAGACCCGACCACTGCGCAGGTCGCCAAGGTCGCCGACTGGGTGGCCACCACCTACGGCGTCGAGGCCAACGACGTGCGCGACCGCAAACTGGTCCGCTGCAACGGCGACGACGTCGTCAAGATGGCTTTCACCCGCGACGGCGAAACCTTCACGCTATTGCGCGAAGGCGCAGGCAAACCGTGGAGCATCGAGCCCGCTGGCGACGGCGCGGTGGTCCAGCGCATCGCCGACAACGCGATGCAAAGTCTCGTCGACCTGAAAGGCGACAAGCTGGTCGGCGACGCCGGCGAACCAGCCACGAAGACAGCCTACGCGCTCGACGAGCCGCTGGCCCGAGTTGAACTGTCCACCAAAGACGGGCTGTGCGGAGCCATCACCGGCGCCAGCAAGGAGCCCGGCGCGACCACACCGGTGTTCTACCTGCAGAGCGACGATCGCAGCGCGGTGCTCACGGCGTCGGCCTCGCAGATGTCGCGGTTGTCGATGAAGAGAGCGGAGTTTGTCGAGATGAAGGTAGGGGCGGCAACGAAGGACGCGCCGGCCGCGGGGAACGGCGCAGAAGACGAAACAGCGCCAAGTCGGCAGTAAGTGCAGCGGCTGAGAGTATCTCAGCGGTCTGCCTCAAACGGTCAGGTAGGCGTCTGCGGAGCTGCTCGCCCGACTACCTGCCAGCGCGCCTCGATGGTGTCAGCTGAGAGGTCGGCACCACATTCCCATTCGACGAAGTAACCGCCGTTGACCACCTTCGCGAATTCGGCGCTGTCACGAAGACCTTCGAACGCCTCGTACTCGAGATACGGACTCACGTCGAACTTGCCGATACGCCCATCGTCCGCGATGATCGACAGTATGCAATTCGATTCCGGCCGGAGCTGCGCGATTCTCATTGGTCGAGTCCCTTAGACTGAATCGCGTGTCAGGAAGGAGATGTTCCCCACAAAGTTTGTACCGCGCGAACGGCACCGGTCGCAACGGATACGCCAGCCGACGGAGAAGTTGAGCACGGATGGACGGCTGTCTTTCCGGCGGGCGTGGGTGTAAGAGCCGCGACTTGAGCGCTGACACGCCAGCCGCCGCCGCCGGGACACGGTAAGCGCTCGCCTCGCCACTGGCCCGCGCGGAACTTTCCACCTTGGACCGGGTGTTCGGATAAACGACCTCCGGCAGCATGGAAGCCGGCCGCAGCGAAGACAGCTGCGTCGCCCCCTGTCCCGTACGGATGCCCGCCGCGTTCCGCGGTCGATCCTCCGCGGGATCCAATCGGCGGCCCTACCGCTGGCCGCAAAGTGACGCACGCCACTCCGAATCCTCCGGCCGCTCTCGCAGAATACGTAGCCCCGCCCCCTGCCCTAGCGAAAGCCCCAGCACCACACGCCGCTGCGTTTCCGTCGCGACGCGGCGCGGACCAATATTCGAACTGGAGTCGCGGGCATATGAGAATTGACCGGGCCCTGGAACTCGAGGGTTCGGCGAACGCTAAGCACGCGATTTGCTCGCACGGGACGGAGCTGAAACCAAGGGTTTTATCTTGAAACAACGATCGTCAACTACCTGACGGGACGCCAGAGTCGCGACCTCGTCATCGCCGCCCACACCAAGAGCTCACCGTCGAGTGGCGGGAACGCCGCGATCGTTTCCATATCTTCGTGTCCGGAGCGGTCTTGCAAGAAGCCGACGGAAGGGACGCAAGCGCTGCCACGAACCGAAAAGCCGCCCTGATGGGGTTCCCTCTGCTCCAAGTGACCGATTCTGTCACTGACTTGGCGCGAGGCCTCCTCGTCGCGGACGCGCTACCACCCAAGGCGGTGGTAGATGCCGTTCACATCGTAGTAGCTGCAATCAATGGACTGGAGTAACGATCCCCCGGCAAAGCCGGGGGCTTTCAAACGCGTGAGCCGCTCAAAGCGGCTTAAGATTGGTGCCGCTCGCGAGCGGCACCGTGAGCCACCTGAAGGTGGCGCTCTATGGCAACAGTTGTAGCTGGTCTGCCCGTTTGTCCTCCGCTTCCTGATACCGGATGTACTCTCGGATCACGGTCTCGTCCCGACCGACCGTCGAAACAAAGTACCCGCGCGCCCAGAAGTGCTGCCCCACGAAGTTGCGCTTGCGCTCCATGAACGTGCGCGCCACGTGGATCGCGCTCTTTCCCTTGATGTATCCAACCATCTGAGAAACCGCGTACTTCGGCGGTATCGACAGCAGCATGTGCACGTGGCCCGGCATCAAGTGCCCTTCCTCTACGCGGCTCTCCTTGTGCTCGGCGAGCGACCGAAACACCGACCCGAGATCCAGGCGCAGCGTCCCGTACAACACCTTGCGGCGGCACTTCGGGATGAACACGATGTGGTACTTGCAATCCCATTTTGTGGGACTGAGGTTCCGATACTGATCCATCCAACACTCCTCTTCGTGATGCTTTGAGCGGCTCACGAAGGGGAGTTGGGTGGATCACTCCCGGAACTGTCAAACGACTACTGCCTCCCCGGCATAGCCGGGGGGTCTCCCGCTTACGCTAGCTGCTCACCTAGAACCGTACGCACATCGCCAACGCGGCGACTCGGCTTGCGATCGAGAGGGCATGCCGGGCTGCTGGGTTCGTGCCGCCGGTGACTTGCACGCCCGAAGAGCTGGGCGAGAACAATCCATGGCTCAAGATCCGATCGTTGAAGAGATCCGCACGATCTGAGAGGAGTTGGCCAAGCGCTACGACCACGATGTCGATGCCATTGTGCGGGCCCTGCAGCAGACCTCCGCCGACGCCCGGCGGCATCTGGTCCCGTTTCCACCCAAGCCGGTGCCTGACGACGAAAAGGTTCGACGGGATGGACGAGGCCGAACTGAAGGCGGGCGACATCGCCGGACCCATCTGCGTTGCAGTCGCAGGCGGCGATCCGACCACCGTGCTCTGCGGCACGCAGGACAAGAGCTTCAAGTTCGCCGCCTGCGGCGACGCCAGTTTCCTGGCATGAGCAAGTACCTGCAGCAACTCCACAACGCGCCGCGCCAGAGCGACATCGGTCGGCTTGCCGGAGATGAAGAGCCGATCTCGATCGGACTGCGCCTAGCGCCTCGCCGGCGTTGCTCGGACGGGGTCGGGCCCACACTGCCTTCGCCCCTCTGTATTGGTACCACCCGAACCCGTCTTGGCTGGCCGGCGTTGCCGTGTGGTGGCGCGGGTCGGCGGTTGTCGATCAGCCCAGGGCCCGCTCGGTCACAGAGACGTTGCACGGCCCTGATCGACACTCGCGGGCTCAGCCACGGCCCCGGCGCGCTAAACGAGCCCCGCCGAAGGCTCGGTCGCGGTCTCAATCCTTCCGTCGCGCTGCGCGGTCGACCCTGCGCGGGATCCAGTCGGCGGCCCTTCTTCCACGCCGGAAGTGACGCGCGTCACTCCGAATGATCCAGACCGCTCTCCTAAGACAGATCGCCCAGCCTGCGGCCACTCCCCGCCCCTGCAAACATAGCGGCACAACGCACCGTTGCGCTTCCGTCCCGGCACGCCGTGGAGCAAGATGCGAGCGAGAACCGCGGAGAGATGCGAGTAGAGCGGGACGGGGTAGCTGAACGGTTGGCTAAGGAACCGATAGAGAGCGAGAAAGGGCGTTGTGATACGTAGTCAAGGCGGCGACGGGAATCGGGAAGCAGCGCGCGGAAGCGACGCGTTGATGCTCGGGGTCGCCTTAGCTTTTGTCGAGAGAGCAATCTGCCAATGGACGTTATTGGTGGCGAAGGCGAATGTCCTGCGAGAGGCGGAGAGCCGATGGAAGTCAAACCGATGAAATGGGAGCGGGAGGATGGAGCTGAATGCATGAGGTTGGTCGGCGAAACGGCCGAGGATGTGCATTGGCAGCTGCAACTGTTCACGTCCGGGATCACTGCTCCCGCGCTCGCATTATGCGTCCTCGCCCGCGGTACGCCTGCGACAGGAACTGTTGTCTCGCCCGGGCTCTTCTATCTTGTTCCGCTGCTCGTCCTTGTTTCTTCGTCGCTAGTGATCTTGAACCGCGCGCGGGCACGCAATCGCAAGGCGGCCTTTGTGATCGGACTTGACTATAAGCGACTCTCGGTTGCCGGCGTTGCGGTCGACACGACTCCACTAACCGAGGCGTGCCGACGGAGTGATGTCCCTTGGGAGACTGCGCTTCACCTACTCGAATGCACCCATGTTGAGACGCAGCCGCGCCCGCACCTCCCACGCGCACTCGTCTACGTGACGTTCGCCTCCTTCTTCGCTGAGATCCTCCTTATCTCCCTTGTAGTCGTAGAGCCTTTGCCGAGGAAAGCCTTGCTGATACTCGTCGCGGGGGTTGCCGCCCTCGACGTAGCGCTCATTGTCTACCGATCTATGGCGGTGTTCGATCTGAGGGGACTTACCAGCATTCAGGGTTGTGCTGCGCTTCGCCTGCGGTTTCCGAAGCGCGGGCCGACGAGGCTGCCGGAGTATCTGGTCGAGTGGACAGATGAATGCGAGCCACTTGGACGCCACCCGGTCTTCAAAGTGTGAGCCACCATGCAACCCAAGAATGGCGACCGGCGCAAGGATGCTCACGTGGATCATTCCTAGGCGTCGCCCTCGGGTTGCGCGGTGACCGGTGCCTCAGGTACCGGGCCCTGCGTAACGGGCGCGAGCCCGCGGCGTGAGCCGAACAACGCGATGGAGACCGACGCGAAGAGAACGCGCCGCGCATCGCCGAGACGATGGGCGCCCCGTGAGAGGCCTCCCGTCGGCGAACCAAGCTGAGCTACTCTGCTAGCCAAGGAGAGAAGACTACCGATGGCAACCGACAGCTGGCCCACCGTGCGGCGTTCTGTCGCCAGTCTCCACTTGGATGCGAAGAACCCACGCCTTGGCCGTGAGACATCGGCGCGAGCGCCGCGTGAGATCATTCAGTACCTATTTGAGCACGACAAGGCGATGGAAGTGGCCAAGAGCATTGCCGCACGCGGCTACTTCCCGAACGAACCACTTCTGGCAATCAAAGAGAATGATCGATTTGTGGTAGTCGAGGGGAACAGGCGCTTGGCAGCCTTGAAAGGTCTCCGCGCGCCCGGCTTGCTAGAAGGGCCCTTCCAGCGGCAGTTGGAGCGCCTGTCCCGGCAGATTGAGGTGCCGAGTGAAATCGCGAGTGTGCCCGTCACCGTCGCCCCGAGTCGCCGGGCTACCGACCGCCAGATCGCGGGTAGGCACATAGGGACGCCGGTTCTCGCGTGGCAAGCTGAAAATCGGGCGAGTTTCATTCTCGACAAGCTGTCCGAGGGCTACACCAATGAGCAGTTACAGGACCAACTTGGATTCTCGCTTGCAGACATCCAGTCCGCTCGACAAACACGGGCCATCGCCGAGATGGCCCGCTCGCTCGATCTCCCTGAAGAGGTGAAGGCCAAGCTCGAGAATCCCCGGGCCAAGCTGTTCACAACGATCGAGCGCGTCTTTGATTCCTCTGTTGGCCGCGACTGCCTGATGGTTGAACCTCACCCAGAACACGGAATTCGTGGCACGACAACCAAGGCAGAATTCCTTCGCGGTTTCACGAAACTCGTGATGGATGTAGCACTTGGGAGGCAATCTTCGAGAACCCTCAACACCAGCGAAGACATCCGAGATTACTTCAGATCCTGGAAATCCGACGAGCATCCCGCCAAGAAACGCGGATCGTTTGTGCCGGCTGATATCATCCAGGATCGCTCCGTGACTGCGTCACGGAGCAAGCCCAAGCCCTCCGCCCCGAAGAGGTCTAAACAGCCGAGCAACACGGTGTTGCCGCGCGATTTTCGAGTCCGGTTTGGGAATGACCGGCTCCGCGACATCCGGCGCGAGTTGGTCAGGCTCAAGCGCGAGGAGTTTCCAAACGCTGGTGCCGTGCTCCTTCGGGTCTTCTTCGAGCTCGCGGTGCTGGACTACCTCCAACGCACCGGCGAGCTTCCGGCCATCATCGAGAGAATCGAGAAGAAGGAGTCCCGAACGCTTCCTTTCGGCGTGCCCACGATGAAGCAGCTGGTGCCCGAGATAAAGCGGATTGCGAAAGCCAAGCTGACCAATGCAAGCGCCACGATCGTTGAGAAGGCGATCCGGTACGATCCCTCGGCACCATTCACGATCAGCGAACTTCATGGATTTGTACACCAGCCCGATCTGCCCAGCGCGCGAGATATTTTGCAGTTCTGGAAACGCACGGAACCGTTGTTCCGGCTGATGTTGGAGCAGGATCAAGAAGGTACCGCTGAATGAGAACCTCAAGCCCCCTTCGCTACCCCGGCGGGAAGTCAGCGATGGCAGGTCTGCTGGGTAACATACGAAGGATCAATGGACTGGGACATCAAGCGATCGCGGAGCCGTTCGCAGGGGGAGCTGGTGCCTCCCTTACGCTCTTGTATCTTGAAGAGACCCACGGGATCTACATCAACGACGCAGATCCAGCCATCTACGATTTCTGGTGGACGCTGGTCAACCGGCCATTGCCATTTCTGGACATGCTGTCGAGGACACGCGTGAGCATGGTTGAATGGCGCCGACAGCGAAGTGTGTACAGAGACAGCGGTCGCGTTTCCCGGCTCCGCCGAGGTTTTTCGACGTTCTACCTGAACCGATGCAATCGCTCGGGGATCATCATGAACGGCGGGCCTATTGGAGGGATCACGCAGGTCGGTGCGTGGAAGCTTGACGCCAGGTTCAACAAGTCTGACCTCCGCCGCCGCTGCGAGAAAGTCGCCGAGTACCGCGAGCGCGTCCGCGTGTCCTGCGACGACGGAATCCAGTTCATCGAGAGACTCGACCCGGAGTCCACCTTCTTCTTCGTTGATCCACCATACTTCGAAAAGGGACCGACGCTCTACCTCAACTCGCTGGACGCGGACTACCACGCGGCGCTCGCCGCCCGACTGAAGGCCATGTGTAACGCGGCTTGGGTGCTGACGTATGACGACTGTGCCGAGGTTCGTCGGATGTATCGCGGCTGGGCCGCGATACATCCCTTCTCGTTACGCTATTCCGCTGCCGAGCGGAGGAACGGAAAGGAGGTGCTCATTACTCCGAAATGGATGCGCTTACCCAAGTGGCAGGAGTCGGCTGCGCTTGACTGGTGACCGGTCGATGAACGCACCCAGAGCGATCCAGCTGACGACGCGGCGCGCCACTGCTATTGGATGCGAAGCGCTGCTGAACGCGTTCGGTCGCTGGCCGATTCAAGGAACTATCGGGCCATACGAATCCAGAAGGTCGCAGCGAAGAACAGTCGTAGCCCGCGGGGGCACGATTGACTTTCCGGCGCTCTCCTCGCAGGGTCGCCCGGAAGAAGGGTTCAACTTGCTTTCGGCGTCTTCGAGATCGTGGGCCACGGTCGGTCTGGACGGGCGGGACCGAGTTCTCGCCTCGCTCCTCTGCGCGACCCCATGGACACCAGCCGCCCATGCGGGAAGCGCTAGTTCTATCCCTCATAGAATACCGCCACTCACGCTGAGTCGGAAAGGAATCTACCGTTGATCTTCTGGCGACGCATCGAGACAGCCTGTTTCGCGCATCTAGGCGCCGTGCTTGCATGTGCTTTGACAGTCGCCTCGCTCGCCGTGATCGGTGCGTCCTACTGGCTCGGGGATCGCTCGCACTTCTTCGACGGTTTTTTCCTAAACCTGGGCACCGAGATTTTCGGCATTGCGCTCACGATCGGCTTCGTAGACTACCTCCTGGCGTGGCGGAAAAAGCGCGAACACATCTTGTCCGCGAAGCCGAGGATGCGCGAGCTCTTGCGTGAATTCCAGTCCCTTCGGGTGGCGTACCACCACGCATTGACGGCTGCGACCGTCCCGCCGGCAGACGTGATCAGGCTCTATGGCGACACCCTGGAGAAAGCGGCGACCGCAGCAACCCGGCTTGGCACTCTCGTGGATGAACAGCAGCCTGCGCTCGGGAATCAGCTCGCCTATTGGGTTAGGAACGCCGAGACCCAAATCGGCGAGCTCGACGGCGCCGCCGATGCAGTGCAATACGTAGCTCAAGACGCGGCAGCCCGCATCGATCGGGTCCGGGCCGACGGGGAACGGCTTCTTGGTCTCGCGGACGAAGTGCGCGACCAAATCGCCGCCGTTTATGAACTGACCCCAAGCCTACCTCAGGAGAATCCCTGGTGAGTCTCTTCGTGGCCCCAGTCGACGACGACGGCATTCATGCGACGAGCAGCCCACGTTACGATGCTTCCATCGTCCACGTGGATGATAGTAGTTGTGACGTCTGGTTGTGGGTCCCCGAGCTACACGCGCCGAAGGAAGTGCAAGATACCACACGTTACGTATGGAATTCCGGCCTCCAGGGTGCAGAGCCGCTTAGGTTCTCCCAACTCGATCCGGACGCTTGCTACCGAGGCTTGGTCCGCCTTGTCGTAGGGCGTGAGACGCTCGCGGCGCAACGCTCATCGCTGAGCGTTGCAAACGTCCGACCCGCACCATGGCCGGACACTGGCACGACCCTCAAGGATGCAGTCGATGCCCTTCCGGACAAGCCCCAACAGGGCGCGATTGAGATCCTGCGATCGATCGTGCTTCACGCAGCCTCGCAGTACCGCCAGGCGGGCCATGCGTCGCTCCAGTCCTGGCTCGCATCGACTGCGCTACCCACGGCGAGAGGAGACCTTGCAACCCCTGGCGGATTCGCCGAAGCCATGCGGCACCGCCCCAGCCTCTTCGCCGAGCTTGAGTACCTCTTGCCGGAGCGGCGCATGGTCTTCTTGGTCGGCGGCAAGCAGTCGTACCTCCCCGAGTTCATTGATGGATTCCAAGACTACATCGAGGCACGTTGCTCCGATCATCTAAAGCATGTCATCGTCCGCTTCGAGAGCGCGGCTTTCCTGCATATCCTTGATAAATGTTTGACCATTCCGCCGCCCGCACTTGCGGCTCTCGACTGCCTATTCGCATCTCTCGCCTTCGTAGCAGCTAGCGGACTGAAGCAAACGACTGGTAGATTTCTGCCGGGGATCTTCACGCCCGAGATGGTTGGTAATCCGGCAAGCTTCGCGCGCTCCTATCTTAGAGACGCCCGGCTGCACCAAGAGCACTGGGATTGCATCCGTGATTTCCTCTCCTTCCTGAGCAACGCCGCGACGGCATCGGGGATTACAAATAGAATCACCGTCTTTCTGCCATTCTACACAGTCGAGGAAGCTATTAACGGAGACGACAGCCCACGCCACCACCTCTGGGAAGGCCTCGGCGCGCTTCGGCAGCGGCTTGAACGTCAGCCAGACGATTGCCCGCAACTCGGCCTGCTACTAGCCGCGCACGATCTCCCGATAGACCGAGCGACAGAGCCTTTGTTCGTCAGGCACGCCGTCTTGAGAATTCCTCCCCTGTCTCAAGCCGAGCTTGACGAATTACTGCGGCTCTTTCTGGGAGCCCCCGCTGCTCCTGCGACCCTCGCCTTGCTCGACGAATACAGCGGAGGCGATCCGTGGTTCCTGTTCCTCGTGCTTCGCTGCCTGAAGTCCACCACTGAGCAGCGCAAGGGACCCGCGGTCTACGATACAAGTGAAGACGCCTTCGCCAAGGCCTGCGATCTCGCGCTCTCGGCAGTCCGCAGCGACGGCCCGGATGAGAACCGAAGTTCGGTGCCCCAGGACGTGCGAGGAGACGTTGACGTCTACTCGAAGAACTGTGCGGAAATCCTGCGGCAGTACGGAGGTGCACTGGGGACACGCATCGTCCTGCAGGCATGGGAACACCCGGTGAGCTACTACGCCCGGCGACGGGAGATCGGGGAGCTTGACCATGCCTGGATACGGACGGGCCTTGTATACACACAGGCTCTTGGGGAGACTCGGGGTGACAGCCTGGAGTCACTTCGTGAATACCCCGTTTATCAGTTCTGCCGGGCGGGCAAATTGCCCCTCAAGTTCGCCGAAACAGCACTCACAGTTGCGAGAGGGAGACGGGGGCAGAAGACATGAGCGACCACTTTGACGTGACCCCTCTGGTCTGCGAAGTGCTCGGTCACCCAGCACTTCGCCTCGGGTCGAGCACAATACTTCCACTTGGCCTTAAGGACTCCCCTCTGGCGGGAGGCCTACAAGGTTTCCGCCTGTGTACCACCGGACTCACGAAGAGGCTGACCGAAGAGATCTTGCTCCTTGAGAGCCAGCCGATAGAAGGAGCTGTCCCGGGCATTCTCGCGTTTATTGGCGCTTCGAACGCGGATCGCGTCTTGATCGCCTGCGACCCTTCCCGATTCGGGAATCTGCGGTCGGCCGGGGAGCGATTGGAAGTCCTTGACTTCTCGCAGCTGTTCCGGCTGCTCTGCGCCGTCCCAGACGGACTGCCGGCGCTTGTCTTCGGAAAAGCTCGGCGCGACTTTAACCAATCCAAGTACCAGACGCGTTTTCAGGATCGCCTCCTGCGTGTGGTACATACGCCAGACGGCGGCGGCACACCTCCACAGAGCGAGATTTCGGCTGGGGAATACTTCAAGGATTGGGCGCGGGCCGACCTCAAGCGGCACCCTGTGCTTCTTTTGGGCGAGCGGGGAAGCGGCAAGACGTGGCAGCTGTTCCGATTCTGCGAACAGATTTTCAGTTGTCATCAGCGTGCCCCTTGGCTCTACGGACCTGCGTTCTTCTTCGACTTGCGTGAGGAACGGGCGCACCTCGGAGCCTTTGGCACGTCGGTCCCATTTTTCCCGGACGCAGTGCTAAGGGAATATCCGACCGCGCGCTTCTTGTGGGATGCGAGGCTTGTAGAGGCATTCATTGCTGCAGGCCACATGACTCTCTGCATCGACGGTTTCGAAGAGGTTGGCCACATCACCCGTGGAGATGAAGGAGACGCGATCGAACTCCTACAGCGAATATGTTCAGCGCTGCCGCTCGGCGCCCGTTTCATCACCGCATGCAGGGCTACGCATTTTGGGTCGATAGACCGCCTTCTCGCAGCCGAGGTTTGGCCGAGCGTTTCCGTATCGAGCGCCTTTGAGATCGTTGCTCTCCTGCCATTTGGTCGGAAGTCCGTATCGGCATACCTCTCGGTCGTGGCGGCCGAGCAGGAAAGTGCAGAAGCAGCCCAGCGTCTCGGTAAGTTCCTGAAGCCAGCCGCAGGTCCTGAACCCGCGGGTGCGAACCCGTGTACGGAAGCGCTACTTGAAGCAGTGAAGATCTGTTCGAGATCCCCCGCACTCCTGGCGGCGATGGTAGACCATGCCGCGCGGTCCGCCACTGATCCGCGTCCAGCGGAGTTGCTTGCTGCGGCACTTGTTGGCGCGGTGGTCGACTACAACATCCAGCTCGGCAAGGCCCGTGACTTGTATACACGATCCACTGGCGCGGTGATTCGGGTCGGGACAAACGAGCGGGTCGAACTCCTTGGCGAGTTGGTCTGGCATCTCGCCGCGCGGGGAACGGAACTCGTTAGTATGGACGGGATCCCAGCTCACATTTCGCACCGTTACGGCCTCGACGTTGAGGCCGTTCGAACCGATCTGCAAACGCATACGCTCCTTGAGGTGGCCCCGCTCGGCACTCGTCACGGTCGGATGCGCGAAACGAACCTGGAACTGGCCGGAAATGAAGATCCGGAAAGTGTCGCGGCCCTCCGTTTCGCGGTCAGGCCGAACGACTCCGAGGCGTCGCAATTCTTCCCTCAGGTCGGTGAGGAGGCCGTGGAAGCCATCGATGAGGGTAGCGAGCGAGGCGAAGATACGACTCGCGCAAGAGCGCTTGTAGCGACCGCGCATTTTATCGCGCCAGCGGGAGCGACTTCGGTCAGCGGCGCCTTCCTGCTGGCGAGGCATGTCGCTGTCAATCTCAAGCGAGCAGTCCAGGTCCCGCTACCCAACGAAGACCAGAAGTCGTCCCCTGTCATAGACCGGCTCAGAGCGCTCGGCGACGTCCCCCTTGGTCTGGCGGCGGCCGGCATCCTTAGAGATCTCCTGGCTGATATCGACCTGGGGCCAGCTGGCCGCGGCCCCCAGGCGCTGGCCGATCTGGCGAGACGCAAGCTGGTTGACTGCGCCGCTCGCCGTGACCTTTCTGTGTTCTCCTCCTGTCTTCGCTTTCTCGGCCACAACCTAGATGCGATGGGATTGCTTTCCGGTGCCGAGCGAGCGGCGATAGATCCGTGGTGGGGACGGGACGTCGAAGCAATTATACGCGGCCCCAATCGGCTCGAAAGATACGAGATGGTGCTCATGCCCCCGCCAGTTGCGGAAGCAGCGCCGAGTTTCCTGGCGGAGAGCCAGGTGGGAATGCCACCCGAACTGAACCGTCCGTTCCTAATCGGTGAACGAGAAATCACCAACGAAGACTATCTGGCGTTCTTGAGCTCTAAGGAAGGTAACGGCTGGCGCGTTGAGAATGTCACGATTGCAGGAGGTGCTCGACCAAACAGCCGGCCTCGTTTTGCCAAGTTCACCAACGAGTACCATCTCTACTTCTGGGAAGAGATGCCTTCTGCGCTGGATCCAAGGCATCGGCCACTCGCCACTCAGTACAGACATCCGGTCGTGTATGTCAGCTGGTACGCCTGTGCCGCGTTCTGTGATTGGCTGACGCAATGCGAACCATCACTAGCGTGCGTATATCCTCGTTACTTCGCCGAGGACACAGAACCGGCGGCTAGCGACGCACGTGACGACTACTCTGCGTTCGGAGGAGGCTACCGGCTTCCGGCAGTTCACGAGTGGTCGTGGGCAGCTCGCGGAGGGCGGCTCGACGTATCGTACCCATGGGAGCTGTACCCGCTGATTCTTCCAGAAAGCGACTTAGATCGCTGGTGTGCTACGCTCCAATCCGGCGCGTCCGAGCCCGCTAGCGACTCGTTGTGGCAGTGGCTTATGTCGTGGCGGAGCGTCTACAAGGAAGTGCTCCTTGGCATGGCAAAGGAGCATGTTCCAGTGCTCTCTGAACCGTTCGGCCCGTTCGGCACATCGGGCATGATGGGGAACGTCAAGGAATGGTGTCACGACTTCCCCGGACGAAGCCACGGGCGACGAGCAATTCTCGGGGCCACATCATACTTGGGTGAGCGCAGCTTCGCCTTCGACTATGGGATAGGGCTGTTTCCGCAGAATACGAACCCAGACGTGGGCTTCCGACTCTGCAGATCACTATCCGACGCAGAGTTAACGGCGCTCACCCGCCGAGAAACGGAGATCGCAAATTTCCGGGATGGATTTGGAACCCTCGCGACCAAGCGAAAGGAGCGCGCAAAATGAACGTAGTTTCGCAGGGTGTCGGATATCTTCTAATCGGACTCTTCGGCATCGTCATGATCCTGGTGACGTGGCTCGCTTCTCGCGACGCGAGATGGACCAAGACTCAAGCGGGCTTCCTGGTCGCTGGCCGCGATGTGCATTGGGTCCTCGCGGCACCAAGCATCGCCGCATCCTGGATTTGGGCCCCAGCGCTTTTCGTGAGCGTGCAAAAGGCGTATGAATTGGGCCTGCCTGGCATCTTCTGGTTTACGGCGCCGAACATTCTTGCGCTGGTGGTCTTTGCGTGGCTAGCGCCGCGTGTTCGAAACAAGATCCCCGGCGGCTACACGCTGCCGGACTGGATCCGCCACCGATTCTGCGACCAGCGACTTCACACGATCTATATGGTTCCATACATTTGGTACCAGATCATGGCCGTGACCGTTCAAATCTTCGTCGGTGGGATGATGCTTAATTTCCTCACCGGCATTCCGCTCAACTTCCTCATGTTCCTGCTGCTGGCCGTCGGCTTGGCCTACTCCCTCATCTCTGGACTCAGGGCCTCGATCGTAACGGACTTCCTGCAGATGGCTTTCATACTCGTGGGAATCTTTGTGATCATCCCTTGGGTAATCTGGGTCGCCGGTCTGAATTCCATTGAGGCGGGGCTCGGCGGTCTCGCGCAGAATAGGAATGTGCTCGACCCGAAAGTTGCCTTCTCCTTTGGAATTGTGACATCGATCGGACTGATTGCAGGATCGATTTCCGATCAGCAGTATTGGCAGCGGAGCTTCGCGATTAGAAGAGAACACTTGGTCCCTGCTTTCGTCGTAGGAGGCCTCCTGTTCGGTATCGTGCCGATCGCGCTTTCGGTGCTTGGCTTCATCGCCGCCAACCCGGAGATGGGAATCGCCCTTCCTCAAGGCGTCGGGCTTCCGATGATCGGTGTGGCGACTGTTGTCAAGCTTCTTCCGTTATGGGCCGCGCTGCTTTTCGTTGTGATCCTTCTGTCCGGACTCGAGAGCACTCTCGATTCGGCTTTGTGCGCGGCAGCGTCGCTTTATGCCATCGACATGGCGCCCCTGACCGAGGCTGAGAGAGAGTTGCTCAGGAGGGAAAGGCTTCAATTGCCTCTGACGGCCAAGGACACGAAGGACAAGGATCGCCTGGACGCATTGTCAGTGAAACGTTCTCGCACGGCGATGTATGGAATTGCGGCCTTGGGGCTTATCACGGCTTTGATCGTTCAGCACCTGTTCTCCTTGGACCGCCTGTGGTGGATTTTCAATGGTGTCGCCTCATGCTTCGCCGTGCCAACCGTGTTGAGTGTCTGCTGGGACCGCCTGAGCGCCAAGGGCGCCTTCTGGGGCATCACGGCCTCGCTCATCGGGCTTGTGCCATTTGTTTACGGGAACTGGGTTCAGAATGACACGATTACCGTGTTTAGTGCCATGGCAATCATCGTCGTGAACCTAATGTTCTGCCTCGCTTTCAAACGGGAGACCCCATGGACTGAGGCCGGCCAAGATATGTCGTAAGTGCTCACGGACGATCCAGCTCTGGCTAACGGTGCGATAGAAACACGGGACGTCGCGTTGCACGAAGAGCCTATCCCAAGGGCGTGAGCGTAATGATGACGGCGGCGAAATTGCATGAAGGCCGAGTATTTCTCCGGCTTCTCTTCGCAACGCATCGCTAGCTTGCGGAACCGGTTGAACCAAGAGTGCGTTCGCTCCAACGGCGGCCGCTGGCGCCGGGACCAGCGCCGCCTCTCTCGTGACTACCTCGTCGCTGCGCCTCGGTACTACGCGACAAAATCCGCCGATCTCCCACCCCTCACCCCCCGAGCACCGCCAGCATAACGTCCATCTGCTCATCCGTCCCGATGCTCGCGCGAATCCCGCCGCGCAGCCCCTCGACGTCGAAGTAGCGCACCAGCACGCCCGCCGCGCGAAGCTTGTCGTAGACCGGCCTGCCGCCACCGGCGCTCGAGCAGTCCACCCACACGAAATTCGCGCTCGAATCCTCCACGCGAAATCCCGCCGCGCGAAGCCGCGCGGTGACACGAGCCCGGGTCGCGCGCACCCGCGAGACGTTGCTCTGCATCCATGCGTAGTCGTCGAGCGCGGCGACCCCGGCAGCGATCGCCAGGCGCGAGATGTTGTACGAGTCCTTCACCTTGAGCAGTTCGGCGAGAAAGTCCGCGTGTCCGAACGCCAGCCCGAGCCTCAGCCCGGCCAGCGAGAACGACTTCGAGAAACTGCGCGTCACGACCATGTTCGGGTGATCGGCCAGGATCGTCAGCGCGGTGGCGGTGCCGAAATCGGCGTAAGCCTCATCGACCACTACCACGCCGTCCGCGCTGCGTGCGAACTCGGCGATGGCATCGAGCGCGATCGCACGGCCGGTCGGCGAGTTGGGAGTGCAGACAAACGTCACGCGCGCACGCGCATCGGCCACGCCGCGTGGTATCGCGGAGCCGTCGGCGGCAATCTCCACCACCCGCGCACCGACCGACTGCGCCAGCGTGCGATAGAGCGAATAGGTGGGCACTGCGTACGCCACCGCGTCGCCATCGAGCACGCAGGCGCGCAGTATCATCGCGAGCACTTCATCGGAGCCGTTGCCGACCAGCACCTGCTCAGGCGCCACACGGTACACCTGTGCGGCCTTGGCCCGCAGCGCGTCGGCGTTCGGCGAGGGGTAGAGTTGCAACGAGCGCGCTTCGTCGGCGATGGCGCCCGCCACCAGCGGCGAGCACGGATAGGGATTCTCGTTAGTGTTGAGCTTGATCAGGCGCCCGGCCTGCGGCTGCTCGCCCGGAGTGTAGCCGTGCATCGCGGCCACCCTCGAAGAAACCAGTCCGGTGCCACGTGCCATCTCAGCTCTCCCACGCGTCGCGCCGCGACGGACTTGGCACGACGCCGGCCATCCTAGCGCCCTCCGCCGCTGCGAGGCATCGGCATCGGCATCTGCGGAATGCCGCCCGGCCCGCGCCGGCTCCGCTGCTCCTGCTGTTGCTGCTCCTTTTCGGCGCGCTCTTCCTTGATCTCCTCGCCGAGATCCTTCGAACGCTTGACGATATCCTCGCGCAGCGGATCGGTCTCGGGCAGGAGTTCCATCGAGTGACGGAAGTGCACCATCGCCTGCGACGGATCGCCTTGCATCTGGCTGAAGCGGCCCTGCCAGTAGTAGGCGGCGCCCTCCTTGCCGGTCTTGGCCAGCGCGCGACTGAGCGACTGCACCACCTCCGCGCGGTAGGCCTCCAGATGTACCGAGCGATCCAGCTTTGTCGCCGCGTCGGCGTAGCGACCTTCCTGATAGTCGATGTTGCCGAGATCGGCCAGGACGTCCCAGTCGTCGGGGGTCTTGGCCAGCGCGCGTCCCAGGCGGACCTTGGCTTCTTCGAGGTGCCCGCGACGAAACTCGGTGCGGCCGAGTTCACGATCGACGTTGCGACCGGCCGTCTCGGCGTCGCGCAGGTACTGGTCGGCCAGTTCGTAGTCTTCGCCGTGGGTCATCAGAACACCGAGCAGTTCGAGGGCCTCGGGCCGTTGCGCGGGCGTGGCGTTGGCCAGCGCGCGTTCGTACTCGGGCACGCACTGCTCACGGGTCTGCGCATAGCCGCGCGCGATCGCTTGCGCGCGGTGCATGCGGTCGCTGCCGGCAGGCGCTTTCGACGACCACTCGGTCTTTCCCAACACCGCTTCCAGATTGGTCAGGCGCTCGCCGGTCAGCGGGTGCGACATGAAGTAGGCCGGCATCTGCGTTGGGTTGAGCTGCTGCTCGGCGTAGAGCTTTTTCAGGATCTGCGCGATCGCCGAGGGGTCGTAGCCGGCCGAGCGGGCATAGCCGATGCCGAGGTAATCGGCCTCGCGTTCGAAATCGCGCTGGTAGCGAAGCTGCGCGGCCTGTCCTGCGGCCAGCGCGCCGAGGGCGAGTGCCGGATTTATGATGGCGAGAAAGATCCCGAGCAACGACGCGTAGCCCGCCGCGGCTCCCTTCTGCTGCTGCCGCACAACGTGATGGGCGGCGGCGTGCGCGATCTCGTGGCCCATCACGCCGGCCAGCTGGTCTTCGTTGTCGGCGCGTGCGATCAGGCCGGCGTTGACGAACAGCTTGCCGCCCGGCACCGCGAACGCGTTGATCTCATTGTCGCGCACCACGAAGAACTCGTAGTCGAAAGGCTGGGGTCCCACGGTCTTGACCAGCCGCGCGCCGACCTCGCGTACGAAGCCGGCCAGCTCGTAGTCGTGGATCAGCGGCATGTGAGGCAGGGCCTTGGCCAGGAACTCGTCGCCGAGTTTCTTTTCCTCCGCCACTTGCGCCAGCGCGCGTGGCACCACGCCGGGCGGCGCCACCATCAAGGCCGCCAGCACGATCGCGAGGATCCGGCGCATCGCCTCTCTCAGGCCAGCGCTCTTCAGAGCCGCTCCGCCACTTCGAGTGCGTAATATGTGATTATGAAATCGGCGCCGGCGCGGCGGATCGAAAGCAGCGTCTCGTCCACAACGCGCCGCTCGTCTATCCAACCTGCCCTGGCGGCCGCCTTGATCATCGAATACTCGCCGCTCACCTGGTAGGCCGCCAGCGGACACTCGAACGTCTCGCGGGCGCGACGGATGATGTCGAGGTAGGGCAGCGCCGGCTTGACCATCACGATATCGGCGCCTTCGTCGAGATCGAGCGCGATCTCGCGCATCGCCTCGCCGCCGTTACCGGGATCCATCTGATAGGAACGTCGATCGCCGAACTGCGGCGCCGACTCGGCCGCCTCGCGGAACGGGCCGTAGAATCCCGAGCAGTACTTGGCAGCGTACGACAGGATCGCGGTGTCGTCGAAACCTTCTTCGTCGAGCGCGACGCGGATCGCCGCCACGCGCCCGTCCATCATGTCCGAAGGCGCGACGATGTCGGCGCCGGCACGGGCGTGCGAGAGTGCCTCGTCGGCCAGCAGCTCGAGTGTCGCGTCGTTGACCACGTGCTCGCCGTCGAGCACGCCGCAGTGGCCGTGGTCGGTGTACTCGCACAGACACACGTCGGTGATGACCAGCAGATCGGGCGCGGTCTTCTTGATCGCCCTCACCAGGCTCTGCACCGGTCCGTCATCGAGCGCCGCGTCGCAGCCGCGCGCGTCCTTGCGCTCGGGGATGCCGAACAGCAGCACGCCGGGAATGCCAAGATCGCGGGCTCTTACCGCTGTGTCGAGCGCGCGATCGACCGACTGCTGGAAGACACCTGGCATCGACCCGACCTCTCGCTCAACGCCGGCGCCGGGGACGGCAAACAACGGGAGCACCAGGTCATCGCGGGAAAGGCGCGTCTCGCGCACCAGTCTCCGCATGGTTTCATTGCGACGCAGGCGCCGCATACGCTGTTCTGGAAATGGCACGCGCGGATGCTAAGCGACGGGGTGCCGATTTGCAAAATAGGCCTGGATCGCCTCGGCAAGCGCAGGGATCGTGTAATCGGCCGGCATCACGTCGGTCTGGATCCCGAGCGCGCTCAAGGCATCGGCGGTGATCGGGCCGATCGCCGCGACCGCCTTGCCGCGCAGCACCTCGCGCGCCCTGCCCTCGCACAGCAGATTGAAGTTCTTCACGGTACTGGCGCTGGTGAACGTGATCATGTCGAAGTCGCCAGGGACCACCACGGGCTGGCTCGGCTCGCCGGTGGCAGGCAGGCCCGACAGGCCGTCGAGCGTCACTGGTGCGCTGCTCGCGACCGGCTGCGGCACGACGGTTCTATAAAACGCGACCACGTCGACGCTGGCGCCGCGCTCGCGCAGGCGCTCCGGCAATACCTCTCTGGCAACTTCGGCGCGGGCCAGCAGGATGCGCCTGCCGGCGACTTCGCCGAAGGTCTCGAGCAACGCTTCGGCGCGGTATTCCGCCGGCTGCGCGGCAACCAGCAGGCCTCGGGCCTCGACCGCCGCCCGGGTGGCAGGACCGATCGCCGCCAGCCTGACCCCGGCCAGTTCGCGAAGATCGCGACCCGCCCTTAGCCACTGTCCGAAGAACGCCTCGACGCCGTTGGTGCTGGTAAAGACGATCCAGTCGTAGGATCCCGCGCGCTGCAGCACTTCGCGCGAAACCTCGTTCTCGCGAATCTCGATGGTCGGGAACTCGATCACCCAGGCCCCGGACTCTTCGAGTACCGATGCGAATACACCGGCTTGATGGCGCGCCCGCGTCACCACGATGCGCCGTCCGAACAGCGGCAAGCGCTCGAACCAGGACAGTTCAGTGGACAGACCGGCAACGGCGCCTACCACCAGCACTACCGGCGGACGCGCGAGCCTGGCGCCGGCCTTCGCGGCGATGTCGGCCAGCGTGCCGACCACGCTCTGCTGCTTCGGGAGCGTTCCCCAACGCACCGCGGCCGCGGGCGTTGCCGGCGCCAAGCCGGCCGCAATCAGCTTGTCGGCGATCTCGCCCATGCTCGTCATCGCCATGAGAAACACCAGCGTGCCGCCGCCGCGCGCGAGCATCTCCCAATCCAGATCGTAGCCTTCGCGCACCGCACCGGGCTGACCGGTCACGAACGTGACCAGCGAGGAGTGTTCGCGATGGGTGAGCGGTATGCCGGCGTAGGCTGGCACCGCAACCGCCGAGGTTACGCCGGGCACCACTTCGAAGTCGATGCCGGCGCGGCGGCACGCCTCGGCTTCCTCGCCGCCGCGCCCGAAGATGAACGGATCGCCGCCCTTCAAGCGAACAACGGTCTTGCCTTCGCGCGCGAGACGAACGATCGCCGTCTCGATCACGTCTTGCGAGGCGCTCTCGCGCCCTTGACGTTTGCCGACCAGCACGCGCTCGGCACCGGCCGGAGCGAAGTCGAGGATGCGCGGATTGGCGAGCGCGTCGTAGAGCACCACATCGGCGCGCCCGAGGACTTCCTTGCCCCGCAGCGTCAGCAGGCCCGGATCTCCGGGCCCCGCACCTACCAGGTAGACACGACCTTTCACGCCGCCTCCGGCGCTCGGCCCGCCCGTGCGGATGTCGGGGCGACGCCGCCGTTCATCTCAGACGTCCGGCCCCTGCAGCGCCGCCGCCGCAGCGCTGATCTCGGCGGCTTCGAGAAACTCTCCGCCGCCGCGCTCCAGGAACACGCGCCCGAGCGCGGTGCCGAGAGCCGCCGCCTGCGAGGCCGGGCCGCGGGTCTCGTCGCGCATCATGCGTCTTCCGTCGGCCGTCAGCAGCAGGCCCACCAGCCGCACCTCGCCAGGCTCGGCGTCGTCCACCTGCGCGTAGGCGGCGAGTGGAAGATGACAGCCGCCGCCGAACACGCGCGCGAAGGCACGCTCGGCCTCCACCGCCGCGCGCGTCGCGCGGTGATCCACCTGACCGACGGCAGCCGCCGCAGCGCTGTCGTTGTCGCGCACGGTGATCGCCACCGCGCCCTGCCCTGCGGCCGGGACGAACACGAACGGATCGAGCACCACACCGTGGGCAGGCGACAGCGTCAGGCCGAGCCGCGCCAGTCCGGCCGCGGCCAGAAATGTCGCATCGCACTGTCCTTCGACGAGCTTGCGCAGCCGCGTCTCGATGTTGCCGCGCAGCAACTGCGTCGAAGCCCCCGGTTTCATCGCCAGCAACTGGGAAGCGCGACGCAGACTGGTGGTCCCGACCACAGCGTCATCGGCAAGCGCGGGCAGAGTGCGTCCGTCGCGCGTGACCAGCACGTCGCGCGGATCCTCACGCTGCAACACCGCCGCGATGACGGTTCCGGCGGCGAGCTCGGACGGCACGTCTTTTAGCGAGTGCACGGCGCAGTCGACGCGTCCGTCGAGCAAAGCCTCGTCGAGTTCCTTGATGAAGAGTCCTTTTCCGCCCGCCTCGCGAAGCGGTCGGTCCAGGATGCGGTCGCCGGTCGTGGTGATCTCGACCAACTCGTAGGTCAGCCCGCGCACCCGCGCGCACAGCGTTTCCATGGTCTGGCGGGTCTGCGTCAGCGCCAGCGCGCTACGTCGCGTTCCTACTTTGAGTTTCACGCGTCGTCTCCCAGCCCGAACAGGCGCCGCACCGCAGTGAGCAGTCTGGATTCCTCGGTGGGCGATCCTTCGCCCTTCAGTACCGTGGTGGGGTGATGAAGCAGTTTGTTGACGATCGCGCGTGTCATCTGGTGAATCCGCTCACGGTCTTCCTCGGAAAGCGTCGGCATCTTGGCCAGGGTCTTGTCGACTTCGCGGCGACGTATCGCATCGGCGTATTCGCGCAGCTCGACGATGGTAGGTACCACTTCGAGCTTCTCGAACCACTGCCAGAACTGGTCGACCTCGCCTTCGACCAGGGTCTCGGCGCGCACGGCCTCGCGGCGCCGCTCGCCCAGATTGTCTTCGACTACTGCAGCCAGATCGTCGATGTCGTAGAGATAGGCGCCGTCGAGCTGGTTGATCGCCGGATCGAAGTTGCGCGGCACCGCCAGGTCGATGAAGAACATCGGCTTGCCACGTCGCTCGCGCAGCACGTTGCCGACGTCTTCGGCGTCCAGAAGCTGTCCGCCGCCGGCGGAACCCACCACCAGATCGGCAAGCGGCAGATACTGGCGGAAGCGCTCGAGGGGCAGCGCGGTGGCCGACAGTTCGCGCGCCAGTTCGACCGCGGTCTCGAAAGTGCGATTGGCCACCATGATCTGACCGACGTTGGCCGCCATGAAGTGGCGCGCCGCGGTCTCGCCGGTGTCGCCGGCGCCGAGCAGCATCACCACACGCCCTTCCAGCGACTCGAAGATGTGGCTGGCCAGATCGACCGCCGTGGCAGCCACCGACACGGTGCGCGCGGCAATACCGGTTTCGGTGCGTACCCGCTTGGCTACCGAAAAGCTCTTGTGGAAGACGCGCACCAGCACCGGGCCGGCGGTTTCGAGCCCGGCCGAAATCTCGAACTGCTGCTTCATCTGACCGAGGATCTGCGGCTCGCCAACGACCATCGAGTCGAGGCTCGAGGCTACGCGGAAGAGGTGGCGCACGGCTTCGCGTCCGTGCATCGTGAAAACCATCCCAGCGCCGTTTGTCGGCGCGAGTCCCGACAGGTCCAGCATCAGGTTCTCGAGCGGCGGCGCGGGATTGTGGCCGGCCTTGCTGCACGTCACCACTTCGATGCGGTTGCAGGTGCTGAGCAGCACCGCCTCGTCGACGCCGCACTCGGCGACCAGACGGCGCAGGAACGCGGCGGCATCGACGGCGGCCGCAGCCAGTCGCTCGCGCACCTCGACCGGTGCCGTGTGATGGCTCAGCCCGACCACTGTCAGTTCGCGACTCATTGCCAGTTCCCGCGCGAGGCCCGCCGCGGCGTACCTCGACCCGTCCCCGTCGACATTCAGCCCGCCAGCCCCAGTCCGTGGCGCGTTCCAAGTCGCAGCAGATTCACCGCCACGTACGACGTCAGCAGCAACGAGAATGCGACTATCGTCCACCTTGCGGCGCGCCGGCCGTGCAGACCGCCGAGCAGCCGCAGTTGCAGCAGGCCCGCGTACAGCACCCACGTCAGCACCGCCAGAATTTCGCGCGGCTCGCCGGTCCAGAAGTGGCCGGTCGAGTTCGCCGACCAGACCCCGCCGCTGACGATGCCGAGGGTCATCAGCGGAAAGCCCCAGATCAGGAACCCGGCGCTCAGACGATCGAGTTTCTCCAGCGGAGGAAGCCGGCGTACCAGACCTGCCGTGTGCCGCGACTTGATGAGCCGCTCCTGCAGCAGGTAGACGGCGCCGACCGCGAAGGCCAGTGCGAACACCGCGTTGCCGAGAAAGGCCAACGTGACGTGGACAAAGAGCCAGGGGCTACGCAAAGCCTCCGGAACCGCGACGTCGTCGCCGCGCACGATCAC
The DNA here is from genome assembly GCA_016218925.1 of Deltaproteobacteria bacterium. Taxonomy (GTDB): domain Bacteria; phylum Desulfobacterota; class Binatia; order UBA1149; family CAITLU01; genus CAITLU01. The sequence continues at coordinate 51,311 of JACRCR010000109.1, read as the reverse complement.
ATCGAGCAGCACTGCTATGAACGCGAGCGGGCTCACCAGCGCGCCGACCACCGCCAAACTCAGCCGTGCCTGCAGGGCCAGATAGACGCCGACCACCAGCCAGGCAAAAAAAGAGAAGCCGCCGGCGAAGGTCGCCACCGGCAACACCCCGTCGGTGATCAGATCGCGCCCCAGATCCAGCGTGTGGATGCCGAAAGCGAAGGCCAGCAGCCACGGCGCCACGCGCGCTCCGGGCGCTTCGCGCCGCGAGAAACTCGCGCCGTAACACAGGCTCGCCCCAACGTAGCAGGCGGAGGCAAGCAGCAGCATCAAGGTATGCACGGATCAACCTCTCGGGCGGGCTCGGCTCCCGTCACTTCGGCGAGCGGCGACACAGCGCCGACCCTCCATACTGCGCAACACGGGGAACCCGAACACGCGCCGGCACCCTAGCACGCGACGGCGGCGTTTCCGAAGCTAGACCGACCGTTTACAGCGGAACTCTAAGGGTTTGCCCGGCTTGAACTTTGCGCGAGTCGCGGATCCCGTTGACGCGCTTTATCTCGTCAACCGAGGTCCCGTACTTCTGGGCAATGCCCGACAGCGACTGGCCCGGCTGGACCCGGTGCGAGGCAAAAGTCGCTTTGGTGTTGGCGGCCGCAGCCGCGGCTACTACCGCCGACCCTCGGGCCGGTACCCTGACGCTGGTCCCGGCCTTCAGACCGCTGCCGGCCAGACTCGGATTCATCCGCTTGAGGGTTTCCACCGAGGTTCCCTGCGCCTGGGCGATGCTCCAGAGCGTGTCGCCGGTCCTGACCTTGTAACCCGCGCCGACCGGCGCCGAAGCCGCGATAGCGGTGCCGCTGGTGCGTACCTTGATCGACTGGCCGTAGCGCAATTCGCGCGAGTCGGAGATCCCGTTGAGCGCCTTCAGTTCATCAACCGAGGTTTTGTACATCGACGCAATCTGCGTGAGCGTCTGCCCTCGCCCGACCTTGTGGGTAGTGGTGAGCACGGCGTCGGGCTCGGCCTTCGCGGTCGGCTCTGTGCTCGCAACCACTGCCGCAGCCGGAACCGCCGCAACGGCGGTCTTGGCCGCGTCGGCAGCCGCTTCGGCAGCCTGAACCGCCGCCGAAGGCTTGCCGCCGCTGCCTGCGCCGGCCGCGCCGGTATCGACTTCGGCGGCAGCCTTGACCGCCGCCTTCAGTGCGGTTGACGAAGCGACGACCATCGGCTGGGCCGGGGCGCTGCCGGCCGCACCAGGAACCTCGAGAACCTGACCGATGCGTACCATTTTGGAGCGTCCCATCGAGTTCATCTTCTGCAGGGTCGCTACCGAGGTACCGTAGTGGCTGGCGATCTGGGACAAGGTCTGCCCTCGCGCCACCTTGTGGCGGCGTGGCCCCGAAGCTGCCGAGGCAATGCTCCGCTCGGAAGCGGAAGCCGTTGCCCTAGCCGCCGACGCCTGTGCGACGACCACATTGCCCGAACGACCGGTCTTGGCGTAAGCGAGCGCGAATCGATCCTCCGAGCCCGATGGCAAGTTCAGACGATAGCCGGCCGGAACGCGCCTGGTGCCGCGCACTACGCTGTCGCGAAGCGCCGGGTTGATGGTCTCGAGCTCGTCGACGCTGATACCAGCGGCCTTGGCAAGGTCGCGCAGCGAGGCGCTGGCCTCGAGCGTGAATTCGTCGGGCCTGTAGGGCTCGACCCGAATCGGGCCACAGATCTCTTCGGCACGAGTCACCGAGTCGCTCGCCGCCAGGAACTCGGCGTAGAAGTTGCGCGAGGCGAACCCGAAGGTCTTGCCCTTGTAATGGCGAGCTATCACACCGAAATGCGTGGTGCCCATCGTCTTGACTGCATTCGCCACGCCGCCCAGGCCGTGGTTGTAGGAGGTGATGGCAAGCGGCCACGACCCCAACGTGTCGTAGCTCTTGCGCAGCATGCGTGCGGCCGCCTCGGTGGCGCGCAGCGGATCGCGGCGATCGTCGTAGGCGTCGTTGACGTCGAGATAGAGACGACCCGTCGCGGGCATGAACTGCCATATGCCGGCGGCTCCGACCGAAGAGTCGGCGCCGATCTGGTAACCGGACTCTACCAGCGGCAGCGCCACCAGTTCCTCGGGCACCTGCTGGCTGCGCATGATCTGCCTCATCATCGGCAGGTAGGCGTAGGCGCGCTCCATCGCCCCGCAGAACTTGTCGCCGAGCCCGCGCTGGGAGCGGATCTGGGCGGCCAGCGTGCTAGCGTACTCGGGCTCGTGGCCGATGCGGGCAATGGCTCTTACGATGCGGTGCTCCTCTTCCGTTCGCGACTGGCCTGCGCCGATGCGCTCGAGCATCGCCTCCAGGCGCTCGCCCTCGGCCTTGCGGCGGGCGCGGATGGCGTCCTCCTGCTGCTTGAGCGGGAGAGCCGTTACGAGGTCGTCGACCGACAGCACCGAATACACGAGGTCGAGATGCTCGACGTCGTGGAAGACAATCTGTTTACTGGTCCACTTGGTGAAGGAGTCGCGCCAGAAGGCTACGTTGGGCTCCAGTTCCTTGTACCTGGGAAAGTGGGTACTCCCCGCCGAAACCGCTCCGGCCACGGATCCCGAAAGAAGGATCCCCACCGCCACTGCCGCCACTACCCCGACCCGTCTCGACATCCCGCACCTCCTGAAGTCGACGAGCCGCCATGGTAGCAGGCGGGCGAGTGCGCTTCTATTCAAAAAGGCTCATTTTTCTGGACGGTTGGAACGTTTTGTCGAGGTCGCGGCAGGTCCGCGCGGGACGCTGCGGGCATGCTGCTGGGTGACCGCCACGTTGCTCTGCGGCTGCGGAGTCTCTCCCTCCTCGCCAAGTGACGCGCGCGGCTCGCTCAGCGTCGGAATCGAGGCCGCGCCGGGCGCCCTCGATCCTCGTCTGGTCGCCGACGCCAATGCCTCGCGGATCAGCGCGCTGGTGTCTTGTGCGCTGATGGAACCCGACGCGCAGGGCGGGTACGCCTCCTCGCTCGCCGAGGACTGGCAGCGCCAGAGCGACGGAAGCTGGCTGGTGCGGCTCAGGCGCAACGCTCTGTTCCACGACGGCCAGCCGGTCACCGCGCGCGACGTCGCGGCCACCTATCGCTCGGTGCTGGACCCAACGCTCGCATCACCCAAACGCGCGGCACTGGCCGCGGTGAAGAGCGTAGAAGCAGTCGCCGCCGATCGCGTGCGTTTCGTTCTGCTCGAACCCGACGCCGCGTTCTTCGACGGCGCCACACTCGGCATCCTGCCGGCTGCGCAAGCCTCCGGCGCACTCGGCGTCGACGATCCAATCGGCTGCGGCCCCTATCGAATAGCCAGGCGCGGTCGCGACGGCGAAGTGCAACTGGCAGCGTTCGCGCAATGGTTCGGCGGATCGCCGACGCTTGCCGCGATCACGTTTCGAGTGGTGCCGGACGCGACGATGCGCGTGCTGGAATTGCGTCACGGCAGTCTCGACCTGGTCGAGAACGCTCTGGAACCCGACGCCGTCGCGTATCTGGCCCGCAATCAGTCACGCGTGCGCGTCGTTACCGGTCCATACGATGCCGTGCAATATCTCGGCTTCAATCATCGCAACCCGTTCCTGCGCGACGTGCGCGTGCGTCGCGCGATCGCCTACGCGATCGATCGCGAGGCGATCGTCGCCCACGTCTTGCGCGGACAGGCCACGGTAGCCAGCGGGATGTTGCCGCCACATCACTGGGCGTTCGAAGGCAACGTGCGCCGCTATGACTACGATCCAACACGTGCACGGCGTCTGCTCGATCGCGCCGGTCTTGCCGATCCCGACGCAGACGGACCGCAAGCGCGTTTCCACCTGCGTTACAGGACCAGCACCGTCGAGCTGCGACGCCGCATCGCCGAAGTGCTGGCCGCGCAGCTCGCCGAGGTCGGGATCGCGCTCGACATCGAGAGCAACGAATGGGGAACCTTCTTCGACGACGTCAGGCGCGGCGATTTCGACCTGTATGCGCTGGCATGGATCGGCATCCGTGACCCCGACCTGATGCGCGTCGCTTTCCATTCGCAGATGACGGCGCCGGCCGGAGCCAACCGCGGCTTCTTCGCCGACACGGCGATCGATCGACTCGCGGTCCGGGCGCGCCGCGCGACCGCGACCGAGCAAAGGAAACGACTCTACGCCAGGCTCCAGCGCCGCAGCGCCGCACGCCTCCCCTACGTGTTCCTGTGGTGGCCTCTCAACGTGACGGTGCTGTCGACGCGCGTCGAGGGATTCGAGCCAGCGACCTCCGGAGATCTCGGCGGGCTCGCCTTCGCGCACCTTGCCGCGCAGCGCTGAAGACTGGCAGCGGCGCCGTCAGTTGCGAAGCACGGGATCCGCTTCCTCGTCAACGACCCGCTCGCCCCGATCGATCCGATCGTCAGAAGGATCGACTCGCTCGATCCGTTGGGAAGGATCGACTTGCTCGATCCGTCGAGAAGGATCGACTTGCTCGATCCGTTGGGAAGGACCGACTTGCTCGATCCGTTGGGAAGGACCGACTCGTTCGCGACGGCCAGCGCGAGGGTCGACGAGGTCGGCAAGGCTGGCGGCACCGAGGGCGCGTCGACGCGACGACTCCAGTGCGCCGAGCAGATCGCGCAAGCTGCCGGCGGTCGGCGCCTCGACACCACCGCTGCGCGCGCCCTGCCCTTCGTCCCTCGCCACTGCGACGACTCGCTCGAGCGCTACACTGCTCGGCGCCAGCGACAGAAAACAATAGGCTTGTTCGTCGCCGCCCATGTGCACGAGCCCGGCAGCCGAGAGCCTCACGACCACTTCCGTCACCTCGCGCAGCGGCGCGTCGAGCAGATGCGAGAGCTGGTCGAGGGTCGGCGCCGCGCGCCGTGCGTGGGCCGCCTCGGCGAGTTCGCACACCAGCGCCAAGGCCAGCCTCTCGCGCGCCGCGGTTCCAGGCTTGGTGGCGCGCTGCTCGCGCCGCAGCGTGGCGAAGTTCTGTACCACCGCCGACAACTCGGCACCGGCCAGCACGATGAACCAGCTCGTGGTCATCCACAGCATCAGCACCGGCAACTGCGCCAGCGTGCCGTAGATGGCATTGTAGTTGCGCATGCCGAACTGGAACGCGACGTAGGCGTTCTGCGCTACCTGCCAGGCGATGCCGGCTGCGATTCCGCCCGCCAGCGCCGACCGCAGCCTCACCTCGGCGTTGGGAAGGAACGCGTACAGGAACGTGAACAGGCCGCAGACCACCCCGTATGGAACCAGCCGCGTCAGCGCGCTGAGAACCGGACCCACACCGCCGAGATCGTGCAACCACGCGAGGTAGACGGCGGTGCGCAGCGCCGCCGTCACGCTGGCCGCGAGCGCGAGCAGCAACGGCGCTGCTACCAGTAGCACCAGCGAATCCGCGGAGCGTCGCACCAGCCCTCGAGGACGAGGGTTGCCCCATATCAGGTCGAGCGAGTCTTCCACCTGGCGCATCACCGACAGTGCGGAACCGACGACGAACAGGCCGCCGATGACGCCAAGACCGGCAATGCTGGTATTATCGATGTACGAGATGATGGTCGCGACCGCTTCGGGAGACAGCATCGCGAAACGCTCGAGCAGCATCGGTTCGAGGCGCTGGCCGCTCCAGCCGAAGCCGCGCAAGAACGCGAACGACACCGCGAGTACCGGAACGAAGGCCATGAGGCTGGCATACGCAAGAGCACACGAACGCAGCGCGCAGGCATCGCTGCGAAAGCCCTGCACCGCCAGCCACGCCACCCTCGCTCCGTGTTGCACAGCCGCGCGCGGCGGCGAGCAGTCGGCGGGCAGTTCGTTCCACACCAGCGACTGGATGCGACCGGCGAGGCGGACGCGCAGTTTGAGGGCCGCTGTCATCTCGCCACCGGTTAAGCCGCGACCGCGCCGCATTGGCAACCCCGGCCTGACCGCAACGCCCTTCTGCGACGGACGCCGGTGACGATGCGCGCCTACCTGCTGCGTCGCGTGGCCTTCCTGATCCCCACTCTGCTCGGCGTGGCAACGCTCGTGTTCGCGATCCTGCACGCGGTCCCCGGCGATCCGATCGACGTGCTGCTCGGTGAGAGCGCCGCCGCAGTCGATCGCGAGCAGATGCGGACCCGACTCGGACTGGACCGGCCACTGGTCGAGCAATACGGTCGATCCCTGGCCGCAACCGCGCGCGGCGACCTGGGCCGATCGCTGCGCAGCGATCGGCCGGTAGCGGCCCTGATCGCCGAACGCCTGCCGGCAACCCTGGCGCTCGGCGGAGCGGCGACCCTGGTGGCGCTCGCTCTGGGCATACCGCTTGGCGCGCTGGCCGCTGCCCGCAAGGGAGGCGGCGCCGATCGTTTCGCGCTCGGCGCGAGCCTGGCCGCGATAGCGATACCGAACTTCTGGCTCGGCCCGGCGCTGGTGCTGCTGTTCTCGGTGGAACTCGGCTGGCTCCCGGTGGCCGGCGCCGGGTCGCTGCGCCACCTGGTACTTCCTGCGCTCACGCTCGGCGCCGGCATGAGCGGCGTGCTGGTGCGCATGACACGCAGCGCGCTGCTCGAGACGCTCGCAGAGGACTACGTTCGCACCGCCCGCGCCAAGGGCCTCAGCGAAGGCGCCGCGTTGCTGCGCCACGCGCTGCCCAACGCACTGACTCCGGTGCTCTCGGTGGTCGGTCTGCAACTCGGCGCAGTGCTCGGCGGATCGGTGATAACCGAAACGATCTTTGCGTGGCCGGGTCTGGGTCGCCTGCTGGTCGAAGCGATCGCGGCGCGCGACTATCCGGTGGTCCAAGGAGCCGTGCTGGTGATCGCGGCGCTGTACGTGCTCGTCAATCTCGCCACCGACCTCGCCTACGTGGCGGTCAACCCGAGGATGCGCGATGCAGCGCTTCGCTGAGTCCAGTCGCGCGACCGCGCTGCGGCGGGTTGCCAGGCCCCGGCGGGTTGCCAGGCCCCGGCGGGTTGCAATGACTGCCGGGTTGCTGGTGCTCGCCGCGCTCGTGGTCACGGCGCTGGCTGGAGTGTGGCTCGCCGCGGACTCGCCCTGGCAGATGCGGCTCTCCGAAGGCCTGCTGGGACCGAGCGCGGCGCACCCGCTGGGACAGGACAAACTCGGTCGCGACGTACTTGCGCGTCTCGTCTACGGCGCGCGCGTTTCGCTGCTGGTCTCGCTGGCCACCGTCGTCTTCTCGGTCGGTATCGGCGTCGCCGTCGGTGCAGCGGCCGGCTTCCTCGGCGGCAAGACCGACTTCGTGCTGATGCGATTGGTCGATGTTCTGCTCGCGTTTCCGGGTCTGCTGCTGGCGATCGCGCTGGCCGCCGCGCTCGGCCCCGGCCTCGCCAACGTGGTTCTGGCCCTCACCGTCATCGGATGGACCGGCTACGCGCGTCTGGTGCGCGCCGAAGTGCTCGCGGTGAGGTCGCGCGAGCACGTCGAAGCGGCGGTCGCGCTCGGCGCCACCAGGCTGCGCGTGCTCGCCATGCACATCCTTCCGCTGACGATCGCGCCGCTGCTGGTGCAGGCCTGTGTCGGAATGGCCGGCGCGGTGGTCGCGGAGGCGAGCCTGAGCTTCCTCGGCCTGGGCGTGCAACCGCCGACGCCGTCATGGGGATCGATGCTCGCCGAGGGCCGCTCATTCCTGGTCGAAGCGCCGCACCTGGTCGTGGCGCCCGGCATCGCGATAACGCTGGTGGTGCTGGGTCTGACCCTGCTCGGCGACGGGCTGCGCGACTTTCTCGACGTGCGCTCGCGCTGAAGCGGCCTCAGCGCTGGCAGCGAGGGCAGTAGAAGCTCGACCTCTGCCCGACCACCACGACCTTGATCGGCGCGCGGCAGGTCGTGCAAGGCTGGCCTTCGCGATCGTAGACGCGATGGCGCCACTGGTAGCCGCCGCGCTGTCCGATGCCGTCGAGGAAATCCGAGATCGACGAGCCGCGGTGCTCGATCGCTTCCGCGATCACTTCGCGCGTGGCGACCACCACCGCCGCGCAGTCGCGGAGCGTCATCCGCACCATGCTGCGTCGCGGCCTCACGCCGCTGAGGAACAGAATCTCGTTGACGTAGATGTTGCCGAGACCGGCGACCACGCGCTGGTCCATCAGCACGTCTTTGACCGCGCGCGTGGTGCGGCGGCGAAACGCCGCAAGATAGTCGCTGTCGAACGCCACCTCGTCGAGCGGCTCCGGGCCCATATCGGCAAGCAGCTTGCTGGTGGCCGGATCATCGACGATCGACAGGCCGAAACGTCGCGGATCGTGGAACACCAGAGCATCGCCGCCGGCAAAGCGTGCGATCAGATGATCGTGGACTCCCTCGCCCGCGTCCGCGCCTTCGACGAAGCGCAGCCGGCCGCTCATCCCCATGTGGAAGAACCAGCCGCGCCCGTCCTCCAGCACGAACCACAGATACTTGCCGCGACGCCCGCTGCCGGTGATGCAACGCCCCTCGACGCCGCGTCGAAGCTCCTCGCCGAGCGGCACTCTCAGGCGCGGCGTTCGCAGTTCGAGCCTGGCTACGGTGCGGCCGACTACCAAAGGCTCGAGCGAACGCCGTATGGTTTCGACTTCGGGAAGCTCAGGCACGCCCGTTCTCTTTGGCAGCCGAGGCACGCGCAGCGGCAGCCGCACCGGGACTCGTCTGCGCAGCGCCGAGCAGCTTCGCGTCTTCGATCAGGATCGCGCGCGACAGCGCGGCGAACGCTTCCCCGGGAAGCTCCTCGGGTCTGGCGGTCGGCGCCACCGCCGCCGCGCTGAACACCCGGTGGCAGACCGCTTCACCGCCTGCACCAAAGCGCGTGATCAGCCAGCGCCCCAGACTGTTGCGCAGCATCTTGCGGCGCATCGAAAACGCCTGGTAGACCATCTCACGAAACAGCGCTTCGTCGCCGACCTCGAAACGCGGCGCGGCCAGCGGGCGCAGGCGCACCATCTGCGATTCCACCTTGGGCCGCGGCCGGAACGCCCGCGGCGCCAGCACCATGCCGAGCTCGACGTCGGCGGTCATCTGCGTCAGCACGCTCAGCGAGCCGTAGGTCTTGCTGCCCGGCTTGGCGGCAAGCCTCGCGACGACCTCGCGCTGCAGCATCACGACGATGTCGGCCGCGAATCCTCGTCGCGCCAGCAGCGACGAAACGATAGCGGTGCCGCTCTCGTAGGGAAGATTGGCGACGACGTGAACGCCGGAATCGATCAGCGCGGGCAGGTCCAGCCGCAGCGCGTCGCCCTCGAAGACCGTCACCCGTTTGTCGTCAACGAAGGAAATCCGCGCATGCGAGGCGAGTTCCGGATCGACCTCAACCAGCCACAGCCGGCTCGCGCGCGCGGCCAGCAACCGCGTCAGCGCGCCGCGCCCCGGTCCGATCTCGAGCACGGCAGCGCCATCGATGCCGGCCCACGCGACGATGCGCTCGGCTGCCTGGGAATCGACGAGGAAGTTCTGCCCCCAGCGGGCTCGCGGCGCCACCGGCCTGGTCAGCCCGCGGCCGCGCCGGCGCCGCGAGCCTTAGCGCGGGGCAGATCGCGTCTGGGTCCGAGCGGCAAGCGCGAACTCACCGTCAGATCGTCGTTGCCGATGCCACGTTGCAGCCGCAGCAACGCGGCGTGGGCGATCATCGCGCCGTTGTCGGTGCACAGGCTCATGGGCGGAAACACGACCTGTCCCGTCAACTCGTTCATGCGCTGGCGCAGGCGACTGTTGGCGGAGACGCCGCCAGCTACCGCCACGCGCGCGACGCCGAGCGTTTCCATCGCCGCCTCGGCACGCGCCACCAGCACATCGACGATGGCTTCCTGGAACGACGCGCAGACGTCCTCGACGCTGAACTCGCGGCCGTGCCTGGAAAGGAAATCCCACAACGAGGTCTTCAGGCCGGAAAAGGAAAGCGCCAGCGGATCGGCTTTGACGCGCGCTCGCGGAAACGCGACGGCGCGGCGATCGCCCTTGCTGGCCAGCTCATCGACTATGCGACCTCCGGGATAACCGAGGCCGAGCATCTTTGCGCCCTTGTCGAACGCCTCGCCGGCAGAGTCATCGCGCGTGGCCGCCACTTCGACGTAGTCGCCGATATCGCGCACCAGATAGATGGCGCTATGGCCACCCGACACCACCATCGCCAGGAACGGGATTTCCAGATCTGAGTGCAGCAGCGGCGACAGCGCGTGTCCCTCCAGGTGATTGATGCCGATCAGAGGCCGGCCGCTGCGCAGCGCCAGACCCTGCGCCGCCGCGACGCCGACCAGAAGCGACCCCACCAGCCCCGGCCCTCTGGTCACCGCGATGGCATCGATGTCCGCGATCGTCGTCGAGGCATCGAGCAGAGCGCGCCGCACGACGTCGGAAATCGTCTCGAGGTGACGCCTGGCCGCAAGCTCGGGCACCACCCCACCGTAAGGCGCGTGCAGCACGTCTTGTGATGCCAGGATGTTGGACAGGACGCGGCGCCCCTCCACCACGGCCGCCGAAGTATCGTCGCAGGAGGTTTCGATGCCGAGAACGCGCACGGGTCAGCCCGGCGCCGGCGCCGAACCGCCGGCGCTCGGTCCGCTCGCGCGAATCGAACGCGCGAGTCCTTCGGTCTCGCCGCGAACGCCTTTGTCGGCGGGCAGGTAACGCCGCGCACTGCTGAGGAATCCGGCCGCCTGATCTGGTCGACCTTCGACGTGATGAACGTAGGCGAGGAACAAGTATGCGTAACCGTTGCCGCCGTACATCGACACGGCGCGTTCGAGGAGTTCCACTGCGCCGTCCAGAGAACCCTTGTCGATCAGCACGGGCGCCTTGGCGCTCATCCGCAAGCTCGCCAGTTCGGCGGCGAGATTGCCGACGGCGCCGCCGCGAAGCGCCTTGGCACGACGGTCGATCTCGGCGCCGAGCGAGCGACGCGTACGCTCGAAAGCCTCCCAGTCCGACAACGCCGCATAGCCGCCGCTTTCGTCGACAGGCTTGCCCGCGCGCTTGGCCCCCGCCTGCTGCGACGCCTTGGCGCTCTTCTTCCCGGTCGCAGCATTCTTGGCACCACCCAGCGAACATCCCTGCACCGACACCGCCAGCGCCACCGCCACCGCCACCGTCAACGCCGAGCGCAATCGCGAATTCATGTGCGGCGACACCATGGCGCCGTCAGTGCCAAAAACCGCCATGTTCCGAACAGTACTCGTCAGGTTGTTCGCCTTCGAGGTAGGCCTCGCGGACCTGTTTGGGGCAATCCGGACGCGCGATCCCGCCAGTCTTCTTGTCGATGTCGACGAGCCTGATGCCGGAGGGAATGTCGAAGCTGGTGTGCGGGTGGTCGGCCAGCGCCTGGCGCATGAAGTCGGTCCAGATCGGCAACGCCGCCTCCGAGCCCGCGCGATCCATGCTCGCTGCCTCGTCGAAACCTACCCACACGGCCACCAGGAGATCGGGCGTGAAGCCGACGAACCAGGCGTCCTTGTAGTCGTTCGAAGTACCGGTCTTGCCCGCTGCCGGATGCTTGAAGCCCTTGCGGCGCGCGGTCGCGCCGGTGCCGCGCTCCATCACTCCTTCCATCAGGTGCGTGACCAGGTAGGCGTCGGTGGCGGGGACCACGCGGCGGATCTCGACATCGTTGCCTTCGACGAGTTGGCCGTCGCCGGACACCACGCGCCGTACCGAAAGCGGCGTGGCGCGCATGCCGCCGGCGGCCAGCACGCTGAACACCTTGGCCATGTCGAGCAACGGCACCGCCTGTCCGCCCAGCACGATACTCGGGTAGACGCCCAGATCGGAGGTCATGCCGAGCCGCACCGCCAGATCGCGGATCGGTTGCACGCCGACGTCACGCGCGATCGAAGCGGTCGCCGAGTTGAGCGAATGCTCCAGAGCCTCGCGCACCGTCACCGGTCCGTAGAACTCGCCTTCGTAGTTGCGCGGCGACCAGACCTGTCCCTTCCACTCCCACTGGATGCGCTCGTCGATCACCGTCGTACTCGGCTTGAAGTGCCGCGCGCCGACGTGTTCGCTGCCGAGCGCGGCCAGCATCACGATCGGCTTGAAGGTGGAACCGGGTTGGCGGCGCATGTCGATCGCGCGGTTGAACTGACTCATGCCGTAGTCGCGTCCGCCCACCATTGCGCGCACTTTGCCGGTACGCGGCTCGAGCGCGATCAGCGCGGCTTGCAGCGGCTGCCCGGCCTTGGCGACCGCGTCGGCGATGTCGTTTTCCATCTCGCGGACGTTGTCTGCGACGACGCTGTCGGCGATCGCCTGCATCTCCGGATCCAGAGTCGTGAATACACGATAACCTTCGCTCTCGAGCACGCGGCGCGGATAGCGCTTGCCGAGTTCGCGCGCGACGTAGTCGACGAAGTAGGGCGCGCGCATGCCGCCGATGTCGGGACTGGCGGTCTGCATCGGTTCGTGAAGCGCGGTCTCGTACTGGGCCTGGTCGATGTCGCCGGTCTCGAAGAGCTCGGCCAGCACCAGATCGCGGCGCGACTGGGCGCGCTCGGGATGCCGGTGCGGCGAGTAGAAACTCGGCGCACGGATGATCCCGGCGAGCGTCGCCATCTGCGCGACCGACAGATCGGCGACGTCGCGTCCGAAGTAGAAGCGCGCCGCCTCGCCCATGCCGTGGATCGCGCGTGCACCGCTCTGTCCGAGCCAGATGTCGTTGAGGTAATTCTCGAGGATCTCTCCTTTCGAGAAGCGTTGCTCGGCGACCACCGCCATCGCCGCCTCGCGCATCTTGCGATTGAAACTGCGCTCGTCGGTCAGGAAGAAGTTCTTCATCAACTGCTGGGTCAACGTCGACCCGCCCTGGCGTACCTCTCCCGAAACCACGTTCACCGCTACCGCACGCGCCAGCGAACGAACGTCGATGCCGTTGTGGTCGAAGAAGCGTCGGTCCTCTATCGCCAGAACCGACCTCACCAGCACCCGCGGGAACTCGTCCAGGCGCAGCACCCGTCGTTCTTCGACCGGACGCGTGGCCACGCCCGAGAGCAACGCCGGCTCCAGACTGACGTCTTCGACCTCGTCTCCGCCGGCGACCTCGACGATCTTGATCACGCGACCCAGGTCGTCGAGATCCATGCGCAGCTTGCGGCCCGGCTCCTCGGAGCTCGGATACTGGAACGCGTGCAGCCACAACTCGAGCGTATGCGGCTTCTTGGTGAATCGGTAAGATCCGCGGCGCGACGGAGAATCGGCGACTCGCTGGTAGTCGAGACGCTCGAGCCGCTCGCGGAACGCATCGGTATCGACGCGAAGTCCGGGGTAGATCGCGAAGCTGTCGCTGAAGATCTTCGCCGGCACTTCCCAGCGCTCGCCCTCGAACTTCGCCAGCAGGGTGCCTTCTATGTCCTCGTACGCCAACCAGGTTCGCAGCGCGGCAAACGCCAGCGTCGGCGGAACCACCAGCAGCGCCACCGACACGGTCAGGCGCGCCAGGGAAAAGGCGCGCGAGCGGCGCCCCGATTTCTTCCTCACCTCTACTCCCCTCTGCGCGGATGCCCGGGAACTTCATCGCCGCCGCCCGAACGCCCGCTCCCGGGCTTGATCACACGGAACAACGTCTGGTCGCCACGGCGTACCAGCACCAGTACGCTCTGATCCTTGCCGACCTCTTCGAGCATCGAGCTGAACTTCGCGGCGTTCTCGACCGCGCGGTTGCCGACCATCTGAATGAGGTCACCGGGCTGCAGCCCTGCGGCCTCGGCCGGCGACCCCTTCGTCACCGACGTCACCACCACGCCTTTGGCATCCTTGTCGAGACCGAGCTCTTCGGCCATCTCGGGTGCCAAGTCCTGCACGGTCAGACCCAGCGTACGCGCCTGTACCGGGTGCGCGGTGCCACCCTCGTCGGCCAGCTTTGCGACATCGACGGTGAAGGTCTTCTCGCCGCCCGCGCGAACGACCACGACTTCAACCTGCTTGCCGACCGGCGTTCCGGCAACGATGGTCGGCAGATCGGTGGACTTGCCGACGTCGACCCCGTCGAACTTGACGATCACGTCGCCGACTTCCAGGCCCGCCTTCGAAGCCGGACTGTCGGGGAAGACCTCGGCGACCAGCGCTCCCTTGGCCTCGGCCAGACCCAGCGATCCGGCGATGTCCTTGTCGACCGGCTGGATCTTGACGCCGAGCCAGCCGCGCGTGACGTGGCCTTCGGTTCGAAGCTGCGGCACGACGTTGCGCGCCATGTTGATCGGGATCGCGAACCCGATGCCGATGTTACCGCCACCTTGCGAGAAGATGGCGGCGTTGATCCCGACCACCTGCCCCGACAAGTTGACGAGCGGTCCGCCGGAATTGCCGGGATTGATCGCCGCATCGGTCTGGATGAAGTCGTCGTAGGGGTTGCGGCGGTTGATCTGCCTGCCTTTGGCCGAAACGATTCCGGCAGTCACGGTGTGATCCAGAGCGAACGGGTTGCCGATCGCGACCACCCACTCCCCGACCTTGAGCGCGTCGGAGTCGCCGAGCGAAACCGGCACGAGATTGTCGGCACCCTTGATGCGGATCACCGCGAGATCGGTCTTCGCGTCCGCACCGATCACCTCGGCTTCGAATTCGCGCTCGTCGTTCAGACGCACGACGATCTTGCTGGCGTCTTCGACCACGTGCGCGTTGGTGATGATGTAGCCTTCCTTGTCGAACACGAAGCCCGAGCCGAGGCTGCGCCTTGGGCCGCGCGAATACGGATCGAACGGATCGCCGCCGAAGCCGTGATGAGGCGAGAGCTCGTTCTTGTCCTCCGATTCGGTCGAGATGTTCACGACCGCCGGAGCGAGCGCCTCGACGAGGCGACTGAAGTCGGGAAGTCCCGCGACCAGCGGCTGACCGGGTTCGGCCTCCGGCAGCGAAACCGGAAGCGCGGCGGGCTTCTCTTCCAGCACCGGAGCCGGCGACTCCTGCGACGACTGCACCGACTCCGCCGACCGCGGCGCCTCGGCGCGACCGTTCTCGTGGCGCATCGCGACCGTAACACCGACGCCGATCACGGCGCCGAAAACCAGGCCCATCGCCAGTAACGAACGTGTCGACTTCATGCAGACTGACTCCCTTGTTCCGCTTTGGCGCGGGTCTCACGCACGAAGCGCATGCGCAGGTCGTAGAGGATGTCTTCGATCAGTCGGGCCTCGTCCTCGGCAAGGTTGCCCGCCGTCTTCCGCTCGAGCATCGACAGGATGTCGATGATCACCGAGGCTTCGCCCAGGTTGCGCTCGATCTGCTGCCCCGATGGGGCAGGCATCGCGCCCATGAACATCAGCGCCTGCGTGGCGAGCCCCACGACGAAACTCGAGAACGTGAGTTCGTTCTTGCGACCCTCGGCCGCGCCGGTCGCGCCGGCTCCCTGGTCCGTGCCTTCGCAGGTCCCGCCGCTCTGGCAGGTCGCGTCGCCGCTGCAGGTCTCGCCGGCCGTGCCCGGCTCCTCGCCCGCCTCCCGAGGCTGGCCCGCCGCGTCGAACCTGCGCCGGTCCTCAACCTTGAACGCCGCTTGCTGCTCGTCGTCTGCCATACGTTGTTTCCTGACCTTGACCCTTGCGAGTCGGCCGTCCCTCGGCACTGCGCCGCGGGATCGGATCCGTGATCCTTTGAGTTAGTAGCAGAATCGTTGCCAAGCTTCACACAACGCCGCGCGCGCCGACGAGAATCCCGGCCAACCGGCTCGTTGACTCGCACCCAGGCGGTTCCTATCATCCGCGGACGCGGCGATGGGCTGCGCGGCTCCCGCATGCCTCTTCCCGGTCAGATCGCAAGCAACACCCTCGAGTTGATCGGCAACACTCCGATCGTGCTTCTTCGCAGCCTGAGCGCCGACGGCGAGGCCAGAATCTTCGGCAAGCTCGAAGCGCTCAACCCCGGTGGGAGCGTCAAGGACCGCATCTGCCTAGCCATGGTGGAGGCGGCCGAACGAGACGGGCGGCTGCGGCCCGGGGGAACCATCCTCGAACCCACCAGCGGCAACACCGGCATCGGCCTTGCCATGGTGGCCGCCGCTCGCGGCTACCGGCTGATCCTGACGATGCCTGACACGATGAGCGAGGAGCGCCGCAGCCTGCTGCGTGCCTACGGCGCCGAGCTGGTCCTGACCAGCGACAGCAAGGGGATGCTGGCTGCGATCGCGCGTGCCGAGGAGATTCTCGCCGAGCACCCCGACTATTTCATGCCGGGGCAGTTCAACAATCCCGCAAACCCCGAGGCGCATCGCCGCAGTACTGCACGGGAATTGCTGTACCAGTGCCCGCGCGTCGATGCCTTCGTTGCCGGCGTGGGGACGGGCGGAACCATCTCGGGCGTGGGCGCAGTCCTCAAGCGCGAGAGACCCGGCGTCCAGATCGTCGCGGTGGAACCGGCCGCGTCGGCGGTACTGTCGGGCCGGGATCCGGGGCGCCACGCCATCCAGGGGATCGGCCCGGGCTTCGTCCCGGCCAACCTCGACCGCACGGTCATCGATCGGGTGATCGCCGTCAGCGACCACGACGCTGCCGAGACCACGCGTAAGCTGGCGGCGCAAGACGGCGTCCTGGTTGGGATCTCCTCGGGGGCAGCGGCGTTCGCGGCAGCGCAGGTGGCCCGCTCTCTGCCCGGCGACGCGATCGTGGTGTGCGTGCTGAGCGACAGCGGCGAGCGCTACCTGACCAGCCACCTGTTCGAGGACGGCGGGCTGTGAGCGCTGCGCCTGCCGATGCCGCCGAAGCCCGGCGGCGCCACGCGCCGGATCCGCGATCGGACCTCGAAGCCAGACTCGCTCATCTGCACGGCACGCTTGCATCGCTCGGGTCGGTCGTCGTCGCATTCTCTGGCGGAGTCGATTCGACGTTGCTGCTGCGCGCCGCCGCCTCCACATCGGGATTGCGCGTGCTGGCGCTGACGACCGCGTCGCCGACCAACACCGCGGACGAAGTCGAAGAAGCGCGCCGGCTCGCCGATCAGATCGGCGTCGAGCACGTCGTGCGATCGACGGATGAGCTGGACACGCCCGGTTACGCCGACAATCCCGCGCATCGTTGCTACCTGTGCAAGCAGACGCTCTATCCGCTGTGCGTCGACCTGGCGCGCGAGCGAGGCTTCGCCGCCGTGGCCGACGGAGTCAACACCGACGACCTCGGTGACTATCGGCCCGGACTTCGCGCGGCCGCCGAATTCGGCGTGAGACATCCGCTGGTCGAAGCCAACCTCGACAAGAACGACGTGCGCGCACTCTCGCGTCGTTTCGGCTTGCCGACCGCCGATCGTCCCGCCTCCCCCTGCCTGTCGTCGCGCTTCCCTTACGGCACGCGCATCAGCCACGCGGCACTCGCGCGCGTCGCTGCGGCCGAAGCCGCGCTGCGTCGCCTCGGTTTCGTCGAGTTGCGCGTACGCTACTATCAGGCCAAAGCGCGCGTCGAAGTCGCGGCGGTCGAACTGCCACGTCTGGACGATCCGGCTGTGCGTTCGCGCGCGCAGCAGGAAATTCTCGACGCCGGCTTCGGCGAAGTCGAGTTCGCGCGCGAACCGCTGCGCTCGGGCAGTCTCAACGACGCGCTGCGCGCGCCTCGCGCGCAAGCATCTCGCGCACCAGCACCAGATCGGCCTCTACCGTGACCTTGAAGTTGGGGCCGGCGCTCTCGACGACCTCGATGCGCTGCCCGAGCCCCTCGACCAGCGAGGCATCGTCGGTCGCGCTGATCCGGTCACGCTCTGCCTCTCTGTGCGCACGTTCGAGCAGCTCACGACGAAACGCTTGCGGCGTCTCGACCAGCCATAGACACCCACGATCCAGCGCGCGCGTCGCTTCTCCTTCCTCGATGCGAACACTGTCGGTGGGACGCGCCGCTGCGGTAGCGGCGCCGCTGCGCTGCGCGCGAGAGAGAACTTCGCGGACGGTAACCGCCGCCGCCAGCGGGCGCGCCGCGTCGTGCACACACACGATCTCGGCATCGCTGGACAGCGCGATCAGACCGCGACGCACGGACTCCTGCCTCGTGGCTCCACCGACGCGCACCACGCAGCGGCCGAGTGCGGCCGGCGGCTCCGCCACCGCTGCCTCGCACGCAGATACGGCGCCGGCGGGAACCAGCACGACCGTTTCGACGAAAGTGGCGGCAACGGCGAGTCGTTCCAGCGTGCGCCGCAGCAGCGACGCACCGCCGACATCGACCAGCGCCTTGGGCTCGCGGTAACCGAGACGGCTGCCGCTTCCGGCCGCCGGTATCAGCAAAGCGACGCGCATCGGCGCGAACATAGAGACACGCCGCGGGCAAACGCAAAAGGCCGGAGGCGCATGTGCACCCCCGGCCTCTCGTGTCGTGTCAGCAGCGTCGAAGCGCCCGCCCGGCGCTCAGTGCCCGAAGATGGTCTTGAGCTCTTCCATGATGTTCTCCTCGGTGTTGGCCTTGGCGATCGCCAGTTCCTTGACCAGGAGGTTGCGGGCAGTATCGAGCATCTTGCGCTCGCCGAAAGACAGTTCCTTGTCTCCCTTGAGCATGAACAGGTCGCGCAGAACCTCGGCGATTTCGAGCACCGACCCGGTCTTGATCTTTTCGGTGTACTCGCGGTAGCGCCGGTTCCAGGTCGCCTGGTCCACCGTAACCCGCTTCTCGCGCAGCACCTTGTAGACCTTGTTGACCATGTCCTTGCCGATCACCCGGCGAAGGCCCACCGACTTGGACTTGGCGGTGGGGATCAGGATCTTCATGTCGGAGTCGATGATGCGCAGGCTGTAGAACATCGCCTTGGCACCCGAGATCGTCCGCGACTCCACGTCCTCGATCACGCCCACGCCATGGGCGGGATAGACGACCTTATCTCCGACTTTGTACTCCAAGTTGAAACCTCCCGGGTAAGGGCAGGAAGAAGCCCGGCGAAGTCTAGCCCCCGCCTCCAACGGGGTCAAACCGCCAATCGGGTTCCAACGAGGAAACGGAGCGTGATCAGGAGGCCTTGCGCGCGCAGCCGATCAGGTCGCGGACTCGCGACTCGCCGAGCGACGCGATCACCTTGGCCAGTTCGCCGGCAATGCGAGCCGGCGCTGCCGGATCGTACAGCGAGGCCGTCCCGACCTGACACGCCGCGGCTCCGGCCATCAGGAATTCGGCTGCGTCGTGGCCGCTGATGATGCCACCGGCGCCGACCACCGGGATCGTCACCGCGCCGACGGTCTGCCAGACCATGTACACCGCCACCGGCCTGATCGCCGGACCCGACAGTCCGCCGCTGCCGTTGGCCAGGGCCGGGCGGCGCTTTTCGACGTCGATGACCATCCCGCGTACGGTGTTCATCACCGTCAGCGCATCCGCGCCGGCCGCTTCGGCGGCGCGCGCGATCTCCGTGATGTCGGTGACGTTGGGAGACAGCTTGACCCACAGCCGCCGCCTGGTGCGGCTGCGCACTGCGCTCACCACCGCGGCGGTCACCCCGGCATCGGCGGCCAGCACTCCGCCCCATTCGTGCTTGTGCGGACACGAAAGATTGAGTTCGAGCACGTCGATCCCTTCGGCCGCCTCGAGCCCTTCGACGATGCGGATGAAGTCCTCGGTGGTGTTGCCCCAGCAGTTGATGATGATCCTGGGACCGAGAGTGCGCAGGCGCGGCAACTTGTCGCGCAGAAACGCCTCGGCGCCGATGTTCTGCAGGCCGATGGCGTTGAGCATCCCGGCCGGGGTCTCGACCATGCGCGGCGCCGGGTGCCCCTTTGAGGGCTCGGCAGACAGGCCCTTGACCGAGATTCCTCCGAGTCGTGACCAGTCGACCAGTCCGTCGTATTCGAGTCCGTACCCGTAGGTTCCCGAAGCCGCCACTATCGGCGTTGCAAGCTCGAGATCGCCGACGCGGGCACTCAGGTCGATCAACGTAGTTGCCTCACCTCGCTACCAGCGCAGCAGCGCCGCGGCCCACGTGAACCCCGATCCGAAAGCGGCCAGACACACCAGGTCGTTGTCGTGAATGCGCCCCGCATCGAGAGTTTCGGCGAGCAGGATCGGGATCGTGGCGGCGGTGGTGTTGCCGTAACGCTCGATGTTGTTGGCCATGCGCTCGTCGTCGATCCGGAGCCCCATCGCCACCAGTTGATTGATGCGCAGGTTGGCCTGGTGCGGCAGCAGCATGCGGATGTCGTCCTTGCTCGCACCGATGACTGCGAGTGCTTCCTCGATGCACTCGCCCATGCGCTTGACCGCGTGACGGAACACGAAACGGCCGTCCATCTGCGGCCAGCCGTAGATGTCCGCCGGCGTCCAGTCCAGTGCGAGCCTCGGCTTGCGCAGCGAACCGGGGCCGAGCAAGCACAGTTTGTCCGCGTAGGCTCCTTCGCAGTGCAGGTTGATCGTCAGCAGTCCTCGCTCGCCGTCGGGCGAAGCGCCGACCACCACCGCACCGGCACCGTCACCGAACAGCACCGTGACGTGGCGGCTGCGATCGGCGTACTCGATTCCGCTGGAGTGCACCTCGCTGCCGATCACCAGCACGTGACGGGCACCGCCGGTGCGAACGTACTGATCCGCGACCGAAAGCATGTACAGAAAGCTCGAACACTGGTTGCGCACGTCGAAGGCCAGGATCCCGGCCAGACCTAGGCGCTGCTGGATGAACGAGGAGTTGCCGGGGAAGTCGACGTCGGGACTGAGCGTGGCGCAGATCAGCAGGTCGATGTCACCCGGCTCCAGACCGGCCGCGGCGATCGCCTTGCGCGCGGCGCGCTCGGCCAGCGCCGAACTTCCCTCGCCGTCGTCCACGTAACGTCGCTCGCGGATACCGCTGCGCTGATGAATCCACTCGTCGCTGGTGTCGAGCACCGCGGAGAGTTCGTCGTTGGTTACCACCGTACGCGGCAGTTCGAAGCCGGCTCCCAGAATGTGCGAACGCTTCGGCAACTCCATCACCGCCCTCCTCACTGCTGCCGCACGATCGCGGCACCCCACGAAGCGCCCGCTCCGCTGGTGAGCAGCGCAACCGTCTGGCCGGGCTGCACCGCTCCCGAAGCTACGCTGCGCGCGAGCAGCACTCCCACCGACGCGCCTCCCGAATACAACAGGTCCGACGTGACCACGCGTCCCACGCGCGTCGCGATCGCGGCGCCGAGCTCGCGCTCGACGTCCGGGTCGACGTGCGCGATCACAGCGACGTCGGCGCGCCGGCAGTCGGCCTTCGCCAGAGCCTCGTCGAGAACCGACGGAACGCGCTCCAGCGCCAGGTCGCGCAGCGCCGCGAAGTCGGCCGTGGGAAAATGCTTCCCTGCCGCAACCGCCGCCACCGGAAGGCGGTTGCGTAACGACAGCTCCGGTCCTTCGAAGTGACGGCTGGCCGGGTACTCGCACCAGTAGTCCGCCGCACGCGATCCGTCGGTGTGGACCGAAATCGCCAGAATGTTTCCCTGCTCCGCGCCCGGCTCGAGCAGCGCCGCCACGGCGCTGTCGCCCATCGCGCATGCGAGTCTCGGACTTCGACCGTCGCGGGCATTGAAGTGTGATGGCGTATCGGCCGCCGCTACCAACACCCGGCCGTAGCTCCCGGTAGCCACGAAGCGCCGTGCAACGTCGAGCGCAACCAGGAACCCGGTGCACTGCCCGCGCACGTCGAGACCGCCAACAGTGCGGCATCCGAGCGCGTTCTGAAGCAGAACGCCCGAGCCGGGAAAGAACATGTCCGGCGTGTTGGTGGCGAAGATCAGGAAGTCGATGTCGGTTGCTGTGAGGTCCCGCGCCGCGAGCAGGCGCGCGGCCGCGCGTGCCGCCAGCGCCGTCGGCCCCTCACCATCGGGGCTCTCCAGGCGAGTGCGGCCTCGCGAGTAGCGCGCCACCTCCCGCTCGGGCAGCCCGTACAGGAGTGCAAGTTCTGCGTCGCTGACGACAATCGGCCCGAGCTCGGCTTGGATCGCGGAAAGTCGAACGGTATTCACGCGCTCGGACGTCCAGTGCGTCGGTCCTGCCGCCGTGACACCACGATCTCGAGCACCTTGTCGGAGTATCGATATCCGAGTCCGCCGAGGCTTCCCGCCAGGTGGATCGAGGTGCGAAAATCCGGCGGGAACGCCGAAGATATGCCGCACAGTGCGCGCAGATCCGGCTGCGCGACGTGACCGCTCACCGTCAACTCCGGTGCGCTCAGCGTCACGTCGACGTCGTAGTCGGGCATCTCGTCGCCGATTCCCAGTCGCGCCTTGGCGGCCGACGGTGGTACCGTGCGCGGTAACTCCAGACGAACGTAGTAACCGCCGTGGTGTTCCTCGACGCGGTACACTTCTCCGTAGCGCCGTTCGCGTTCGCGTTTGGATTCGAACGCCGCCGAACTGAATCCGTCGAAGCCCGGCGATCCGTTGCCGCGTGCGCCGGCGCGGCCCAGCCGACCTGCCAACCGTCCGAGCAGCGACCGGTGCGCCGAACGGGGACCGCACACTGCATCTCTGAGCGTCTCGAAGTTGGCGGTGGTCGTCGCACGAGGAAGCGTCCGCACAGAACCGTCATCGCCGCGGCTGTCCGCGCTCGCGCCAGCCGATGCCGCGGTCGGCGAAAGCTCGGAAGCGGGCTCGTGCGGCGCAACCGTTCGCGCCGCTGCGGCGGGCCTCTGCTCAGCGACCGGCGCGGACTGAGCGGCAGCGGCCTGCGGCGTCGGGGGCTGCGGCGCCGCGCTTGGCGGCGTCGCTACCGCGGGCTTCTGCGGCGCGACCGGTTGCACTGCGGCAGCGGCCTGCGGCGCAGCGACCGGCGCGGGCTGCGACTGCGCAGGCGCCGGCTCGACCACCGCGGACGCGCCTCGCGCCGGCAGAGGCTCGGCTCGTTCGGTCTTGCGGAAGCGCGACGGCACCGCGGTGGCGAACTGTTTGTCGGGATGCAGCAGCTTGGCCCGCGCTATCAGTACCTCTTCGGTCTCGGGGCAGTCCGGGTCGGGGATGCAGCAATCGACCGGACACGCCGCCGCGCACGCCTCGCGGTCGAAGAAGCCGACACACTCGGTGCACTTCTCGGGAACGATGTAATAGAAATCGTCTGAAAGCGCGCGCTGCTTGGCGCCCTGCCACTCGTACTCGACAGCGCCGGCGTAGATCGCGGTGTTCGGGCACTCCGGTTCGCACGCGCCGCAGTTGATGCATTCTTCGGTGATCTTGGTCGTCATCGGGCGAGATTCCTCTGCAAGCTCACTGGCCGCTCACGGCGGCGGACGTACGGCGCGCGGCCTGAAGATCGCCGGCTTGTCCCCGGAGTCGGATCTTCAACCAACTCCTAACGCTACGGGCGGTCGAAATCGAGCGGGATCGGCCCACCGTCAGGAGGCGGCACCGGCACTCTGGTCGAGGCCTTCGGCGCAACCGCGTCGCGTCCCGCCCCCGGATCGATCTCGAGTATCAACGTGTGCGGAGCCGGATCGACTGGATTGCTCTTGTCGACTTCCTGCAAGACGTTGTCTACGCGGCGGCGGAACTGATCGGTGACCGCCTCCGCCTCTTCGCGATCGCGCACGACGTAGGGCGTGATCAGAATGATCAATTCCGTGCGCCTGCGCTGCGTCGAATCGCTCCCGAACAGACGCCCGAGAACCGGCACGTCCATCAGATAGGGCACACCGGTGCGGTCCTCGGTCATCACGTCTGAAATGATGCCGCCGATGATGATGGTCTCACCGCTGTTGACCACCACGGTCGTCTCGGCCTCGCGGGTGGTGAAGGTCGGCGATTGGATGTCGGCACTCTGCTTGGCCGAAGCGATCTCGCTGACCTCCTGCGAAAGCTCGAGGTTGACCAGCCCCTCCGAGTTCACCTGCGGCAGCACACGGATGATGATGCCGGTATCGCGATACTGCACGCTCTGGAGGATCTGCGTGGTCGAGTTGGTCTGCACGGTGCTGTTGGACTGACTGGTGAGGATGGGCACTTCCTGGCCCACCAGGATGCGGGCTTCCTGGTTGTCGCTCGTCATCAGATGGGGACGCGACAGGACCTTGATCTTGCCGCGGCTGGCCTGTGCGTCGATGACACCTCTGTAGACCTCGACCCCGTCACGATAGCTGCTGAAAGTGCCGAGGATACCGCCGGCACCGAGCGAGCCGATCGCACGGATCTCGCGGCCGAAAAGGTCGAAGTACGAGCCGCCCTGATCGCCGGTGCCGACCTTGGTGTCGGCATTGGACGGCTGCAGTGACTGCATGATGCTCAGCGAATCGTTCTCGCCAAGGGTCACTTCGGCGATCATCGCTTCGATCAGCACCTGGCGCGGCACCACGTCCAGATCGCGAAGGACCGTCCTCACGGTCTGATAGTCGCGAGGCGTCGCGAGGATGACCAGAGAGTTGGTGACTTCGTCTTCGACAACGCGCACCTCCTGCTCGAACAGATCGTTCTCGCTGTCGGGACCACCAAGGATGACGCTTCCTCCTCCTCCTCCGCCGCCGCCTCCGCCACCGATGCTGCTGCGCGAGCGGCTGCGGCTGCCACTGCCGCCGCGGCTGCTGCCGCCGCGACCGCTGCTGCTTCCCAGCCCGCCACCCCCGCCGCCGAGCCCGCCTGCGGTGCCGCCGCTGTCGTCGGCCCCGAGACTGCCCGAGCGTGAGTTGCTGCGCCGGCCCGAGGCCGAAGACCCCGACGACGCGCGCGACAGGCCGCCTCCCAGACCGACCCCGGATTCTGCCGCGTCGCTGGAACGTCCGCGCTGCGAGCGCCCGCTGCGGGAACCACCGCCGCCCTCGCCGTACACGTCGCTCAGCACACCGGCCAGATCCACCGCCTTCGAGTTCTCTACCCGGTACACGTGAACCTGCCGGCGCCCACCGGCCTCGGACTCGACGTCTAGCACTCCCATCCAGTACTCGACCGCCATCACCACCGCGCGATCCTGCGCGACCACCGCGATCGCCCCGAGCCGCGTCAGTGGAATGAGGTAAGCACTGCTGCCGGTCTCGGTCGAATGATAGGCCTCCAGAATCGACTGCAATTCGCCCGCGAGATCTTCGAGCACCGCGTGCTCGACCTTGAACACCTTGGCATTGAGCTCGGCGAAGGTGTTCGTATCGAACGTGCGAACGAGTTCGGTCAACCGATCGGCGTTGCTGGCGATATCGGTGACGATGAGCAGATTCGAGCGCGCGAACGCGATCACGTCGCCGCCAGGAGAGACGAAAGGCGTCACCGTCTGCGCCATCTGCTCGGCGCCGACGTGGAACACCTTGACGATGTTCATGACGAAGTGGTTCTCGTCGGCCAGATCACGGCCGGGGCCGATGATCTTGGTCTTGCCTTCCTCGGCCGGCACGATCGAGTAGAGGTCTCCGGCCTTTACCGCCGCGAACCCATTGTTGCGCAGCAGTTGGTGGAAGATCGGGAACAGATCGTCGCGTGAAAGCTTGCCCGAGGTGCGCACCGTCACCTGGCCCTGCACCCGCGGATCGACCCAGTAGTTGATGTTCATCGCCGCCGCCAGGCTGTAAATGACCTCGCGGATGTCGGCGTTCTCGAAGTTGAGGACGATGGAGTCGTCAGCTCCGCTACTGGCACCGGCCGGCAGCGACCCCGGCGGCAGCGTAGTCGCGCGCGGCGCGCCGGGTGCGACCGCGCGCGCCGGCAGCGCAGCGGGCGGCGCCGCGGCGGTCGCGGCAGCCGGGTTGGCCCCGGGCACGACGTTGCGAACCGGTAACTGCCCCGGTTGCAACCGCGACGGCGCGCCACTCGGCGCCGCGACGCCGCCGGGTGCGGCCTGCTCGGCGCCGCGAGCCATCCCCGACTCGCACAGCAGGATCAGGAGGCCCGCCGACACCAGCGCCCGCCCCAAACCGCTTCGCCCGTTTCGCCTCTTCGTTGTTGCCATGTCTCCTCGTCCAACCACTGCGCGGTCCGCTTCGATGTGCCAGCCGGCGGCTCGCCCTCGGCCTACCTAGCGCGTTTTCGCCGCCTCGCGAAGTTTGCGCAGCGCGTCCAGACGCGCTTGCACAGGATCGGGAGCAGCTGCCTCGCCCTGGCCGCCGGGCGCCGTCGCACCGGCCTGCCCCGGAGTGGGCCGACTCGCGCGGATCGCAGCGTTGCGCTGCGCGATGGCCTGGGCCCGCTCCCGGGCGCTCATCGCTCTGGAGTCCGTCTTGTCGGCCGGCGCCGCCGGGGAGCCGGGGCGCGGGGTCGCCGCGCGGTTGCCCGGCGCTGTAGTCGGCCTGGCCGGCGTAGCACCAGCCGCACGCGGTGGCGTTCCGGGCGCCGGCCCGCCTCCTCCCGAGCCTCCTTCAACATGCAGGTCCAGATGGAACTCCTGCCCGGTCGATCCCAGCAGCACCACCGAACTCGGCCCGATCTCTCCCACCTGATAGTCACCGAACATGTCGCCGCGCCGCAGCGAGCGCTGATCGGGACCCACGGCCGGATCCGACAGGATCGCCACCGGCTCTCCGAGCAACAGGATCCCGCTGACCTTGACGTTGGTGGGCGGCGGCAGCGGTGCTGCGTCGGCCAGCCCCGACACGTCGAGATCTTCGGTATGAACTCCGCGCTCGGCCTCGAACAGATCCGCGTTGACGATCGCGTCGGTAGTGGCAGCGTCGGGCTTGGCTCTGGATCTGGCCGCCGGAAGTGGAGTGACCGCAGGAAGATCGGGAATCTCTCCGAAGGTCGGCAACTCGGTGCGCAGCACGTCGACCACGCGCAGCCCCAGTCCGACGACGAGCGCCAGTTGCAGCAACGCCAGCGCCTGCAGCAAGCGCTTCACGTCGCTTGCCTCATGAACGTCTTGACCTCGAGGCTGACGGTCAGCGGAGGCGGCGTCGCAGCGTCAGGCACCGCGTGCGGCGTGGTCGGACGCCGTACCGTCCCGAGCTTGCGGTTGACTTCCAGGTGGGCGACCACGAGGTCTTTCTCTCCACCTTCGATCGACGACAGCAGCCTGGCCACGCCTTCGAGACTGCCGCTGAGCGTCAGTCGCACTCCCACCCGTCGAAAACCGTCGACTTCCTCTTCCTTGAGTATCTGCGAGCTGAGCACGTTGAGCCCAGCGTCGGCGGCGAAGGTTCCGATCAGACCCTGCAGTTCGGCGCCCACCTGTGTCGTCGTCGCCCCGCCGGTCAGCCGGTCCTGGTCGGCCTGGAAGCGAGCCTGAATCTCGCCGCTTTGCTGCTCCGTCGCCTCGGATCGTGCCAGCACGCGCCGGTAGTTCTCGATCTTGGCGACCTGTACCCACTGCGCATCGGCACCAGCCGACTCCGTTTCGTCCTCGCCGCCGAGCAAGCCGTAGCGGAAGATGACCATCGCGGCGATGGCGAGCGCGGACACCAGCAGCAGCCGCTCGCGCGTCGAGAGCGCCTTCCAGCGGTCGAGCGGATTCATTCTTCGAGCCTCATGCGCAGGCTGAAGCGTTCCTGGTCTGCCAGATACTTGGTCGTGGGCGCCGTGAAATCGACGTTGGCGAAATACGGTGAGGCCTCCAGGATCGCGATCAGTTCGCTGGCCTTGCCCGCGATCCCGTCGACTTCGATGCGATCCTCACGAAAGCGAAAGGTCGTCAGGTACGCCGAGGGGGGCACCAGTTCGGTGATCGCTTTCATATAGGTGAGCACGCGGCTGCGGCTCCTCTTCTCGAGCCGTGCGACCTTCTCCAGGGTTTCCTGGTTCTTGTCCTGGCGGCGCAGGGTCTGCTCGACCATCGGTTCGAGCCGCGCCACCTCGCTGGCCAGCGCGGCATCGATGGCCAGGTTCTTGGCTGTCATCGTCGCCACCAGCACCAGTGCCATCACGATCACCGCGCCCGACAGCGCCAGTTCTCGCAATCCCAGCCCGGTCGAGGCGTGCACCATCGCTTCGGGCAGCAGATTGATCGGCGTCTTGGATTCGCCGAGCTGGCCGAGCGCGGCGCCGACCGCAACGATCTCGGACTCGGTGGGACGGCACCCGATCGGAAAGAAGTCGCCGGCGACCAGATCCGTCAGCGCCACCTCTCCGGGCTCGGTCGGGCTCTGACAGGCGCGAACCGGCGCCTCACCGCTGTGCTCGGGGAGCGCGGTCTCCACCTCTCTGGCAACGGCCTCGGCACGCGAGCCGGTGCGCGTGTCCAGATGATGGCTCGAGGCCAGCACGCCGGCGGTCGTGAGCGTCAGGTAGTCGCGAGTCCCGGCGCGGGTAAGAAGCGCGGCCAGCGGGTGTCGCGAAAACGCCACATAGTCGGACAGCGCCAGCGGCTCGGCGGTCACCGCCGAAAGCGGCAGCCCCGCCTCGGCCGCCAGCGCCGCGGCCTCTTCCACCGCAAGCCGCGGAGCCGCAACCACGGTTACCGCCACCCGTTCGCCCACGGTGCCCACGGGCCGGACCAGGTGGCTCCAGTACAGCGCATCGGCAGGTACCGGGATCAGTCTGTCGAGTTCGTAGCCGACCACGCCGCCGGCGTTGGCTGCGGCCGACGCCGGGATCGGCAGCGTTCCAAGAAAGGTCACCGACCTATCCACCGCGATGGCGATGCGGGTGGGTTCCACCGCGTTATCGGCGACCCACCGACGTAAGAAACTGGCGGCTTCTGCCAGATGGGCCTCCGAGGGGCCGCCTAGTCGCGCCGAGGCCAGCTCGATGACCCGCACCGAATTCAGCCGCTTGCGGACGTGCGCCACCGACACCACGTCGCCGCGCAGCGCGATCCCCAGGGCATCGGCAAAATCCGCTTTGACGATGCGGTGAAAAAAACTCTTGGTGTCCACTCGAAGCGCTCAGCCCGCAGGCGACTCTTCCTCTCCGTAGGTCCCGGCCGAGCCGGCGTTGTCGGATTCGGAAGCGAAGATGGAATCATACCACCTGTAGACCCGCAACCCGTCTCCCCCTGCACTCATGTGCACCACCGCAGCGACGTGGGCCAGTTCGGTGGTTTCGCCGTAGTCGAGAACCCGTGCTTCGATCGTCATGTCGATCGGTTTCTTGGGGTCGCCGCCGGTGTTGGAACCGGCCAGCATGGCGGTGAGCGTTTCGGAGACGTCGTCGCCCTCGCCCCTGCGTCGCTGGCGCCCCAGCTCATTGGCTTCGTCGCGATCGATACCGCCGAGCGCCTGCATCACGGCCGGGGCCACCGAGCCGACGTTGACCTTCTTCGACTTGTTGAAGACCGTGAAGATCTGGCCGAGGCCCGGATACTCGTCGTTGCCATAGAACGCCTCACGGTCCACGCCGCGCACCAGCAGCAGTTCTTCGACGGTGTCGAAGTCGGCGTTCTTGGCGCGATACGGACGCGGAAGGCTCTCGTAGTAGTCGCTCTCGGCGCCGTTCATTCCGTGCAGATCGTCCTCGTCACGCCAGTCCAGGATCGAGTCGGCGATCATACTGGCCTGGTCCTCGGGGAACTCCAGGTTGTCCAGGATCAGCCTCAGCGTGGCATCGTCGACCGCGTTCAGGCCGATCTTTCCGCCCTCGTCGAGGACCCGCACCTGGTAGGGCTTGCCGTTGAACTCGGCCTCGACCCACTGGCCGTCACCCTGCGCGAGCGAGCGGATCGGATCGAGATTCTCCTCGTCCTCGACGTGCTCGATCTGATCGCCGCGCTGGCGCTCGGCCTGCAGCGCCAGGATCGCCTCACTGACGCCCGCCATCGCCAGATAGCGCGCGATGGTGCCTTCCTTGAAGTTGCGGGTGCCGATGGCCTCGTCGCGCATCGCGCGGGCGAATTCGGCCGCCAGCACCGCCAGCATCGCGAACGTCCACACCACCAGCAGCAGCGCGACTCCGCGCTGGCGCCCAGGACCATCAGTCCTCGTCGTCGTCATCCTCGTCGTCGTCGAGATCGTCGTCGTCGTCGTCATCGAGATCGTCGTCTTCGAAGTCATCGTCGTCATCGAAGTCGTCGTCCTCCTCGTCGTCATCGAGGTCGAACTCGTCGTCGTCGTCGAGATCGTCGTCTTCCTCGACGTCGTCCTCTTCGCCCTCTTTCTTACCCTTGCCCGCGCCGGCCGCAGACAGGACCGACCAATGGCCATGCCATCGTGGCGACGTTGCCACGAGTTCTTCGCCCGCAGTGCCGTCTTCCAAAACGCCGTGACTCGCTTCCATCGAAACTCCTCTGTGTGTGGTTGTTGTCATCAGCCCGACCTCAGTCTGTCTCGTCCGGTTCGGGAACGGTCGAGGGCGGTGTCGTCTCTTCTTCGCCTGCGCCGCCGCCTCGTTCGTCTTCCGACCCGTTCTCGCCGCGCCCGCCGCGGCTCCCACGGCCGCCGCCGCCGCCACCTCTCTTCACGCCCGCGAAGTCGTCCTCGATGTCGGAGACCTGGTTGAAGGTGCCCACCATGACCGGCGCCTCCTGGTACCAGGCGGGTCCGGCGGCGACCGACGGTATCACTTCCAGACGTACCGCCGCCGGCAACTGGTCCTCGTCGACGGCATCCCAGACCTCCAGCCATTCATCGCTGTCCGGATCGCGCCGGTAGCCCAACTTGAGCGAGTCCACGTCGAACAGCAACGTGGCCCGCGCACCTGCCGCCGGTCCCTCGTCCTTGCCGAAGGACTCGTCGCCCCGGAAGGCTTCGTAGGCCGGCGTCTCCGACATCTGCAGCGTCCCCTCCTCGACCCAGTAGCGAACTATCGCCATCCCGCTGGCGTCGGGCCGCTGCGGCGCCGTCGTCACGAACTCGACCTGCGTCGAATCGCCGAAGAAATACGGCTCCGGATCCGACCCGTCCTTGTCCTTGCCGAAGCCCCCTTCGTCCGGCCTCGGCAGCGAAATCGGCACCGCCGAGGCGATCTGTCTGGTCATCAGTTCGGTCGCGATCCGGAAGCGCCGCGACTGTTCCGTCACGCGCTCGCCCGAACTCGCCGACCGCGCACCGAGCACCAGCACGCCGTATATGCCCAGACACACCAGGCTGAAGACGGCCATCGCCACCACCAGTTCCAGAAGCGTGAAGCCCGCGGCGATCCTCGCCGCAGCGCCGGCGCGATCGGCGACGCCGGCTGCGATGTCGCGACCTGTTCGCCGCGGCTCGCTCACGAAGACTTCTCCGAGATGCGGGCACTTTGAACGACGACGCTCTTCTCACCGTTGGTTCCGAGCCAGCGCACCTCCGCGGAAATCTGCCACAGGCCGAGCTCTCCCTCAGCGTCGCGGAACTTGTCGTCGCTGCTCTCGTCGAGACCGAGCAGTTGCCGGTCGATCGGGCGCGTCTCCAGAGTCCACGAGTACTTCCCTTGGTTGCCGCTGCGCGTTTCCTCCTGAAGCACGGTTCTCCACATCGATTCGTCTACCAGCGAGCGCGCCAGTACCACGGCCTTGGTCTGATTGTCGACTTCGCCCGCCAGCTTCATGCTCCCGGTGAAGAGTTCCAGGGCTCCGACGATGCCGACACCCATAACCGCCACAGCAACCGTGACTTCGAGAAGGGTAAAGCCGCGGCTGCGCCGCCGCGGCTGCGGCCGCAGCGAACGCGCAGGCGTGCACGCACGCCTGCGCGCCTTCAGGCCGCCACGCAGCCCTGCACACGCCCGCAGCAGATGCCGCGTCACGATCAAGAGTCGGCCTCGATGCGCACGCGGCCGATCAGCGGGTCGAAGATCATCACGAAACGTTTCGAGCCCGCAGCGGTGTCGAAGCTGATCGTCACGCTCCCGCCGGATGAGGCGCCGCTCGGATAGAACTCGAACACTATCTCGTCGTCCTCTTCTCCCTCTCGACCGCCTTCGATCTCACCGAACTCGGCGAAGTCGGGCAGTTCGAACGTCGCCTCGCCGCCTTCGATGCCGAAACGACCCTCGCGTTCCCGGATGACCAGGCCGACCGGCTTGCGAGTGGTCACCGCGCGCGACGACGCCGAGCGTGCGACGCTGACGAACTCGCGCACCGTGCGGCGTACCGCGCCCTGGCGCCAGCCCGAGATCACCGACGGCACCGTCAGAGCCGAGATCACGCCGATGATCACGACGACTACGACGAGTTCGAGAAGCGTGAAGCCGCCGCGACCGCGCCGCTCAATCGAGGTTCGAAATGTCAGCGCCGTCTCCATCGCCGCCCGGGCGTCCGTCGGCGCCGTAGCACATGATCTCGTAATCCCCGCCCCCCTTCTCGGGTCCGCGGTACAGGTATTCGTGGCCCCACGGGTCCTTGGGAAGCTTCTTCATGTAGGGGCCGTCCCACATGTCCATACCCGAGGGCGCATCCAGCAGAGCGTGCAGGCCCTCTTGAGAATTGGGATAGCGGCCGGTGTCGAGCGCCAGCGCGTCCATCGCAGTGGCCAGATTGGTGATCTGCACTCTTGCCGTCTTAACCCTGGCCTTGGCCGCCTGGCCGAAGAAGTTGGGTGCCACCAGCGCTGCCAGCAGCCCCAGGATCACCATCACGACCAGCAGTTCGATCATCGTGAAACCGGCGCGTCGATCGCGGCGGCGGCGTTGCTCTCTGTTGCAAGTCACGATTGTACTTCCTCCTCGGTCGGTAGACGTCCACGCGTCCCGACCCTTCAGTGAGCCTCCATGAATCGATCCCGCCTGCGCGGCCGGGTTCGATCCCGCGAGTCCTCGACGAATTCTCATACCACCATCTGATTGACGCTGAAGACCGCCGACATCATCGCCCAGACGATGAACCCGACGACCAGACCCATGACCACCAGCACCATCGGCCCCATCAGCGACATGACGCGGGCAACGGCGTTGCTGACCTCGCGGTCGTAGTGTTCGCTGACCACCAGCAGCATGTCGTCGAGACGACCGGTCTCCTCGCCCACCCCGACCATCTGCAGAGCCAGCGACGGAAACACGCCGGATTTCTCCAGCGGTCCCGACAGCCCCTTGCCCTCGCTGACGTCGCGCTGCACGCCGGCCAGCGCCTGCGAGATGACCACGTTGGCCACCACCGTGCGAACGATCTCGAGGGCCTGGATCAGCGGCACGCCGCTCTTGAGCATGGTGCCCAGGGTACGCGCGAAACGCGAGACCTGCAGCTTGCGCGTGAGGTCGCCGAAAATCGGCGCGGACAGCGAGAAGCGGTCGAAGCGCTGTCGGCCCGCCGCAGTGTCGAGCCAGCGGCGCACTCCCGAGTAGGCGCCGAAGCCGAGGATCAGGACCACCCACCAGTAGCTCTTGATGAAATCGCTGGCACCCATCACCAGCCGCGTCGAGGTCGGCATCGCGGCGCCGAGATCGGCGAAGATCGACGCGAAGCGCGGCAGCACCACCGTCAGCATGATGGTGATGGCGGCGGCCGCCGTCAGCGACAGAACCAGCGGGTAGACCATCGCCGACTTGATCTCGTCGCGGGTCTTCTCGGTGCGCTCGAGATACTCGGCCAGGCGTTCGAGCACGGTCTCGACCACGCCGCCGGCCTCGCCGGCGCGGATCATGTTGACGTAGATCGGCGGGAAGACCTTGGGATACTCGCCAAGCGCCTGCGACAACGAGCGGCCTTCCTGCACGCGGCCGAGCACTTCGCGGACGATGCCTTCGAGAGTGGCGTTCTCGGTCAGCGAAGACAGGCTGGCCAGGCTGCGATCCAGCGGCATCCCGGCCTTGAGCAAAGTCGCCAGCTCCCCGGTAAAGAGCATCAGGTCGCGGCCTTTGACCTTGCGCGGCCTCTTCCATGGCGCGGTAAAGGAGAACGAGAGGCGGCTTCCCGCCGCGGCCTCGGCGGCGCCGGCGCGCACGGTCAGCGGGATCAGGCCCTGGCTGCGCAGCGAAGCCACCACGGCGGCCTCACCGGAGGCCTCGACAGAGCCTTCGACGATGCGCCCTTCGCGGGTGGTTGCGCGGTACGAGTACGGTGTCATGCCCTGCGATCCGTCATTTCAGCAGTCACTTATCATTGCGGCGTGCCCGCGCCACGGGGCCGGCGATCCAAAGGCGCGCGTCATGGACGAACGCCCCCGCTGACAACTTCAACCAGCGACCGCCACTGCGCGTGAAAGTCGCCATCGCGCTTCGCCGCGCAGCCAGCGCCGCGCCCCGTCATCGCAGCCTCGGCGCCGGCCTCGCCGGCGCGGCGGTCGGCCAGGACCTCGCCAAGCGCCGCCGCCAGAGCGCCGGCGTCGCCGCTGGCAAGTACCCTGGCCGCCGGAGCCTGCTCGGCCAGGGCGCCAGCGTCGCTGACCAGACACGGCACGCCGAGTGCTGTGGCCAGCGGCAGGATGCCGCTCTGGGAGGCCCGCAGGTAGGGCAGCACCAGAACCCTACAGATCCTCAGCAGACGCACGAGTTCGCCATCGTCAACGTATCGATTCACGAACACAATTGACGGATCCGCGGCCACCGCGGCAAGGACCCTGCGGCGGGCACTGCCGCGCAGGTAGCACTCTCCGACCAGCAGCAACCGCTCACCTGCTGTGCCCCGCCGCGGCCGCAGCCTCCAGGCCTCGAGCAAGACCTCCACCCCCTTGTAGGACCTCAAGTGTCCGGCCATCAGCACCAGCGGCGAGCCGGCTGCAAACCCGTAGCGCGCCGCCGCCCAGGCCCGCGGATCGAACCCGCTCTGGCGGTCAGGATCTATCAGCGGCGCAAGCTCCACCGTCTCCACCCGAGCCGTCGGCAGCAAGCCGAGTACCTGGTCAGCAACCCTGCGGCTGTGGCAGACCACCAGACCGGCGCGCCCGAGCGTGGCGCGCGCAAGCCGCCGCGCCAGCGGGAACGCCTCGTGAGGCAGCAGATTGTGGCAGAGGATCGTGACGGACTGGCGCTGCCGGCCGCTGAGCAGCCAGATCAGCGCCGGCGCGGTGACCGGGTGCCACCACTGCACGACCACGCGCGCGGGATCCATCCGCGCCAGACACGCCGCCGAGCGCCGCCAGCTTCGCGGGTCCAACGTATCGAGCAAGGTATGCACGCGGGCGTGCGGCTCTGCCTCAGGCGTCGCATCGAGCGCTGCCGCCGGATCAAGAAACTGCGAACTGCCGGGAAAGCCGAGACGCGGATATAGCCGTGAGTACGAGAGCACCTCGACGGCCCAACCGCCTCGCGCCAGTGCTTCGACCAGCCGCGCGCTGTGAGAGGCGATGCCGCCGCGCAGCGGCGCGATCGGCCCCACCAGCGCGACGCGCGGCCTCACTGCTCGCCCGCCGCGGCACGGCTGCGCCGATCCAGATCGCGCAGCCGCGCTCGCGCCTCGAGGTCGAAGGGCGCGGCACCAAGATGCGCGACGAGGATTTCGCGCGCGCGTGCGACGTTGCCGGCCGCCACCGCGAACTCGGCGCGCGCCAGCAGCGGCCAGTTGCGCTGGCGATCCACACGCTGCGCCGAATCCAGACAGCGCTCCGCGAGCGCGTCGAGCCCGGCACGATGCGCGACGTAGGCGAGCAGTGTCCAGCCGTCGGCGTAGTACGGATCCAGGCTGCGCGCGCGCAGCGCGTGCCACAGCGCCAGACCGGTGTGGCCGCTGCGATAACGCGCCCAGGCCGCGCAGCCATGGGCCCACGCGCTGTGTGAATCGGCGCGCATCGCGCCGGTGAAATCGGCGAGACCCGCCTCGCGATCGCCGGCGCCGTCGTCGCTGAAACCCAGATCGATCCACGCCTGCACCAGCGACGGCTCGCGCCGGGTCGCTTCGCGCAGCAATGCCCGCGCGGCTTCCTTGCGTCCTTCGCGCGAGACGCGGTGGGCCAGCGACAGCAACGGCCGCCCGCTGCTCGGATGCTCGAACGCTAGCCGCTGCAAGACGGCGCCCCCCGGTTCGAGGATGTCGAACCGGGGGGCGGCGTACAGCGGCCACGCGGCGCCGCACGAAGAGGGATCGCCGAGCAGTTGCACGTCGCGCAGCGAAATCGGGTTGCCGAGCAGCGACCGTACGTGCAGCGTCACGCGCGAACGCGGCTCCGCAGCGTCCAACTCCAGGTCCAATGGGCGGTCGTGGACGGCCTGTGTGCGCAGGACGCTGCGGCCGGCCACCACTTCGAAAGCCTCGCGCCGCGGCCGCGGAGCGTACGGAATCACGCGCACCGCTGCGACCACGCACTCGGCGCCGATATCCATGGTAATCGTGGCCTCGCTCGGAACGTCTTCCCAAGGCTCGGATCCCCCGGTCCAGATCGGCTGCGCAACCGGCGCGAGAACCTGTGGAGGCGGCTCGAATCCCGCCAGCGATCCGGGCGATGACGCCACCGACGCCAGCACCGCGCGCGGCGCGGACGCAGTCGGCGCGTCTTCGCGCGCCGGCGCCGGGCGCGCGCCGAGCACGGCGAGCCAAGGCGGCGCCGGTTTGACAGCGCCTTCGGATGCGCCGGCCCGCGGTTCGACGGCGCCGTCGAAGCCTCGATCCGGATCTCGCTCGCGCGGCGACTGCGCCGCGCCGTCATCGGCCCCGACAGCGTCGTTGGCGACGACGAACCAGTCGCGATTCTCCAGCACGATGCGCCAGCGCTCGCCAAGTCTCTCGCCGACTCCCGCGCGATCGCTGCTCCACGACGAGCTGCGCTGGTCGGCTGCGTGCGCGGCCAGCAACGACTCGGCACCGAAGCGGCGAATCCAGCGCTCTTCGCTTCCGGCCGCGACCAGGCGCCGAGGCAGCACCGCCCAGCGCGCGTCGTAACGAGCGGCGATGGCGTCACGCTGCGCCGGCGTCGCAGTCGCGCTGAAGAACTGCGCGCGGTCGCGCAGGCGCTGGTAGGCATTCCTTTCGTCGAGCGCGAATACCAGCGTCCCACGCTCGGTGAACGCCACCACCGACTTGCCTGCCAGTGCCGGAGTCAGCTCGGAGAACCCAGGCGGTGCAAGCACCGTCCCTTCGCGTTGCGACTGCTGGGCCAGGAAGCGAAAGACCGCCAGCGAGTTTCCGCGCGGCGCGCGCGAAGCCGGACCGGGATGCTCGGCCATGTCGCGGCGCAGGCGGTCGGCGCCCTCGCGGTATGCAACGCCAACGGCTGCAGCGCCAAGCACCAGCGCACCGGTACGAGCAAGCCCCGCTGCGCGAACGCGCGCGCCGAAGCGCATCGGCTCACGCGAGGCAACGGCTACCGCGGGGCTCGCTCGCATGCCCTCGCCGATCGCCGCGCCGATCAACGCCGCCACCGGCACCAGCCAGCCCAGGCGATAGAGCATCCACGGCACCCACAGGCGGCCGGCAAGCGCGGCGAGCCCCGGCACGAACAGCAGCAAGGCCGGCACCAGCGTCAGCGCCAGCGCGATGCGCGACTCCGCGCGCCGGCGCGTCGCCCACGCCAGAGCCAGGCCCGGCAGCGCTAAAACGGCGATCGGCGCGAACACCGCGCCGGGATGAACGATCCACAGCGCCGAGACGCGTTCGACGGTCTCCGGCACGCGCCCGTCCCAGCCTGCACCGGCGCCGAGGATGCGCCCGAGCGCCAGATGCGCGCGCACCACCGGGTTGTCGACCTGCGCCAGCGAAATGCCTTCGGCTCCAAAAGCTGCCGCCAGCCACACCGCCTGCCCCAGCGGATACAGTGCCGGCACGCCAAGCGCAGCGATCAATCCGAGGCCGCCACGCGAGCGCAGCCACGCCGCCGTGCGCCGTCCGTGCACCGACGCAACGACCAGCAGCGCGGCAAACACCGTCATCGTGTAGATGAGGCTGTGAACCGAAACGGTCGCGGCCGCGACCAGCGCCAACGCGGTCATACGCGGGCGTCGGCGCCCGCGTGCCGGTTCGCGCACCAGTTCAACGACCAGCGCCAGCAGCAGCGGCGCCATCGCGAACGCGGCAACCAGCTTGTCCTGGTAGGCGCGCGCGAAGAACGGAATCTCTTCGCTGGCCCACAGCCACGCCGGCACCACCGCGATGGTTGCGATCGTACGGGCGTCGCCGCGCCCGAACAGCGCGCGCGCAAACGCCGCAAACGCCGATACCACCGCCACGCACACGACGCCGGCCAGCGGGCCGGCCTGGATTCTCCACAGTTCGTCGGCGCGGCCGGCGCCGACGATGGCCTGCAAAGTCAGCCACGCACTCCACAGGAAGCGCGGATGCGCGCGGCCGCTGCCGAGAAACGGCTCGTCGAACGAGAAGCGCCCGTGCTCGATCCACGAGCGGACGAACGCAAGATCCCACCAGTCGTCGACGTTGCCGCCGCCGTAGCGCAGCAACGCGGGCAGCAACAGCGCCACCGCAAGCGCGAACGCAGCCCACTCGCCGGTGTCACCGCGCCGGTCGCCTTCGCATCGGCGTGCGCCGTCGCGTGGCGCCGCGTAGCCTGGTCGCTTCCCATCACGCTCGCCGCGCAGGCGCCACAACTCGCCGGCGGCGAGCACGACGAACGCCGCGCCCGCCGCCAGAGGCGCGGCCTCGAGCGGTGCGCGCAGAAGGTAGAGCGGCGCCGTCGCGGCCGAGAGAATCGCCAGCGACAGCGCCATTGCCAGCGCGAAGCAGCCGGGTCCGGCGCATACGCCGGCTCCGCCACCGTCGAAGCGGCGCGCCAGCACGGCGCCCGGCAGCCACAGCAGCGCCGGCGTCATCAACGCCGCCGGCAGCCACGGCCACGAACCCGCCAGCGCCGCTGCACCGAGCGCCAGGAGCAAGACGGGCGGACCCGATCGCGCAACTCGCATTGCGGCGCTTAGTTGAGATAGCCGAGGTCGCGAAGACGCTCGAGAACTTCGGCTTCTTCCTCGGCGGAGTAGTCGCGCTGAGGCATGGCTTGGTCGGCACCGGAGCCGTGGTCGGTCACCGCCCGTCGCTGCACCGGATTGGCGGCCAGGAAATCCGCGTCCAGCAGCTCCTCGAGCACTCGCCCGTCCATGTCGTCGGGAACCGGCTGGCCGAGCAGATGCAGGACCGTCGGCGCAACGTCGACGATGCTCGCGCGGGCCGGCGCCGTGCCACGAGCGATGGCGCCACCACACGCCGCCAGCACACCGTTGTCGCGGTGCATACCCGAGTAACGGTAGGTCTCGTCCCAGATGCGGCTCGAACCGAAGTCGGAGAGACCGTAGAAGATGTCGGCGTCGTCCCACGGAAGCAGGATCAGGTCGGGGGCCTCCTCGAAACGCGCGCCGCGGTAGACTTCTTCGCGCCGGATGACGCGCGAGACCAGCGGCCGTCCCAGCTCCGGATCGCGATAGGCAAGCACAGCCTCGGCGATTTCGTCACGCGTGCGCTCGTAGGCGGCCGGCTCGATCATCCCGCGTGGCTCGCGGCCCTTCACGTTCAGGAACAGCGAGCCGTAGTGGCGGCCGTAGGAATAGGCCCGGGTGCGCTCCCAATCGACGTTGAGGAAAGACAGGAAGAAGCGCTTTAGCACGCCGTCGAACGAATAGACGTTCTTGTATTCGGCGTGCTTGGCCAGGCCGAGTCTGTCGGCCAGCCGGTGCACGTTGCGCAGGGTCAGCCCGCGGCGTAGCGCGAAGGCCTTCAGGCGGGTTGGCAGATCGCTGTCGAGTTTCATCAAGCCGAGCTCGAGCAGCAGGTTGTTGAGTACCACGAAGCGCGAAGCGCGCCCCATGCCGTGGTCGGACATCAGCAGAACGCTGGTGCCCTCGCCGGCCTTGGCGATCACTCGCGCGATGTCGGCATCGAGCCGCTGGAAGTAGCGCAGCACCGGCGCCGCCAGCGTGGCGCCGTCGCGCCGGTCTCCGCGGCGCCAGGGATGATCGTCGTCGAGATAGTGCCAGAGCTGGTGCAGGATGCGGTCGACGTCGAAGTAGACCGTCATGAAGAAGTCCCAGTCGTTGCGCTCCATCAGGTACAGCGTCGTGCGGGTGAGCAGGTCGAGCAGTTCGTCGGCGGCGCGGAAGAAGCCTTCGGCGCCGCGCTCGCTGAAGGTCTCGGCCGGATAGATCCGGTAGTCGCCGACGCGCGTGCGAAGTTCCTCGCCGAGCCCCGCCGGCCAGGTGTAGTCGGTCGCGAAGTACGGCGTCATCCAGCCGCTGATGAAGACTCCGTCGACCTCTTCAACCGGGTACGAGATCGGAAGATTGACCACGCCCACTTTGAGGCCCGCGTCGCTGAGCAGCCTCCACAGGCTGGCGCCGCTGCGCATCGTGGTGTTGACCGGGGGAAATACGTAACCGCCCGCGCGCCGGTACAGGAAGTCGTAGATGCCGGTCTTGCCGGGGTTCTTGCCGGTGGCGAACGAAGACCAGGCCGGACCCGAGGTGGGAGGCATCGTCGAGCCCAGCACCCCGGCGCTGCCCTCTGCGAAGAGGCGGCGCAGAGTCGGAAGATGCCCGGCCTCGGCCCACTGGCGCAGCAGCGGAAACGGGGCACCGTCCAACCCGATGACGAGAACTCGCCTGCGCACTGACATCGAAGGTCTTCTTACCAGCGCCGGCCGTTGCTGCGAAAGCTCGCGCGCGCCGCCGCACTGGCAGCGCCCAGCCCGCGACGCAGCGTCCAGCGCAGACCGCGACGCAGCAACTGCCACAGCGGAAGTTCCTTCACGTAGGCCTCGAGCAGTTCGGTGCTGGCCTCGGGTCTCGACAGCAAGCCCAGCCGCACCAGACGCTCGGCGCCGTGATCGCCTGCCCTCTCAGGTGCCAGGCACCACCTGGTGAGCGCCGCAGCCGTAAGCTCGAAACCAAGCTCGCGCGCCGCCACCTCGCGTGCGCGCTGCCCGCTGGCAGCGACCATCGACGCAGATGCGACGAGTTCGCGGATCTTCGCGGCCAGCGCCGCAGGGTCGGCAACCGGCACCTGCCAGCCCAGACCGCGGCGCACCAGCTCCGCCCCCGACTCGCTGAGCGCGGTGGTGACGCAAGGAAGGCCGTTGGCCTGCCACTGTGCCACGCGGTTCTCGCCTCCCAGACGGCGCTCGTACAACGGCTTCTCGATGTTCAGACCGGCGTCGGCCGCGGCGTACAGGACCGGCAGCTCGTGCGATGCGCGCCAGCCGAGCAGATGCACGCGGGAGCGCGCGCAAGCTGCGTCGCCGGCGCCTTGGCCACGCCCCGCGCAGCAAGCCGCAACGGCCGCGTCGATGCGCCGGCGGAACCTGCCGAAGCTCTCCTCGTCGTGGCCGGGGATGGTGCCGCCGCTGACCACCAGATGCAGAGCCGGGTTTTCCGCCACAGCCGCGGCGACGCCGTCGGCCGCAGTATCGACATCGCACCAGGTGTTGAACCCGCCCGACCACAGCAGCACGAAAGCATCGTCGGGAAGCCCGAAGTGAGCCCGCGCCTGCGCGCGCGACGGCGCGTCGATGCCGGCCTCGGCCGCGCACGGAACCACCGCGACCAGTTCCTCGCCGGCGGTGCGCCCAGACAGTCGCCCCGCCAGTCCGAGCTGGCCGATCAGCGCATGCGACTGCGCCAACGACACCGCCGAGAATCGATCGGCTCGTTCGAGCACCGGGCGCAGCAGCGTCCAGAAATGAACCATGCTCCAGTCGCTGCCGCTCAGCGCGGCCTTGGCCTGGGCCTCGCACAGCAGATCGCCGAAAACGTCGGCCCACAGCGGCGCGTCCAGGCCCAGACGCAGCGCCAGTGCCGCAGCGTAGACGGTCACTCCGACCACGGCTTGCGGCGCGAAGGCCTCGATGCGGCGGCGCAGCTTCTCCGAAGTTCGCGGCAGGCGGCCGTTCGAAGCGCCACCGCGGGGCGCGCTGCCGAGCGAGATCGCCGCCAGGGCGCGTTCGTCGACGAACAGCGTTTCGACGCCGCGCGGTCCACCGGCCGGCGCCTCGCCGAGTTCAACCCCGTCGGCCGGCGTGCACACGCACAGCGCCAGCACCTGCGCGCCGGCGCTCGACAGCGCGCCGGCGAAGTGCGCCGCGCGCAGACCGGGGCCGCCGTGACGGCGCGCCGCGACGTAAGCCGGCACGCCCATCGACACCATCAGCACGCGGCTCACGGCGCCGTGACCTCGCGCCTTCGATGCAGCAGTAGCCGCGGCAGGCACGCGTACGCGCCGAGCACCGGCGCGATGTCGTGCCAGCGCCGCAGCCTCAGCAGCCACGCCGCTTCGGCGCGCAGCCACGACGCGCCGCGGCCGCCGCCGATCAGATGGTGCGCGACGAAGCGCAGCCGGCTGCGGTGATAGCGCCGCAGGAACAATCGCGACGCCGAGCCCGCCGACGATGCGGCTTCGGCGTGCCGGGCACGGCTGGCGGGAACGTAGACCACGCGCATCGCCGCAGCGCGCAGGCGCACGCAGAAATCCACTTCCTCGAAGTAGGCGGGAAAGTAACCTTCGTCGAACGGGCCGAGCCGTCTCCAGGTATCGACGCGCAGCGCAATCAACGCGCCGCAGACGTATTCGACGTCGCTGGTCTCGGCAAAGGCGCCGGCGGCGACATCGCCGCGGCCCAGGTGAGAGGTGAGGCCGTTGGCGGCAACCACGCCGCCGGCGTGCTGCAGCGTCACGCCGTCGCTGTCCAGCAGCCGCGCTCCGACCACACCGATGGTAGGATCGCTCAGCAACTGAGTCGCCATCGGTGCGAGCCAATCCGGGTCCACCACGCAGTCCTGATTGACGAGCGCGACGATGTCGGCGCTGCCGGCGACCGCGGCGATGCCGCGATTGGCTCCGCCGGCGAACCCGTGGTTGCGATCGAGCGTCAGCACCGACACGCGATCGCCGTAACCGGCGGCAACCGCCGCGGCGAGATCACCGCCGCCGTTGTCGACGACCAGCACGTCGAGCGCCGGATAGCGCGTGGCCAGCAGCGCGCGCAGACAGGCGTCGATGCAGTCCTCGCCGCGG
Source organism: Deltaproteobacteria bacterium (assembly GCA_016218925.1). Taxonomy (GTDB): domain Bacteria; phylum Desulfobacterota; class Binatia; order UBA1149; family CAITLU01; genus CAITLU01. The sequence continues at coordinate 8,911 of JACRCR010000109.1, read as the reverse complement.
TACGCGACGACTACGGCGGAGACGCGAGCCGGCGCGCGCAATGGCGCCTGCTGCTGCGGATCGCCGGACGACGCTTGGCGCGCAGTTGCCGAGGCGACCGCTGGCGTCGTGGCGGTACTGCTTCGCCGTAGCGAGGATGCGGGCTGCGCCATCGCGGCGTCGCATCGCGGCGGTGAAGATGCCGCCGGCCTCATCGCGGCGCTCCCTGCCCACGGTAGCGTGCGACGACGTCGCTCGGCGCGCCTTCGGCGACCACGCGGCCGGCGTCGAGCCACACCGCACGGTCGGCTTCGCGCTCGACCAGAAACAGGTCGTGGCTGACCAGCACGATGGCGGTGCCGCCGGCGCGCAGATCGGCGATGCGAGCGGAGCAGCGCACACGAAACGCCTCGTCGCCGACCGCCAGTACTTCGTCGACCAGCAGCACGTCGGGGGCGCACGCGGTAGCCACCGCGAAGCCGAGACGCGCGACCATGCCCGACGAGTAGTTCTTGATCGCCACGTCCATCGCATCCGCCAGGCCGCAGAAGTCGACGATCGAAGAGTAGGCCTCGCGCAGCTGGCGGCGGCGCCGTCCAAGCAGCACACCGAACAGGAAGACGTTCTCGCGCCCGGTCAGTTCGGGATCGAAACCGGCGCCGAGTTCGAGCAGCGGCGCCACGCGGCCGCGGATCGCGACCGTGCCGCTGCTCGGCGCGACGATCCCGGCCAGAGCGCGCAGCAGCGTGGTCTTGCCGGCGCCGTTGGCACCGATAACCGCCAGCAGCCCGCCTGCATCGACGCGCAGGTCAACCTCCGACAGCGCCTCGAACCACTCGGCCGGCAGCAGGCGCCCGCGCACGCTCTCGACGAAGTACTCACGCAACGATCGGATGCGATGGCGCTCGCGCCGCAATCGCACGGTCAGACCGCGCGCCTGGACAGCCGGCGCGCGCGCAGAGGCTTGCGCTTTCGCCGGCGCTCCATCGGCCACCGCTTGCGCGAGTTGGCCCGCCGTACGCTCGGCGAGCGCCGGCGCAGCCACGGGCACGCCGTCGCGGGAAACCTCTGCGGTGGTGAAGCTCGCGTTCACAGGTAGAGGTAGAAGCGCCGCGACAGACGCGCAAACAACGCCGACGCCGCGACCGCCGCCAGCGCGGCGGCAGCGGTAGTGAGCGCAAGCAGCCATGGGTCCGGGCCGCGGCCCGCCCACAGTGCATCGCGCAGCGGCGCCAGCAGCCACACCATCGGGTTGAGCGTCAGCAAAGCGCTCCAGCGTTCGGGAACGATCGAGGCCGGATACATCACCGGCGTGGCGTAGAAGCCGAGCAGCAGGATGCCCTCGGCGAAGTAGCGCACATCGTGGAAGAACACGCACACCGCCGACATCACCAGCGCCAGCGCGGCGGTGAACAGCGCGAGCGGAAACAGCGCCGCCAGCGCGGCCGGGGCCAGCCACGGCGAGACGAAACCGAACACCGCGCCGACGGCGACCAGCAGCGCCAGCGAAAGCAGCAGATGGACCAGATTGGCCGCAACCACCGCCAGCGGAAACAGCGCCGGCGGCGCCGCCACGCGCCGCAGGATCGGTGCGGCGCCGAGCAGACTGTCCATCGCCTGCACCAGCGTCAGCGAAAAGAATCCCCACACGAAGACCCCGACGATCACGTAGACCGGATAGCGCTCGATCGACGTGAACACGTTCGCGAACACCGCCGTGAGCACCGCCATCGCCATCAACGGCTGCAAGAGGCTCCACGCAAATCCCAGCGACGAGCGCCGGTAGCGCACCGCCAGCGCGCGCGCCACCAGAACGTAAAGGCCATCCAGCGTCACCGGCTGCGCCGCGACGTGCGCGGCGCCCTCCCCCGTCGAAGCACCGGCGACCCACACGGCTCAGCAAGCCTCCCGCGGAGGCGCATCGGTGCGCGCGCACGCCCCGGATCGCTCTCTCTCTTCACGCGCGCCTGCGCGACCGAGTCGCCGCATTCCGCCGGTGCGCGACCACGCCCGGGTTCCGCGTCGTCCCTCGCGCGCACTGCCGACTCGCGGTGCCTGGCCGGTGCGCGCGCATTGCCTCGCCCCGCCCGCAAAACCGATAGTCCACGCCGCCAAGCCGAGCGCGTACAGAGGCAACAGCGCCAGCAGCACCAGCAACTCGCGCGTGGACGAACGCGCGAACCACGACAGCGCACGCACCAGACGCGCCGGCGCCAGCAGCGGCACCAGCCACCGGTGGCGTACGAACGTGACGCCTTCCATCCCGGTCAGCGAGCGCGCGACGGCGGCGGTGTGGCCGAGGCGGCGCTGGTGCGCGAGCATTCCGATGAACCCGCCGGGATGCAGATGGTGGGTCTCCACCGCGTCGCTGAGCACGATCTTCTCGCCGAGACTTCGCAGCCGGTGGGCGAACACCAGGTCTTCACCGGGCCAGAGGTCGGGGAACCCACCGGCGCGGTCGAACGCCGCAGCTCGGCACATCATCGACGTCGAAGGCGGAAGCCACGCCGCCGGCGCGGGCAGGCGTCCTTCGGCTTCCTTGAATTCGAGCGCGTGGCGGAGCCAGGCCACCACGCCGCCGCCGCGGCGCCTGACCCTTGCCGACACCGCAGCGACTCGGCGACGCTCGAGCTCGCGCGCGAGCGCGGCCGCGCCGCCCCGCTCCAGCACGCAGTCGGCGTCGACGAAAAGCAGCCGATCAGCGCCCTGCCCCGCGCGGAGCCTTCCCAGATTGCGCGCGGCGCCGGCGCTCAGCGCCGACGGCGCGGCGACCAGCTCGACGCGCGGCCACCGCCGCGCAACCTGCGCGGTGGGATCAGCAACCGACGTCACCACTATGACGCGTTCGACGAAGTCGCCGTTATCTTCGAGCAGGGAATCCAGCGTCGCCGCAAGCGTGTGCGCGGCGCGGTGGGCGGGCACGACGGCTATGCACGACACGGCGTGGCCTTGGCTCGCGTTACTGATCCTGGGTTACGCGCAGGACTTCGCCGATCGTGGTCACGCCGTCGGCGACTTTCCAGAAGCCGTCGTCGCGCAAAGTGCGCATGCCGCCGGCCGCGGCCTCTGCCTTGATGCGATCGGCCGTGGCGCGGCCGACCACCAGCTTGCGCATCACATCGTCGCACTGCAGCAATTCGTAGATACCACTGCGGCCGTAGTAGCCGGTGCCGGCGCACTTCGCGCAGCCCACGGCTTCGTAGAACTCCACCGGCGCGCTGGTGGCGCGGGCGCCGAGCGAGCGCAGGAACTCCGGCGGCGCCTCGATCGCCTGGCGGCACTGCGTGCAGACGCGGCGAACCAGGCGCTGCGCCATCACCCCGAGCAACGAGGACGCGAGCAGGTAGTCCTCGACGCCCATGTCGAGCAGACGCGAGACGGCGCCGGCGGCGTCGTTGGTGTGCAAGGTCGAGAACACGAGGTGACCGGTGAGGGCCGCCTGAATGGCGATCTCGGCGGTCTCCGAGTCGCGGATCTCGCCGATCATGATGACGTCGGGGTCCTGACGCACGATCGAGCGCAGGCCGTTGGCGAAGGTCAGTCCGATCTGGGCCTTGACGTGAATCTGGTTGACCCCGCGGAGCTGGTACTCGACCGGGTCTTCGATGGTGATGATCTTGAGTTCGGGCGAATTGATCTTGTCGAGGGCGCCGTACAGCGTCGTGGTCTTGCCGGAACCGGTCGGTCCGGTCACCAGCACCAGACCGTGGGGCTGCGCGATCATGTGTGTGAAGGTCTCAAGTGTGTCCTTGGGCATGCCCAGCCGCATCAGGTCGACGACGACACTGGAGCGGTCGAGGATACGCAGCACCACGCTCTCGCCGTAAAGCGTGGGCAGGCTCGAGACTCGCAGGTCGATCTCGCGACCGACCAGGCGAAGCTTGATGCGACCGTCCTGCGGCAGCCGGCGCTCGGCGATGTTGAGCTTGGCCATCAGCTTGATGCGCGAGATGATCGCCGCGGTCAGGTTGCGCGGCGGCGGATCCTGATCGTGCAGCACGCCGTCGATTCGGTAGCGCACGCGCAGTTCGTTCTCGAACGGCTCTACGTGAATGTCCGAGGAGCGCTGCTCGACCGCACGCGACAGCATCTGGTTGACGAGGCGGATGACCGGCGCCTCGCTGGCCATGTCGCGCAGGTGCTCAACGTCTTCCTCGTCCTCGGTAAGGACTTCGATGCCGCGCTCGGCGGCATCGCCCTCGGCGCCGCCTTCGAGCGCGCCGTACAGAGCCTCGAAGCGCTCGGTCAGGTCGCGCGGACGCATCAGTACAGGCTCGACGCCAAGACCTGTGACCTGCTCGACCACATCTATCACCGCGCGGTCTCCGGGGTCGGCCATCGCCAGCCGCAAGGACCCGTTGGTGCGCTCCAGTGGAAGGATGCGCGCCGAGCGCATGTACTCGACGGTCAGGTGCTCGACGTTGGGCGGCTCCTCGGGCAGATCGCCAGCGCGCACCAGCGCGACTTTGTGGTAGCGAGCCAGGATCGGCAGCAGATCGTCTTCGGACAGGAAGCCGAGTTCGACCAGCATCCGCTCGATGCGCTCGCCCTTCTCGGCCGAGAAGCGCCGCACCTTGCGCAGGTCGTCGACCGAGACCTTGCCCGAGCCCAGCAGCACTTCATCGAGTCCGCTCGAAAGCGCCGGCGGCGCGGCCGCGGCCGCTGCCTCTGGCACCTTGGGGAGTTCGATAGTCTGCTGGGTAGCCATCTGTGTCCTGCGTCCCGTCCGTTTCGCGCGTTACCGTAGACCGCGCGGCCGGCTCGGCGCGCCTTCGCCGCCGTGGCCCTCGCGGTCACGCGCCATCATCCTCGTAACCTGCCCCGTGCGCGAGTCTCGCTCAACTCGTGCTGTGGGCGGGCACGGCACGAGTCCAGCCCGCTCTGGATTGACTCTCGCAGTCCGAGCAGGTGGGCGCCGATGAAGACCGCCTGCAGCGCGGGGCCGGCGGCCGAACCAGGTGCGGCGGATTGGTCAGACGGGCCCGATCCGTCGGGCAGACCCGACCGGGCGGACAGGCCCGGCGCGACCGGTAGAACCGCAAGCTCGAAGCGACCGCAGGTGAAGTTGAACAGATGGGCGCCGCCGCCCTCGGCGAAATTCACAAGGCCCTTGGCCCGCCACACCGCGCCGGGCAGCGCGGCCAGAAAAGCCTCGAAGCGCGGTCGGTCCAGCGCCTCCTCCCCGCGTACGGCGAATGACTCGACGCCATCCTCGGCCAGATGAGCCGGCGCAACGGCAAGTCCGGCAGCGGCGGCGTTGCGGTCGGTGACCTGGCCGCGGTCGGCGCGCGAGCCGCCAAGATGACTCCCGCGCGCGTCGCTCGCGCTGACGTCGGCGTCGCTGCGCTGGCCGCGGTCGGCGCGCGAGCCACCGAGATGCCTCTCGCGAGCGTCGCTCTCGCTGAGATCGTTGTCGCTGCGCTGGCCGTCACGACAACGACGCACCGAAGTCGCCAGCAGCACGTCGGTTGCGAGTGCGCCATGGTCGACCGCGAGCACGACCGCCCGCGGGGCCAGGCGCCGCAGCTTGCTCTCCAGCCGGGCTCGCGCCCGCGAGTCGACCAGGTCCAGCTTGCTCATCACCAGAAAGTCGGCCGCCTCGATCTGCCGCCGGGCCGCCCCGCTCACTCGCCACGCCCGAGTCCACGACAGCGCATCGACCACCGTGATGACCGCGTCCAGACCCAGACCGCAGCGCCGCACTCGCTCGATGGCGGGGGCCGGATCGGCAACCCCGGTGGTCTCGATGACGATCAGCGTCGGGTCCAGCCGTCGCCGCAGTTCGTCGATGGCGAAGTCGAATCGGTACTCGTCGATGCTGCAACAGATGCAGCCGTCCGACAGTTCGACCACGTTCTCGAGAAAATCGAAGCCACTGAGAACGCGCCCGTCGATGCCGATTTCGCCGATTTCGTTGACGATCACCGCAATGCGCTCGCGCGCCGGCGCACTGGCGAGCAGCCCGCGCAGCAGCGTGGTCTTGCCGCTGCCGAGGAAGCCGGTGACGATGTCGACCGCGACGCGGGGTCGCGTCATCGGCGAGCCACCCGGGTCTGGCCTGGAGTGCGGCCGCTGCTCATGCAGTGGGTTTGGCCGCGCGTCCGTAGCGGTCTTCCAGGCGCACCACATCGTCGAGCTCGGGAGTCGAAGCCTCGAGCAGTTCGACATCTCCGACCGCCTCGAAGCGGTGGCGCAGACCGGTACGGATATGGAAGACCGAGCCCGGTCCCAGATCGATCGCCCGTGGCGGGGAGTCATCCTCGGAGTAGTGCAGCCGAAGAGTTCCGCTCAGCACGTAGATCGTCTCGTCCTTTTGCCTGTGAAACTGGTAACTGAGCGCGTGGCCGGCGTTGATCTTCAGAAGCTTGCCGACGTAGCGATCGGTGTGGGCCCAGATCAGTTCGTAGCCCCACGGCTTCTCCACTCTTCGGGGCTGGGTTGCGGTAGCGGTCGTCATGCGCGCCCAGCCTCGGAACAGTTCGACTGAAACACGGCGACCGCGACCTTCTTGTCTACCGCCACAGATTTCCGCAGCGTCTTGATGCGCTCGACCTCGTGCATGGTGTCGGCGGTGAAATATGATTCCCCGCAATGCGGGCACGACCACACAGGAATGCCTTCAATCACCAGCAGTGCCTTGCCAGCGCCGAAGCTGCGAGTGACATTTCGCGATTGAATCCCAGCGCGCCCGCATGACGCGCAAGCCTTGCTAGACAAGGTAGACCGTGATGACAAAGAGTGCCCCGGCGTGACTTGATTTGACAACCGACTCGGCTTTGCGGCCTTCGATTGTATGACCACGGACGACGCTCTTGACTTCACGGGAGCTGCGATCCCGCTGTCTTTCGATGATCTTGCCCGTGAGGAGGACGCTTTCGAGGTCGAGGATCGTGAGGTTGTCATCTTCAAGTTCTTCCGCTGCGTGAACAGATACGACGTAGTTCAAAGAGCGCACCAAGTCGCGAATCCGAGTGATGGTCAGTTGCGTCACCTCGGCATTCTACCCAACGGCCTGTGGAGTGCATAGCGTTCAAATCCCCAGCCCGGCTCGCCAGGGTCTCCGCCGGTCGTTTCGTTTCCCGCCTTCGGATGTTGAGCGCCATCTTCATCAGACCTGCACGACACGCTACGCGTGCACATGAAGCAGGCAACCAGTCGCAGTCTCCAGCCCCGACTGTCTCACGGTGCTTCATGCCGCGATAGGCAACTCTTCGTATCCTCTCCCGGGTGCACTACTCGCCTCGTCGCGGTTGAACGCGATCGCCTCGGCAAGCGTGACGCGAAGCGATTCGACAAGCGCGGTTCTCGTCGCCCCCTGGCAGTTGACCCCCGGGACCTCTTCGATCCAGCCAACCCAGCGGCCCTCGTCTTCCTTCACCACGGCAGTGTACGTCTGTTGCATGAGCGCCACCTCCGGCTAGAGGAAATCTTCCCACGCGCGGTTTCCGCTTCTACTCGGACGGCATCCGCCAAACTCAGCGCCGCCGAGGGTACGTATCACCGCGATCTCACGCAGACCCGTCCGGGGCGTTCCGTTGCTGCGCTTGCGGGAAGATAGCACAGGAATCAGCCCCATCCAGCCTAGGATCGCGCGGCCACCATCGCCGCTTCGTCCAGGGCAGTCGTGCTAGGCCGGCTGGGCGAGATCAATGGAGTCGCCTGGGCCGGACCGCCGCGTCCTCGATGCGGTGGCGAACTCCGCCGCTACCCGCGCAGCGACGAGCGCGGCGGTCGTCCGGCACCGAAGCGCTCGGCCGACCGAACGAGATCCGATCCTGGCCGCCGGGAGGTTGGCGGGGCTCGGGCGCCGGGACTTGCTCGCTTGTCGGAAGCCGGGCGTGCGATGGGTGGCGCAGGGGCGGCCCTGTCATTGACGTGAACATCCGATACCCAGAGACTCGCGGGCCAGGAGAATACCTGCGGCACGCCGCTTGAAATACTCATTCTCCGATGCTGTTTGCGGTGTCACGATGAAGTAGGGAGCCGATCCGGGATCACGTGCTTACCGCCCACGCCCGCTTCGAAATGGACCGGCGGGGATTGACGGAGGGGCTGGTTGAGCGGGTGTTGCGAGAGCCTGGCGAGCGCTGGGAGGTGAGGCCGGGCCGACACGTGTTACAGTCAAAGATCTCGATGGGCGATCCCGCGAAATTGTACGTAGTCCGGGTGGTCATCGACACAGACAGAATCCCCAACGAAGTGGTGACAGCGTATCGTACCGGCAAGATAGAGAAGTACTGGAGGCAGCGGCGATGAAGGTTTCCTACGACGAGAAGACCGACACTCTGAGCGTCCTTCTGAAGGAGGGCGCACAAGTGTCCGAAAGCGACGAGGACAAGCCTGGCATCATCCTCGACTACGACGCGAGAGGCGATCTCGTGTCGCTCGAAATCCTCGATGCGTCACGACGCGTGACAGAAGCGCGCAAGATCGAGTTCGAGACGGTGGCGACGACGCGGATCGCGTAACTCAATTCGCGGCATTTTTCGCGAGCGCGGCCTCACACAACCCCGCGGTGACAGGACATCCAATACGCGGGCTGGCGTAGGGCAGAATCGTTCCGGAACCCTGCTTCAAGCGTCCCTTGATCGCGCTGGCGTCGCCGGTGCCTGGCCACCACATCGAGATGCTCTGGCAAGGGGAACCGCGTCAACGCTCACAGCTTCCGTGCTGCGCGACAGGCAGCAGCGTACCTGCTTCTCTCTCTGGGCTCTCGACTCCCACGATCTCGATGCTCCGCAGAAACGTTGCGGTTGCCGCATAGACGAGCCCGCCGGCGACCAGATCGACCGCGTAGTGCTGCTTGACCAGCAGCGTGGAGGCGATGATCGCCGCCGCCAGCGCGCCGTGCAGCCGCGGCGCCGGCCGCGTGCGGTTGAAGTGCATGAACAGCAGGCAGTTGGCCGCGTGCAGGCTCGGCAGGCAGTTGCCC